>CADCOE010000001.1 GCA_902802985.1 uncultured Ruminococcus sp.
AAGTCAGTGGTTTCAGGAAGTCAGTGGTTTCAGGAAGTCAGTGGTTTCAGGAAGTCAGTGGTTTCAGGAAGTCAGTGGTTTCAGGAAATCAGTGGTTTCAAAAAATCAACGGTTTTAGGAAAGGGGTTCGGGGAAGAACCCTTTTTCCGTTGGAAAAGGGTTTGCCCCGAAGGAACTGCCGGGGAAAATGGATTTTCCTCTTGGGCATACTACCCGTTGACAAATTATTGGGAATATAGTACAATGTAGGGAAAGATGAAAAAGTAAATTTGGTGAATGTGTTTGGTCGATGTGATGTTGGAGGGAGTGAAAATGGAGAAAAAACATTTCAGGGTAACATTGAATTCTCCCGTTATCCTTGGTTTTGTGTTCCTTTGTTTCGCTGCGCTGCTGATCAATTTTATCACGTTGGGCTGGGCCAATAAGGCTTTGTTCAGTGTGTACCGCTCTTCGCTGCTGGATCCCTTGTCTTATATCAGAATTTTCGGCCACGTACTCGGTCACGCCGATTGGAGCCACTTCAGCGGCAATATAATGACAATACTGATCATCGGACCGATGCTGGAAGAAAAATATGGCAGTATGAATATGCTGTTCATCATTTTAGTGACAGCCGTCGTGACAGGTCTTGCTCACGTACTGCTGTGTCCCAACGTCGTTCTGCTTGGCGCAAGCGGGGTGCTCTTTGCGCTGATCCTGCTGACCTCTTTTGTAGGAATAAAAGAAAAAGAAATCCCTGTCACGCTGATCTTGGTAGCTTTGTTCTATATCGGCGGTCAGATTTATGAGGGACTTTTTGTGCAGGATAATGTGTCTAATCTGACCCATATATTGGGCGGTATGACAGGATCGGTGATCGGATTTGTAATGCACAAAAATAAAATGAATAAGTATTGAAGGTGAAAATTCGATGTTACAGCATATAGAAATGAAGCGTCCGGAGGATTTTTTCACCGAATTGCCGCAGCGTTCCCCCAAAGGAGTGTATTTTTACAGAATTAACGGCTATCATCAGACCGTGCACGAGCTGATCAAAAAATATTACGATGCCGCCCGAAAGGCAGGCGTTGTGATTGAAGGACGTATTCCCAACCCTGACAACAAAAATCTTGCTTATTTCGATGAAATGATGGGATCGGATTTCCGATCGGATAAAACCTTTCTTTCGCAAAAATTGAAAAAATGGCTGCCCAGAATGAACCAATATCAGAATGATGCGGTAGCGGGGGCGATGGCCGATACGCTCAGCGAACTGAAAAATGAAGGCAAAAATGAAAATATGCTCAAAAATGCGTATATCAAGTTTATGTGCTGGCTTTATTATAAATTTGAGCGAATTGTCAGCCAGCTTGGCAATCCGCAGGTGCCGAAAATCCTTTATGAGGGGGACATCAGTAATTATGAATTTTTACTGATCCGTATTCTCTCGGGGGCAGGCTGCGATGTGCTGCTTTTGCAGTATCACGGGAATGCGGCTTATCAAAAGCTGGACCCGCAGTCCCGCTGGTCCAAAGAACTGGTTATCCCCGGAATGACAGCTTTTCCCAAGGACTTCAGTCTGGCAAAAATTCGGGAGGAGATCACTCAGGAAGCAGGAATGCAGCGGCTTTACGGCAGAACGCCCGAGGTGATGAACTGTACCAATGCCTGGATAGAAGGCAAAGGACTGGCTGACTTTAAAGTGCCTGTTTTACAGCGTGGCAGTGACCCCAAGCTGTTCTATAACTGTTACTGTAGAATTCACGGTGTTGACAGTCCCTCCGCTTATCCTAATGATTTGTACAGTTTGCGTCAGCAACTCAAAAACGATCAGCGTAAAGTATTGGTGATCAACGATCGGATACCGCCTCCTTCGATAGATGAGGTGAATGCCGTTCCGAAACAAAATTATGCCGATCTCAACAGCTTTCTTACGCATATGGCGGCTCAAATGGGATTTATAGCCGATCCCGAGCTGAAGAGCCTTGCCGTTAAGGCGTTTCTCGATACGCTTCGCCGTTTGTCCTCACAGGGCGGCGGCAGTCTCAGTATGATCGCCAATAAAGCTATTTATGTTTTGTGTTGGCTCAAACGATATTTCAACGAACTTCTGGCAGGGTGGAAAATGCCCGACGTCGGATGCTTCATTAAAATGGGCGGCTGTAAAAATGAAAATGAAGCCCTTTTTGTACAGGTGCTGGCACGGCTTCCTGTTGATGTGCTGCTGCTGGTGCCCGATAAAAATATGACGTGCAGCCTGCAGGACAGCCTGCTGTATGAAGTGAATTATGATGAGTCGCTTCCAATGACAGAGTTTCCGGAGAGCCGATCAGCACAGACGGTCGGTACCGTCGCTTATCACGCCGAACGGGAGCTGGATACCATTATGTATCAGGATTCGGGCATTTACCGCAACCGTCAGTATGGTCAGGCCAACTCGGTTATTCTCAAAACAATGTATGAAGAAGTGGAACAGCTTTGGACAACCGAATTAAAATATCGCCCTAATTTTAGTACGGAGGGCGGGGAAGTTGCCATTCCTGTGATCTGCGCCAAAATCTGCGGCGTCAAAAACAATGATCTGGCAGCCTATTGGAGCAGTGTCAAACGTCTTTTTACACCGGATACCCTGCTGATCAACCGTTTGCCGTGTATTCAGCCCGGCTCGCCCAACCCGGTTGTCGGCATTGCCGGACAATTCATCCGGAATGGTCAGATCGACAAAGAAGCAATCAAACGACATTCGTGCTATCAGTACGGCGTGCTCCGTGATGAAATTCAGGAGCATATTCTTGATAAAATGCAAATGCTGATCAGCGGCAGATATATACAGGGTACCTTTGAAAGCTTCAGCGAAAACCTGATTATCGCAACGATACTTAACCTTGACAAAAATCTGGTCAGAATGATACAGAAATTTGACTTTACCAAGGTCAATCCCAAGGTCGTCTGCCTTTCTCTGAATGAACAGAGTATGTCAATGGAGGATACGATTTTATTTACCTTTTTGGTATTGGTGGGATTTGATCTGGCTATTTTTGTTCCGACGGGCTATCAGACCGTTGAACGCTTTTTTAATCCCGGAAAAATCATATTTCAGGATCATCAGATCGGTGATTATATGTACGATCTGAGAATTCCGAATTTTCATAAAATCAGTGATAAACAAAGTCACCCGTCGTGGCGGGACAAATTTTTTAAGAGGGGAAATTAACAATGGCACTTGATTTCAGTAAAATGAACACACAGACCGCACAGCAGCCGGCCGTGGCCACGGCTGTGGGAACACCCGAAAGTCCTACCGTTATTGAACCTGTCGAAACATATGACATTGTGGCAGACAGACAGCAGATGAATGAAACACTGGTCAATTCACAGGAAGTGGACGATCTTGTCAGCACCATCGAAGTGCATAATCTGGAAACGATCGTCAGCTTCGGCGGTGAAGTGGCAGAGGAAATCTCTAAGGCATCCGATGTTGTGCTTAACAGTATGAACCTCGCCCAGTTGGATGAAACCAGCACAATGCTCAGACAACTGACCAGTATTATGTCTAAGTTTGACATTGACGAAATTAAGGATGAACCGAACTTCTTTCAGAGAATGTTCCAGAATGCGAAAAAACAGCTTGATAAGATCTTGGCGAAATACCACACAATGGGTGAAGAAGTCGATAAGATCTATGTTGAACTGAGAAAATATGAAGAGGAAATCAAAGTTTCCAACCGTAATCTGGAAACGATGTTTCAGGCAAACGTTAATTATTATCACGAATTGGTCAAATATATTCTGGCCGGTGAACAGGGCTGCAAGGAAATAGAGGCTTATATCCAGCAAAGACAGGCAGATATGGAAGCAACCGGCGATCATTCTATTCAGTTTGAGATCCAGTCCTGCCAGCAGGCTCTTGCTATGCTGGAGCAGAGAACACAAGACCTCAGAACCGCTGAAAATGTCGCAATGCAGTCGATCCCGATGATCAAAACCATCGAGTTCAGCAATATGAACCTTGTCAGAAAAATTAACTCCGCCTTTATTATTACCCTGCCTGTCTTTAAACAGGCATTGGCACAGGCGATTATGCTCAAAAGACAGCGTGTGCAGGCAGAGGCAATGCAGGCTCTGGATGAAAAGACCAACGAAATGCTGATCAAAAATGCACAGAATACCGCAGAGCAGTCCAAGATGACCGCAAGACTCGCTTCGGGCAGCTCCATCAAAATCGAAACATTGGAAACAACTTGGAGAACCATCGTTAACGGTATTGAAGAAACCAAGCGTATCCAGGAGGATGCTCATAATCAAAGAGTGGCCGATCAGGCTAAGCTTCAAAACATTAAAGATGAGTTTAACAAGATGTATAATATGCCTAACAAAAAATAATTGATCAAGGAGGACAAGCAAATGCCAATCAATCTTAGCAAAGGACAAAAAGTTGATCTTACGAAAGGAAATCCGGGACTGAAGAGCATTATGGTAGGTCTGGGCTGGGACGTTAACCAGTTTGATACCGGTAATGATTTTGACCTTGATGCAGCCGCTTTTATGCTGGGTGCCAACGGCAAGTGCCCCACAGAAAAAGAATTCATTTTTTATGGCAACCTCGTACACGCCACAGAGTCGGTGAAGCATATGGGCGATAACCTGACCGGTGAGGGCGAAGGGGATGACGAACAAATTCTGGTGGATTTGACGAAAATTCCTGCCAATGTCGAAAGAGTGGCCTTTACTGTTACCATCTATGATGCCGATGTCAGAAGACAAAACTTTGGTCAGGTCAGCAATGCCTATATCCGTATCGTTGACGCGATTACCGGTATGGAACTCATTCACTATGATCTGGGTGAGGACTTCTCTATCGAAACGGCTGTGGTAGTAGGCGAAATCTACAGACACAACGGTGAATGGAAATTTAACGCCATCGGCAGCGGCTATCAGGGCGGTCTGGCAGCTCTTTGCGGCAGCTACGGTATTATTGTAGCATAAAGACCGCATTCAGCACCGCACAAGCGGCAGCGGAAAACACAGGGACGGTATTCGCTGCTATCCCTGATTTTATGAATAGGGGGGCTTGGCTCCCCACCCCGCAAGGGACGCTTACCCTTGCATTCCGAACTTACACCGAAATTTATCACGAAAAGGAGTCGATCAATTATGCCTATTAATTTGTCCAAAGGTCAGAAAGTCAGCCTTACCAAAAATAATCCCGGTCTGAAAAACATTATGGTAGGTCTTGGCTGGGATATTAACGTCTATGATACAGGCGGATCATTTGACCTTGATACCGCCGCTTTTATGCTGGATTCATCGGGACACTGCCCCAGTGACAAGGAGTTCGTGTTCTATGGCAATCTGGTGCATCCGTCAGAGTCGGTGAAGCATATGGGCGATAACCTGACCGGTGAGGGCGACGGTGATGATGAAAAAATTATGATCAATCTGGAAACGATCCCCCAGAATATTGAAAGAATTGCCTTTACCGCTACCATCTATGAGGCGGAACAGAGAAAACAAAACTTTGGTCAGGTCAGCAATGCCTATATCCGTATTGTGGACGTGATCACGGGTGAAGAACTGGTACGCTATGATCTTGCTGAGGATTTCTCGATTGAAACGGCAGTCGTAGTCGGCGAACTGTACAGAAGCAATGGTGAATGGAAATTTAATGCCATCGGCAGCGGTTTCCAGGGAGGGCTGGCTGCACTTTGTGCCAACTATGGCATTAATGCACAGTAAGAGCGATGGCAATTCATTTACAAAAAGGACAAAAGGTTGACCTTCGCAAACAGCCCAACCAATCCCTTGGCGAAATACTCGTTAATCTGAATTGGAACACCACTCCGAAAAAGCAGGGATTTTTCAGCAGTTTGTTCGGCGCTTCTCAGGGGATTGATCTGGACTTGGGCTGTCTGTACGAATTGAAAAACGGCAGCAAGGGAACAGTACAGGCTCTCGGCAATCGCTTCGGTTCGCTGACCGGTCCGCCTTATGCGTCACTGGACGGCGATGACCGTACCGGTCAGTGCGCCACAGGGGAAAATCTGAGAATTAACGGCAATAGGATTGCTGAAATCAAACGCATACTGGTGTATACCTTTATTTATGAAGGCGTTGCCAACTGGAAACAGGCAGATGCCGTTGTGACCATTCGCTATCCGGGGGCGGAGGATATTATTGTGAGAATGGATTCCTTCGACTCTTCCCATACAATGTGCGGACTGGTACTGTTGGAGAATAAGAACGATCAGACATTCAGTGTCGAAAAACTAGTGCAGTTTTTCCCGGGTCACAGAGAACTGGATCAGGCGTATCATTGGGGATTGAAATGGGTACATGCCACCAAATAAAGGAGTGAATGAGAAATGTCTATCAGTCTGCAAAAAGGACAAAAAGTGAGCCTTACCAAAGACCACGCAGGCTTGTCAACCGTGATCGTCGGATTGGGCTGGGATGAGGTAAAACCAAAGGGTTTGAAGCGTTTTACTGCCAAACAGGAAGATTTCGACTGCGATGCGTCAGCGTTTCTTCTTAAGAACGGACGTCTTGCCAACAAGGGCGATATTGTTTATTTCGGCAATCTGCGTCATTCGAGTGACTGCGTTACGCATATGGGCGATAACCTGACCGGCGGCGGCGACGGCGATGACGAACAGATTATCATTGACTTGCCTTATGTCCCGCAGGAGTATGACCGTATTATCGTGGTAGCGAATATTTTTCAGGCACGTGCCAGAAATCAGCATTTCGGTATGATAGAAAATGCCTTTATCCGTCTGGTGGACGGCAAAACCAATGTTGAAATGTGCCGCTATGATCTGACGGAGGCGTATCCCGGAATGACGGCAATGATTTTTGGCGAGGTGTATCGTAATGGCAATGAATGGAAATTTAATGCCATAGGACAAGGTACCACCGATAACAGTGTGACCGAGCTTGCCTCTCGTTTTGAATAATGTCAACCGCAATCCCAGCGACTTTAGACGATGGGTAGTTCACTAATCTCTTTTCTGCTCTGCAGTACCGATCCCGTGTTCGGCTGCAGGGCATTTTTTTTCGGCAGCCGGAAATGTTTTGCTCCGCTGTGACGCTCCGGAAAAAAGAGTAGACGATCTCCGAGGATGAATGGGTAAAAAATTGAATTTTTTTGATTGACGTAGCAATATAGTATGATATAATAAGGAATGTAATCAAAAATTTCCGATAAATGGAAAACGAAAGGACGAATGATATGAAGTACACAGGTCTGGACGAAAAACAAGTATTGGAATCCAGAGAAAAACACGGTTCTAACCAAATTCCCGATTCGGAGCCCACTACGTTTTGGGCTGAGTTTCTGGAAACATTCAGTGACCCGATGATCAAGATATTGCTGGTGATCGCCGGCATTATGATCGTTATGTTTTTCCTCGGATACGCAGAAATTTATGAGCCGATCGGCACGATCGTGGCCATTCTGGTGGTGGCTACCGTTTCTGCTAAAACAGGCGTCGCCTCCGATACGAAGTACAGAGAACTCAAAGAAAGCACCAAAAAGGATCAGTGCAAGGTCTACCGCAGCGGTGAACTCGTGATGATTGATGTTGACGATGTGGTAGTAGGCGATAAGGTTCTGCTGCAGTCGGGTGATAAGATCCCTGCTGACGGTATTCTGGTTTCGGGCGCAATGAGAGTGGATAACTCCGCTTTGAACGGTGAGGCAGAAGAATGTAAGAAAACAGAGGCTTCCGAAAACGTGGATCTGCCTGATCAAATCACAGGCGATACCTTTGTGGATGCTCACTCTCTGTTCAGAGGAGCTGTCGTATTCGACGGCGAAGGAGTACTGGATGTCAGAAAAGTCGGTCTTGCTACAATGATGGGTAAGATGGCAGAGGAAATGCAGGGGGATGAACCGGATTCTCCGCTCAAAGTCAAGCTCGGCAAGCTGGCAAAACAGATCTCGACATTCGGTTATATCGGTGCTTCCGTGATCACTTTGCTGTATATTGCGTATTTTATTTTCTTGGCACCTGTGATCGTTGACGGCAACAACCTCGGTACCGGTCCGAGTGTATTCTTTGCACAGGATTTCCTCGGCTTTATGCTGCCGAAGCTGATTGAGGCGATCTCATTGGCAGTCGTTATTATCGTTTGCGCCGTTCCGGAAGGTCTGCCGCTGATGATCTCTTTGGTTCTGATGCAGAATACCAGTAAGATGCTGGATCACAACGTTCTTGTCAGAAAGGCAGAAGGTATCGAAACTGCCGGTTCGGTTAATATCCTCTTCAGCGATAAAACAGGTACCATTACCAAGGGTGTGCTGGAAGTAGTGGAATTCTTTACCGCAGACGGCAAGACCATCGCTTTTGATGACATTAAAAATCATCAGGAAGTTAAACATCATCTGGATCTCGCTATCGGTAAAAATACACAGTCCCTCTTTGACTCCAATCACGAAGTGATCGGCGGTAATATTACCGACCGTGCATTGATGAAGTTCCTTGGGGAAGAAGCTTTCCATCAGCTTGAAAATGATAAAAACTGCAAAATTACCGCCAGTCAGGGCTTTAACTCTACCAATAAATTCAGTCAGGCAAGAATTGATTCTGAGGGCAAAACTTTTTATAAAGGCGCTCCTGAACGGCTGCTTGCCAAGGCAAAGAAATATCTGGATGCCGATGGTCAGATCCGTGATCTTGATATGGAAAAGGTGAACGAAAAAATTGACGCCCTGTCCAATAAGGCAATGCGTGTGCTTTCCTTCGGTTATTCCGAAAAGCCCCTTACCGAAAACGAAATCAATGATGATCTGGTACTGATTGGTCTTGTCGGTATTCGTGATGATGTTCGTCCCGAAGCCAAAACGGCGATTAAGGAAGTACAGGAAGCAGGTATTCAGGTCGTTATGATCACGGGTGACCGTGTGGAAACGGCGGTTGCCATCGCTAAGGACGCCGGTCTGATTAAAAACGACAGCGACAGAGTGCTGACTTCTGCTATGCTGAATGAGTTCTCGGATGATGAGCTGAAAAAGATCATTCCCAATATCCGTGTCATTGCCAGAGCACTTCCGACCGATAAATCCAGAATGGTAAGACTCTGTCAGGAAATGAACCTGGTTGTCGGTATGACGGGTGACGGCGTGAATGACTCACCTGCTCTGAAAAAGGCAGATGTCGGCTTTGCAATGGGAAGCGGTACAGAGGCTGCCAAAGAAGCAGGCAAAATTGTTATTATTGATGATAACTTCCGCTCTATCAAGGATGCGATCCTTTATGGACGTACCATTTACCATAATATCCTCAAATTCTGTACCTTCCAGCTCGTTATCAATGTGGCTGCGGTGGTTGTCAGTGCGATCGCACCGTTCTTCGGCGTAGAAGAACCCCTGAAGGTAACCCACCTGTTGTTCGTCAACCTCGTAATGGACAGCCTTGGCGCCATTATGCTGGGCAACGAGCCTGCCAGAGAAAAGTATATGCACGAAAAGCCCAGACGCAGAGATGAAAGCATTATCAGTAAAAAAATGGCCGGTCAGATCGGTGTGATGGCAGTGTGGGTGATTATTCTCAGTGCTGTTTACTATATGGTTCCTGCTATTGCCGGTATTTTCGGCTCACAGGCATCCACCGGATTTGCTTCTCCGGCACAGCAGTCGGCACAGCATATGACAGGCTATTTCGTTCTGTTTATCTTGGCGGCACTCTTTAACGGCTTTAACGTTCGTGATGACGGATTTGGTATTTTCAGCGGACTCAGTGAAAACAAAGGATTTTTACGGGTATTCCTGATCATCGCTTTGGTACAGGCATTGATTGTCAACGCTGCACTCATTCCTTACTGTGACTGGCTCAGCCGTATGTTCAGTTGTGAACCGTTCAGTGTGATCGGATGGTGTCTGGTCATCGTGATGGCAATGACAATGGTTCCTGTTGACCTCATCAGAAAAGCTTGTGTCAGGGCATTTGGCAAAAAAACCACTGACGACAATCCGTCCGAGGAAGAATGATGTTACGGACAGCGTAACCCCAAAAAGAGCTTTTTGAAAATAAAAAAGGAGCGGGCATACAGTGTTGTACTGTATGCCCTTTTGTTGATGAAAATGAAGATTTTATTTACTGATCTTGACAATACAATGATCTACTCCTATCGGCACGATATTGGCAGCCATAAACGCTGCGCTGAAATCTATCAAGGCAGAGAAATTTCTTTTGTGACCGATCAAACGTATGAGCTGCTGCGCAGGGCAAGAAAACGTTTGCTGATTGTGCCCGTTACCACCAGAACCATAGAACAGTATCGCCGCATTGACCTTGGAACAGGTGAATTTGAATATGCACTGACCTGTAACGGCGGCGTCTTGCTGCGAAACGGACAAATGGACGAAGCGTGGTATCAGGATGCCCTTGCTATGATCAAGTACAGCGCTGATGAGGTGAAAAGGGGAATAGCCCTGCTTCAAAAAGACGACAACATCTGTTTTGAAATACGTTATATTATGGATCTGTTTGTATTCACGAAAAGTCTTTTTCCCAAAGCAACCGCAGCAATGCTGCGTTCGGAGCTGGACGGGAGTAAGGTCGATGTGTTTGATAACGGAGCCAAGGTGTATATTGTGCCTAAAATGCTCGACAAGGGCGGTGCGGTGATGCGTCTTGCTCATCAGCTGGGATGTGAAACCCTGATAGCGGCAGGTGACAGTGAATTTGATATTCCGATGCTGAGGAGTGCCGACGTGGCGATTTATCCCCGATCACTGAATATCGGCAGCTTTAGCGGCAGGGAGATGGTCTGCCCGAATGACCAGGTCTTGTCGGAATGGATGCTGAATGCCGTACTGGAGCAGGAGGAAGATCTTATTTGTTCTTAAGCTGTAAAGCTGTATATCTGTATATCTGTATGTCTGTATGGATGTATCAATGTAGGGGTGCAGGGGTGCGGTGCACCCTTGCCGAGGTCAAGGGCGAGCAGCCCTTGTGGGGTTGGGGGCAACGCCCCGATACAAGGTGAGTGGAAGTATGGTTTTGAAACGTATATGGCAGCAATGTCGTGAAAACTTTTTTTCTCAGAAAACAGCGGCAGGACTGGCAAAGGATTGGATAGGCGGTATCATTGTGGCATTGGTGTCCATCCCTATTTCAATGGGATACGCACAAATTGCGGGACTGCCAATGCAGTACGGTCTGTATGGATCAGTAATGCCTATCTTGTTCTTTGGACTTTTGACCAGCACAAGAGATTTTGTGTTTGGGGTGGATGCGGCTCCGGCAGCACTGACAGGAGCGGCGATCGCTTCAATGGGAGTGACTGCGGAAAGCCGGCAGGCCATACAGCTGGTACCGATCATCGCTTTTTTGACAGCGTGTTGGCTGCTGCTGTTTTATTTTATCAAGGCAGGACGTGCCGTACAGTATATTTCCGAGCCGGTAATGGGCGGATTTGTGTCGGGCATTTGCTGCTCGATTATTCTGATACAAGTGCCCAAGCTCTACGGGGGAACAGCAGGAGCAGGTGAGGGTCCTGAATTGATACAGCATATTGCGGAGCAGTTTTCGGTGTTTCATCCGCTTTCCTTTGGGATGGGACTTTTCACTATCATCATTATTATGCTGTGCAAGCGTATCATCCCCAAAGTGCCGATGTCGGTCGTGATGATGTTGGCAGGAGCGTTGGCAACGGCGGCGCTGGGTATTCAGGATTACGGGGTGAAGCTTCTGCCGCAAGCGGAAAGCGGTTTTCCCGGCTTTCGTATGCTGTCGGGCGTACCGGATATAGGTGAGCTGGCCGAATTGATGTTTTCTTCCCTCAGTATTGCCGTGGTCATTATGGCGGAGTCGCTGCTGGCGTCCAAGGCCAATGCCCTCAAAGACGGCTATCGGCTGAATAATAACCGTGAAATACTGGCATACGCTGTCAGTAATTTTGCGTCATCGCTGACAGGCTGCTGCCCCGTTAACGGCAGCGTGTCCAGAACCGGTATTGTACGTCAGTTCGGAGCCAAATCACAATGGCTTTCGGTAGCAGCGGCGGCAGCAATGCTGGCGGTGCTGTATTTCGGAACGTTTCTCATAGGATATATGCCTGTGCCGGTGCTGACAGCCATCGTCATTTCCGCCTTGATGAATGCGTGTGAATTTGATATTGCCGTCCGTCTGTGGAAAACAAGCCGCAATGAATTTTATATTTTTGCGGCAGCTTTTTTCGGCGTGCTGCTGCTGGGAACAGTATACGGAGTAATGATCGGCGTCATATTGTCTTTTGTTGCTGTGATCATACAAGTGGTCGTACCGCCCAGAGGATTGATGGGCGTTATTGCCGGCAAAAGCGGTTTCTTTGCGTTGGAACGGAACAGTCAGGCAAAGCCTGTCAAAGATACCGTGATTTATCGCTTTGGCGGCAGCCTCTTTTTCGGCAATATTGATACCTTTCAAAATGACATCGAAAATGCCATCCGTGATACCACCAAATATGTGGTGGTAAATGCAGGGGCTGTCAGCAGCATTGATATTACAGCGGCGGACAGACTCTTGCTGATGTACAGACAGCTGCAGGAAAGAGGTATTCAATTTTATATCACCGAACACGTGGGAGAGGTCAATGATCAGCTGCGTGAGTATGGGGAGGCCGAATTGATACACAGCGGTGCCGTTAGAATGACAATGGCACTGGCATTGAGGGATGCCGGACTGCACTTGCCATATCCTACCGAAACGGAGGAAGAACAGAAAGCATCGGACCGATTTTCTTATCAGCACCAAAAATCCGCCTCCTCTGACGAGGCTTATTACGGCAGAAACATCCTCAAAAACACCAAGGGAATACAGGCGGAGCTGGAATGGGCGTTCGGAAAAGAGGCAGAATTGGTGAAGGAAATGCTGGCACAGGAAATTTTTGAAAAAATGAAGGACGATGCCACCCTTACCGAAGAACATCTGGAAGCTGCGGAAATGAGAAACCGATGGGGACGCTTTAACCTCTTTGATGAGGAGGAACTGCTGGACAGACTGGAAATGCTTTTGATGGCCGATGCCAGCGGCAACAAGGAAAAGCTGCGTCACATAGAAAATGTGATCAGGCAAAGACGTGAGTCGATCGAAAAGAAAATGTATGAGATGGATCATAATGTCTTTGAACGCCTGAAACAGCACCGAGGTGACATCGAAAAAGAATGGCAGCGTACGGATCCCCAGTCATATGAACGTCTGCTGAAACGAAGATGGCGGCATATTGAACAGCTCAGAGAACAAGATCCCGAATTGGCTCAAAAATATGATGAAGCCTATCGGGATAATGATAAAAAATGACTCTTTTGTGTTATTGTCAAAATATTCAAAAAAATAGGATATTTTTTTGTTATTTCTGAGAGATTATAATAATTGACAAAATTATGCAACGGTAGTATTATTTTATATATAGATTGTTGAATGAACGGGTGCCGTTATTCGATGATATATCGTGAATGTAAAGGGGATGATGCTTTGAACGATCATACTGACTGGGAACAAAATATCGGTGCGGTGGCTGTCGTTTCACAACAGGAACATACTATATTCTATTACAGTTTGCCAATGATGGAGTTCCTCCGACCGTCAGCAGTCTTTCAAAGCGGAATGACCTTTGAAGATTTTTTCGCTGACGATCCTCAGGAGGTGCAGCTGCTGTTTGAGCATTGCAATCAGGGCAGTCAGCTCTTTTACTGTAAAAATACAGAACAACGCTTTGATGTGACGGTCGTTTCTGTCAACTGGAAGGGACAGCCCGCCATCATGCTGAGCTTCCGTCCGGCGGCGGCTGCCGATAAAAGCGATTCGGTGGGGAATGCTGAAAAAAGAATGCAGTTTGAAGCATTTTTATGCGGGGAAGAAAATACCATACCGTTTGAACAATGCGGTTCTAAAGTGTATTCTGTGTGGAATATGACAAAGGGAACGCTGGAATATGCATCGGATGGATGCTATGCCTTCGGCAAAGTGGGTCCCCAAATAGAATATGACCAGTTTTATCAAATGTACTGCAATCATATTGCCTCGGAAGAGGACAGAAAACAATTTGAATATTTTTCGGCGGATAATGTGAAAAAATTCTGTTTTGAAGGAAAGACTATCCCTGACCGTATCATTCGGATGGATTGGCATATGAATGACATTTGTCTGCACTTTACCCCGTCTGTCGGTATCCATCCCGACAACGGCGATGTTTATATCAAACATCAGATCGAAAACGTGACAGACCACGTTTTGTTTGAGAAATTCCTCAAATCTTCCGCCGGTGAATTTACCGATCTGATGGCGTATATCAACGGCAGTACCAAAAGAGTTTATTACCTTATTCCCGATGAAGTCAAAAACAATACCGATATTTACAGCGAGGGACGGCTCGATGAACAAATAGGGATGCTTGCTGAAAAAATGGGCGGCAGCTTTGACAATGCCGAAGCCTTGTTTGGATTTCTGGAGTCGAGGCTGGAGGACAAAAACGAAGTGTCTTTTACGAACCGGCTTTCCCATAACCGCAGCGTCCATATGCATATATGGAGGCTCCGTGCCGAAAACAGACAGTATATCGTCAGCTGCAAGGATATTACGGAGATCCTCAATGCCGAAGCCATCTCCTATTTTGATGATCTGACGGGATTACCCAATATGACACATTTTCGCAATATTGCGATGGCGGCGGGCGCAGAAATGAAAAGCAAGGGAATTTTGCCGGCGTATGTGTATTTTGATCTGCGTGATATGAAAGCCGTCAATGAAAATTATGGCTTTGCCAAGGGCAACGGTATCCTGATTGGTACCGCCTATGTGTTGAGCGCAGTGTTTAAGGGGGATCCTGTTTCACGGTTTGCCGATGACCATTTTGTGGTGCTGACCAACAGAAAGCTGCTGGAACAAAAATTGGAAAAAGTACACGAACAGGTACTGAATAATCCGACGGGCATTCCTGTGCAGCTCTGTGCCGGCATTTATATTGATGATGACAGGCAAAAGCTGGATGTGATTGCGGCGTGTGACCGTGCAAGGCTTGCCTGCAAAAGCTTGAAGGGCGATTATCAGCATAAATACAAGATATTCGACAGGGCAATGTTCGATGAGTACCACCAGCGTCAGCATATCCTGACCCACTTTGAGGAGGCTCTGGAAAAGGGCTGGATCAAGGTGTACTACCAGCCGATTATCCGCACCATTACAGGGAATATCTGCGATATGGAAGCGTTGTCCCGATGGGTGGATCCCGAAAAAGGAATGCTTCCTCCGTCACAGTTTATTCCTGTGCTGGAGGAACACCGGCTGATTACCAAACTGGACTTCTATATGCTTACCAAGATCTGTGAAAACCTGCGTCGGCAAAAGCAGGAAAAACTGCCGGTTGTGCCGGTATCCGTCAATCTCTCCCGATTGGATTTTGAAGAATGTGATGTGGTAGAGGAAGTCCTGAAAATTGTCGATGAATATGGGGTTTCCCATAAGCTGCTGACCATAGAGATTACCGAAAGCGCCTTTATCAATAACCGTTATTTCTTGTCAAAGCAGATACAGCGTTTCCGACAAGCCGGATTTGGCGTATGGATGGACGACTTCGGCAGCGAATATTCTTCGCTCAATACATTGCAGGAATTTGATTTTGACCTCATTAAGCTGGATATGACCTTTATGAAGAACTTCAGTCTGACAGGCAAAAATCATTCGATCCTCTCTGACGTCGTGGGAATGGTGTCACGATTGGGAATTCATACGCTGGCGGAGGGCGTACAGACAAAGGAACAACTGAATTTCCTCAGCGATATAGGCTGTGAAAAAGCACAGGGCTATTTGTTCAGCCGTCCGATGCCGTGCGAATATTTTGCCGATAAAGCCTCCAGAGATATTGGGATTCAATATGATGATATTCGTCAGGCAACCTATTATGATAAGATCGGTTCCGTTAATTTCAAAGACTCTATTTTAATGGAACTGGATGACAGTTTCAGCCATATTATTACGGGTATTCCGGCGGCGGTAATGGAATATCGCAGCGGAAAATTTAAAATTCTGAAAAGCAACGAAGCTTATAAAAATTTCCTCTCAATGATACAGGTGGAAGGCGGCCAAAAAGAGGAAAACGGCTTCGTTCAATATGAGCGTCAGCCGTCCGAACGGTTCCGGCAGACCGCCAGACGATGCTTCCAATCGGGTCATTGGGAAACCATTACCGATGATACCGAGGGAAAAGTGTCGGTATCCTCCCGACTGCTCAGTATTGCTTATGATACGCATACGGAGGTGGGAGCCATTCTGGTGGTCATTAACCGTACCTATCGGACGGATGAGGAAACCCTCTCTGCTGAAAATGAATATCATTTCAATACCAACCTGCTTTGGATGGCAGGCAGAGGGCTTGCCTCACTGCTGGGGTATCGCTCTATTTATGACTTCCTGATGGTATCGTGTTATTTTCACATTAATCTGACACTCAACAAGATAGAGGAAATTCATCTGAGCAAGGACGATAAACGGCGAATGGATGCGTGGAGCTTTCACAGCTATGATGAGCTGACAGAAAAACTGTGGGAAAATCAGTCCTCCGCCGTGCTGACAGAGAAACAAAAAGAAATGTTTGAGCGTACGAACCTGATCCATCGCTTTATTGGCGGAGAAACCACTGTCGATACGGAATTCAGACTGATATATGACGAAGAACCCCGCTGGAAGCATATGATCTGCCGTATGTCCCAGTCGGACGGACAAATTCACGGCTGGTTCTTTATGTACGATATTAATGATTTTACCATTCGCAATCAGGCAATGAAACAGCGTGCAGAACTGGACGGTTTGACAGGATTGTTCAATCGTTCGACCGTTAAGGATAAGATCGGGGAGTATCTTGCCCAAAATCCCCTGCAAAGCTGTGCCGTAGTGATGATGGATATAGATGGCTTCAAGCATTTTGACGACCATCTCGGACATCGTATGGGGGACAGTGTCCTCAAAGAAACAGCGTCTTTACTGAAACAAATATTTGGTGAGAACAGCATCATTGGCAGAGTGGGCGGAGATGAGTTTATGCTGCTGGTGAAAAACACTACCCCTCAGCAGGCGGCGGAAAGAATAGAGAAAATGCAGAGCCTGCCGCACCGGGTTGAATCCGGCGGCAAAAGGGAAAACTTTACGGTATCAACAGGATTTGCGATGTATCCGGCACAGGGAAGAGATTTTCAGGAATTATACCGCCGTGCCGATCTGGCAATGTATGCCGTCAAAACGGACGTCAAGGGAAAGTATAAACAGTTTCATCCCTCTATGTCGGTTACCGATGACTGAGAAATAAAGAAACGAATTTTGCCTCGGGAGTTCCCCGGGGCAAACCCTTTTCCGGCGGAAAAAGGGTTCTTCCCCGCACCCCTTTCCTAAAACCGCTGATGAATGGGGACGTCTGCTTGCGGTCAGAAAACCAACAAAAACCAATGAAAACTAACGAAAAGACCAACAAAAACCAATCAAAGTGCCCCCCGAAGATCAGATCAGCGGTCTGACTTTCGGGGGGCATATATCAGGGTGAGGGGATCTTGTTATCCGTTTTTGTAGCTGTCGATCTGAGCGTAGATGTCGCCCCAGAATTGCTCGGACTGATGTTTGAATAATTCGACGGGTCCGTGGATCTCCATTTTCATAGTGTTGGCAACGGAACCGTTGGGGAGGAGCGTATAAGCTTCAATGGAACTGTTGTCCATACGGAACACACCGTCTGCGGTGCCGTCTTCTTCATCCTGCGAGAAGAGGATTTCCATTGTGCCGTCATTGCTAGTAACATCAAGATACTTTTCATTGTCAATTTCTTTAAATTCCGCACAGGAAGATTGGTCAATATCCGTGTAGAGGTTGAGCGTTGGATTGGGGTCAGTGGAGGCTAAGAAATAATCTCCCTTGTCAACGAAATAAAGTGTATTGTTTTCCTTGTCGTAATCGCCGTAGATGTACACAGAGTAGCAGGTGTTGCCGCTGATGCATTCCCACATACGGGTACCGGTGCCAAAATCAACAAATCTTGCTTTTTCTTCTTGGCCGTTGAGGATGATCGTATCATACTCTGCCATTGATGCAGAGGTGATCATTGCTCCTGCGGTCAGGATCACGGCAGCGGCGGCGGCTACACAAACGGTCTTGATAATCTTTCTCTTGATATTTTTGGTTGTTTTCATTGCTGTCACCTTTCCTTTTAAGTCATCACTTGCGTGTACGTTGTCATAAACCTCTGTATAAAGCTGTTGGATCTTCTTATCCTGTTCATTCATACTTATTCCTCCTTGACCAGTTGTTTTAGCTTATCTCTGGCTCTTTTGAGCCTTACCTGCACATTGGATTCCGAGATACGGAGTATCATTGCGATCTCTTTGACGCTGTATTCTTCATAGTAGTAGAGATGGATCACAGCTCTGTAGTTATCGGGCAGTTGATCAATGACATCCAAAAGTTCTGAATGGGTCTTATCTCGATAAGAGGGGGCGGTATTCAGTTCTTCGAAGGATACCTTGTTTTTGTTCCAGAAGGATCGCCACATATTTTTACATTCGTTGAGAGCCACTCGTATCAGCCAGCGTTTGATATGGGCATCGTCCTGAAAGACAGTATTTTTTTCTTTGAGTAATTTCAGGAAAGCGTTCTGTACAGCATCCTCCGCATTTTCCTTGTTTTTACAGCAGCAGAACACCGTTCTGTAGACATCGTCGAGATACATTTCAACGATGCGATGGTACTCGTTAGCGTCCATTTCAACTCCTCCCTTATTTTTGCTTTAAAAGATCTTTCATATAGTAAACAACTCAGACAGCCAAAATATTACACCCCCCAAAAAATTTTTAAAAAAATTTTTTGGGGGGGATTTCTGCGTGTGTTGTCAAAAAATACAGTAAAAAGCAATCCCTGTTCTGCACAGGATACAGAACAGGGATTACTTTGTTGTTTGGAACGTATTATGTATGGATATATCAATACCCACACGCAGAACAAGTATATTGTCCGACAAGCAGCCGTCTTTCTTTATAAATACTATTTTAAAGGGGTTGTGTAATGAAAATATTCACATCGTGGTAGATGATGACACAACTGTAAAGCTTTTATTCTCTACAGAAAAAGTACGGTAAACCAAGACAGTTGCTTGCGGAACAGTATCTTGTTCTGTTAGTATTATAACGCAAGCGACGGCATTTGTCAATCGCATAATGGATATTTTTTTCTCAAAATAAGTGAGACACGGAATGCGATAGTTGAGGGAAGATGACAGCGGCTTTCCATCGGCATTTTGATCAGCGGTTTTAGGTAAGGGGTTTGCCCCGAAGAACTGCCGGAGAAAATCAAATTTCTTCTTTGTGTTGACTTTCAGTGAAGCTTTTGATTATAATAGTAGTATCATTAGTAAGCAAATACCCTGTTGGGAGGAAAACGATGACAAGAGAAACCGCTAAAAAGAAGATCAGAGGATTTCCGCTGAAGCTTCAGACGATGGCCAGACAGGATATAGAAAAACGAGCCTACTGTACGATAGAAACCGTGCCGCTGTTTGAGATGGAGGACGGTTATTTTCAGATGACCGTTAATTACAAGATCAAAGTTGGCGAGCGTTACATTTTCGGCAAGGCGCTCACCATAGAAGAATTTATCAGGATGCACGAGGAAGCACAGAGAGGAGAGGTATTTACGATTACCTATCTGGAGCAATCGGGCATTATTTTGGAAATAGAAGAACGGGATGATGAATAAGTACTAAGAGAATGTCGAGATAATGCATTTTATAATGTATTTTTCATCGGACGGTGTTCAAAGGAGGTATCACAATGGAAACAATTCTCAGCACCCACGAGCTGACCAAAGAATACTCACATACCAAAGTAGTGGATGGAGTATCGCTGACGGTACAAAAGGGCGATATATATGGTTTTGTCGGCAAAAACGGGGCAGGCAAAACCACGTTTATCCGAATGATATTGGGATTGGCACGGCCTGACGGCGGCACCTTTTCTATGTTCGGCGGAGAAGATAAGAATACAGCAAGGCGAAAAACAGGCAGTTTAATCGAAAGTCCTGCCCTGTACAGAAATATGAACGCCAGAGAAAATCTGAATATGTACTGTACGATGCTGGGATTGGACAAAAAGCAAATTGATGAAATTCTGACAACCGTAGGTCTGGAAAATACAGGAAGAAAAAAGGCGAAGGACTTTTCGCTGGGAATGAAGCAGCGTCTGGGAATAGGAATGGCACTGGTAGGGGATCCCGAATTTTTGATGCTGGATGAGCCAATCAACGGACTTGACCCCAAGGGCATTGTAGAGATACGTGAATTGCTGCTGAAACTAAGGGAAGCCGGCAAAACGATTTTTATTTCGAGTCATTATCTGGGAGAGCTGGAGAAAATCGCTACACGCTACGGTATTATCTCGAACGGCAAATTGGTGGAGGAGCTAACCTCAAAAGAGCTGGTACAGAGATGCGGCAAGCGTACGGCGATTAAAACAGAGGATCCCGAAAAAGCCGCCGAAATATTGAAAAAGTTTCTTCATACGGATCATATTGCGGTGGGAGAAGGCAAGATGATTTATATACAGGATGAGGTAGAGGACATCGGGGCAGTGACCAATCAACTGTTTCAGGCAGGCATTGCCGTCAAGGGAATTAGTGATGACGAGAACAGTGCGGAGGATTATTTCATCAGAAAAATGGAGGAGGGCTGACAATGGGAAAGCTGATCAAGTCGGATTTTATGAAGCTGAGTAAAAGCCGTACCTTGTTAATATGTTCTCTCATCGCATTGGTACTGGGAGCGGTGATGTCGCTGTTGTTCATCAATGCGTGGAACAGTGTGGGAGAGAGCATCCAGCAGGCACAAAAGATGATGCTGGATATGGGAATGGATGAAGAAGTGGTAGAGGAAACGTTTTCTATACTGCCCAAGCCCTATATATGGTCGTATGCCAATATGCTGTTAGGAGATGGTACCATCACCCTGCTGGCGGCCATTTGCATCAGTGTTTTTACCGCCTCGGAATATTCGATGGGTACATTAAAAAACACGGTATCCAGAGGTTTCACCCGAGGACAGATTTATTTATCCAAGCTGGTTGTTTCCTGCGTGTCGACACTGATACTGACAGCGGCCTATTTGATAGGTGGAATGACAGTATGTCTGATTTTTGTCAGAGGTACGAGTGAGCTGAACTTTGGTCAGATGGCGATGATTGCAGTGACACAAATTCTTCTTTTGTTTGCGATGGCGTCGTTGTATTACACTATTGCCATCATTATCAAAAAGACGGGTTCAACGGTAGCGATGTCGATTGTACTGCCGACTTTTGTATCGACAATGATTGTCACCACCACTTACGGTGACAAAGATTTTGCAAAGATTGCACGCTACTGGTTATTTGAAACTCCCGTTTACGTACAAAAGTTTTGTCTTAACGGTCAAATTTACATTCCGCTTCTTCTGGCGGCAGGTTATTTTGCCGTCACTGTTGCCGCAGGTTATCTCACCTTCCGCCGTCAAGACTGCTAGTGGTGGGGGTGCCGATACGCTTACGCTGCGTTTTGTTCGCTGATTATAAAATGCGGCAGTGAGTATGGCACAAAATATTGATGATGATGAACAGCAATACACGCTCCATTCGCTCACTGACGCAGCTGTGATTTTGTGGAAGGTCAGTTTTTGCACGCACATCCGCCGCCCGTACGGCAAGTAAATATACGCTCCATCCGTCCCCCGCAAGCCTTGGTCGGCCTGCTTACGGGACTGCCAAATGCGTGTGATCAGTTCTTTCGCCGGAGCAACAAGGCGGCTAATGGTATGCACTTAGTATTTGCTGCCGTAAGTGAAAAGTTTTGCTCAAGCTTTTTCAAAAGCTTGC
>CADCOE010000002.1 GCA_902802985.1 uncultured Ruminococcus sp.
CCGGAGAGGATGGGATTCGAACCCATGTGTCCTTTCGGACAAACGGTTTTCAAGACCGCCTCGTTATGACCGCTTCGATACCTCTCCATCACAAACAACATCGCTTGTAATATATCTCCTCGCGACGTTTATTATCTTACCACAATAGAAGAGGTTTGTCAACTCTTTTTTTAATTTTTTATGGTATTTTTTAATGCTGAAACTAAAATATGACAAATTTATTGATAAAAATAAAATATTATTATGATTGACAGAAATTTATTATTCTGTTATAATAAGTAAAACCTATAAAACATATATGGATAATAATATTAACGTATGAATGAAATTCGTCGCTGATACATAATGATGAATGGATGAAATGAGTTTTTGGAAGCAGGTGGTTGATATGCTGTTGCCATTAGAAAATGATGAGGTCAAAAAACGAATAACACGAGCTGAATTTGGTTTGGAAAGAGAGTCGCTCAGAGTAACCCGTGACGGTACGCTCGCAATGACTAAGCACCCATTTGGAGGTATGTCCAATATTGACAGAGATTTCTGCGAAAATCAAACAGAAATTATCACTAATGTCTTTACCAATGTGGATGCCTTGATGGATCAAATGAATGATATTTTGGATCATATCTACAGCGTGCTAAAAAAAAATAACGAACTTTTATGGAGCTTTTCCAATCCGCCTGTGATTGGTAGTGAAGATGACATACCTGCTGCGGTTTTTGAGGGCAGTATGAAACATAAAAATGAATATCGTACCTATCTGGCTCAAAAATACGGTAAGAAAAAAATGCTCTTTTCGGGAATACATTTCAATTTTTCTTTTGAAAAGGAATTGCTGAATATCGCTTTTGGGCTTAGTTCCTATCATCAATTCCAAAGCTTTTGCAATCATTTATACTTGCAGCTTTCCAAGCGATTGGTTCGTTATACGTGGCTGATCGTTTATCTTACTGCCGCCAGTCCCATAACGCATCCGTCTTTTGGGATCGACAGCAATATTTATTCTTCTGTTCGATGCGGAAAAGAAGGGTATTGGAATTATTTTGTACCTGTTTTGGGGTATTCGGGATTTGAAGATTATATTCAAAGTATTGAGAAATACATTACAGGCGGCAAACTGACCTCTATTTCGGAACTGTATTATCCGGTGCGTCTTAAACCAAAGGGAGCTAATAGTCTGGAAAGCTTGAAAAATAACGGTATCAATCATATTGAATTAAGGGTGTTGGATGTCAATCCGCTTACCCGAACGGGTATTTTTAAAGAAGATATTTTGTTTATTCATTTGCTGTTGATTTATTTGACTTCGCTGACGGATTTTTCATTTGATAATGATGAACAGTTGCAGGCGATCCAAGATATTAAAGCATCTGCCGCTTTTGATAATTCTTCTTTGAAAGAACGGGCAGCAGCAGAGTTGGATAAAATATCGGCTTTTGTCGTGGAGTATCTGCCGGAATATCAAAGTGTTGTTGCTTATCAGAAAAATAAGTTAAAAACAGGTAATCGCTATGCTGCCATCATCAGTCGCCGTTTCGGGACGGATTACATCTCAAAGGGCATAGAACTTACTGAAAAATATGCTGGGAGGTCATCGTAATGTGTGAACTATTCGGTGTTTCAGCAGCCAATAACATCCGTCTCAATGATAAGTTGAAAATATTTTTTTCTCACAGTATTCGTCATCCTCACGGCTGGGGATTGGCGTGTGTATCCAAAAATCACGTCCAGCTGGAAAAAGAAAGTGTTCAGGCATCAAAGAGCCATTATTTGAAAGAACGTCTTTCCCAGCCGATTTGTTCCGGACTGATGCTGGCACATATACGTTATGCCACGATCGGTAATGTGGAATATCGAAACTGTCATCCGTTTTGCGGAAAAGATAATATGGGAGTATGTTGGACGCTTATTCATAATGGAACGATTTTTGATTTTCCAGTTATTCATAACTACATCAAAAAACAAAGCGGTGATACCGACAGCGAACGGGTGTTTCTTTATTTGCTGGACAAAATTAATGAAGCACAACGAAAAAAGGGGGCAAAATTGTCATTTGAAGATAAATTTGCCTTGTTTGATGCGATCGTGTGCAAAATGTCCAAGGGTAATAAACTAAATCTGCTGTTTACCGATGGACAATATTTGTATGCTCATACTAACTGCAGAAATACTTTGCATTATTTGGAAGAGGACGGAACGGTATTTCTTTCAACAACCGCTTTGGATCAAAGTGATTGGCAGACTTTGCCGTTTGCGAGATTGATTGCTATTCATAAAGGTAAGCTTGTGAAAACAGGGACCGTTCATCAGAACGAATATATAGAAAGCGAAGAAGCTATGAAACTTCTTTACAGTATCTTTGCCAATCTGTAGAAGGTGAAAATAATGACAAAACAGGAATTGAAACAAAAGCTTTACGAAAGATATATCAAACCGACTGAAAAGAAAAGTGATACCTTTATCGGTGTAGAAGTAGAAATGCCGATTGTCAATCTGAGAATGCGAGCAGTGGATTTTGATGTTGTTCATTCACTGACAGCGGTATTTCTGAAAAAATTTGGCTTTTTGCCCGTAGGAACAGATGAGGATGGTCATATTTATTCTGCAGAGCATAGAAACAGCGGTGATGTTTTTTCTTATGACTGTTCGTATAATAATTTGGAAATTTCTTTTGGAAAAGAGAGCAGCCTTTTTAACATACATGAGCGATTTTTGACATATTACCGTTTTATCCAAGATTTCCTAAGCCGACACGAACATACATTGACGGGAATGGGTATCAATCCCTACAGGCAGCTGAACAATAATATTCCTATCAAAAACGGCAGATATAAAATGTTATATCATCATTTAAAATCATATTCACAATACCGTATTCTTCCGATGTATTTCCATCCCTATCCGAATTTCGGGATGTTTTCCAGTGCTTCTCAAGTACAGCTGGATGTCGGCAAAGAGAATCTTCCCAAAGTGCTTCACACCTTTAACCGTTTGGAGCCGCTCAAGGCAGTGCTTTTTGCCAATTCTGTGCTAGTCGGAGAAAATGAAGATCTTCTTTGCTGCCGTGATATGTTATGGGAAAACAGCACTCACGGTATCAATCCACATAACATCGGAATGTATGACTGTGAAATCAATACGCTTGACGATATTTTGAATTATATGACAACACTTAGTATTTATTGTGTTGAGCGTGACGGACACTATATTAATTTTCATCCTACCAATATTGTAAAATATTTCAATACCGACAACATCGTAGGAGAATATGAGGACAAGGGTCGAACAATTTCGCTGACATTTCGTCCACAGGAAAGTGATTTGGCTTATCTGAGAACCTTTAAATTGGAAGATCTGACATTCAGGGGAACCGTGGAATTTCGCAGTGTCTGCTGTCAGCCCATCAGTGACGTAATGACAGTGTCGGCATTTCATCTGGGTCTTTTGCAGCGGGTGGATGACCTGGCAGAACTGCTTGACAAGGATGATGTGATTTATCATAACGGCTATACCGCAGCAGAATTGAGAAAATTACTGGTACATTCCGAACTGCCAAATTTTATCGATGAGGACAGACTGTACCACCTTATAGAACAAGTACTGGATATTGCTGCAAAGGGATTGTGTGACAGGGCATTAGGGGAAGAAAAATATCTTCTGCCGCTGTATGAGCGTGTATACGACCGTACCAATCCTGCAAAGGTAATGCTTCAAAAACTGAAGCAGGGGGAAACCACTCAATCTGTGATCAGCGATTTTGCTTCAGAACAAAAAATAGGTGTATCTCATTTGCAAAATTTATCCCAAACAAAGAAAATGGGTGATACCGCATAAAAAATTTGCAATTTTCTATTGATAAAAATTCAGATATGTAATAAAATGGTTATGTAATTGGTATTACGTAGGAATAAAATATCAAAAAGGAGCGTATGAAATGAAAATTAACAAGAATTTTGATAATCTGGTTCCGAATTATCTCTTTGCGGAAATTGCAAAAAGAGTCAATGACTATCAGGCTGCCAATCCCGAAAAAGACGTCATTCGTTTAGGGATCGGTGATGTTACCTTGCCGCTTGCCCCTGTTGTGGTCGAGGCAATGAAAAAAGGTGCCGATGACCTTGCCGCTAAAGAAACCTTCAAGGGATACCCCGACTATGAGGGTTATGCTTTTGTCAGAGAAGCTATATCGGATTATTATAGATCATTCGGTGTAGAGATAGCCGCAGATGAAATTCTGATTTCGGATGGTGCCAAATCCGATTGCGGCAATATCGGAGATATTTTTGATAAAGATAACGTAGTGCTTGTGACAGATCCGGTATATCCTGTTTATGTTGACTCCAATATTATGGCAGGCAGAAAAATTATCTATGCTGACAGCAATAAAGACAATCATTTCAATGCTATGCCGGATGACAGTGTTCACGCAGATATTATATATCTTTGTTCCCCTAATAATCCTACAGGAGCCGCTTATACAGCAGAGCAGCTGAAAGTATGGATCGATTATGCCAACAGAAATGATGCAATCATTCTTTACGATTGTGCATATGAGGCGTTTATTACAGAGGATCTTCCACGCAGTATTTATGCCGTGGAGGGAGCACGAAGCTGTGCTATTGAGTTTTGTTCTCTTTCTAAAACAGCAGGTTTTACCGGTACTCGCTGCGGTTATACAGTGATCCCAAAGGAGTTGGAGCGTGACGGACATAATCTTTACAAAACGTGGTATCGCCGTCAGGCAACCAAGTTCAACGGCGTTTCGTGGCCGGTACAGTGTGCCGCTGCTGCTGTATTCTCTGAGGAAGGTCAGAAGCAGATCAAGGTTAATTTGGAATACTATAAGGAAAACGCAAGAACGATTGCTTCTGCTCTAGATGAATTGGGGATTTACTATACAGGCGGCAAAAACTCTCCGTACATTTGGCTGGAGTGTCCCAACGGTATGAAGTCGTGGGATTTCTTTGATCTGCTCCTTAATGAGGCTAATGTAGTGGGTACTCCCGGTGCAGGCTTCGGCAAAAACGGAGAAGGATTTTTCCGTTTAACCTCATTCGGCGACAAAGAAAAGACGAAGGAAGCAGTGGAAAGGCTGAAAAAGCTTCTTTCTTCATCAAAATAATTCGGATATT
The DNA here is from genome assembly GCA_902802985.1 of uncultured Ruminococcus sp. Taxonomy (GTDB): domain Bacteria; phylum Bacillota; class Clostridia; order Oscillospirales; family Acutalibacteraceae; genus UBA1213. The sequence goes on from CADCOE010000002.1 coordinate 5,133, forward strand.
AGAAAGGGAAGTCGTTGCGGCTTCCTTTTTTCTTTGCCATAAAATCTACTGCTGCTTCATATTAATGATTATGATGATAGTGGGAGGAAGAGTGATGCAGAAACAATTATATTCATTCAGCATAGCGGGGTTTATTACGATCGTTGTTTTGGGAACATTGAACCATTTTTTATATGCTCTTTCAGGCGGCCATCCGTTAGTTGGAATGATTACTCCTGTAAACGAAAGTGTATGGGAACATTTAAAGCTGTTGTATTTTCCGTTTATGCTATTTGTGGTAGTAGAATATATTGTTTACGGCAGAAAAATTGACGGATATTTGTTTTCACGCTTTGTAGGGGTTCTTTGTGGAATGATGCTGATACCGATTGCTTTTTACGTGTATACCTCTGTTTTTGGAAAAAGTCTTGTAGTACTGGACATTTTTATTTTTGTGGCAGCTGCAGCGGTCACTGTTTATGTAGGTACCAAACGAATACAAAATGGGAGTGATGAACATAAATACGTTAATCTTTCGGGATTGATTTTATTTATCGGAGTGTCGGCACTGTTTATCGGATTTACACTTAATCCTCCAAGCAGCCCATTGTTTACCGATTTTTCCCGATAAAATAAAAAGTACTTGACATATCGATAAAGACGTGATATTATAAAAACATAAAAGCATATCAATTTACTATGAATTGGAGGCACGAAAATGCCGATAACCTTCTTTCCCTTTGACGAACGATGTTGATGTAGCCATTCAACAGAATTATTCCACAAATAAAAAATATTGATTTCGATGAAAAGGAGCATATGATTATGTCAAATATTTATAACAGCATTACAGAATTGATAGGAAAAACCCCTATTCTCAGAGCAAATCATTTTATCAGGGACAATGAACTGAAAACGGATATATTGGTTAAATTAGAATATTTTAATCCCGCAGGCAGCGTAAAGGACAGAATTGCTAAGGCAATGGTCGATGATGCAGAAGCAAAAGGACTGCTGAAGCCCGGAGCAACCATTATTGAGCCTACCAGCGGTAATACGGGTATTGGATTGGCAGCAGTAGCAGCTGCTAAAGGCTATAAGGCGATTTTGACAATGCCGGAAACGATGAGTGTTGAGAGAAGAAATCTTCTCAAGGCTTACGGAGCAGAAATTGTTTTGACAGATGGTTCTAAGGGAATGAAGGGTGCTATTGAAAAAGCAGATGAACTGAATAAAGAAATAGAAGGCTCGATTATTCTTGGTCAGTTTGTCAATGCGGCTAATCCGCAGGCACATTTTGATACAACAGGTCCTGAGGTATGGGAAGATACCGATGGCAAAGTAGATATTTTGGTATCAGGCGTTGGTACAGGCGGTACACTTAGCGGTACAGGCAAATATTTAAAAAATAAAAAGCCTGATGTCAAGGTAGTAGCAGTAGAGCCGGCGGGTTCTCCAGTACTTTCCGAAGGCAGACCCGGACCTCATAAAATACAGGGTATCGGTGCTGGTTTTGTACCGGATACACTTGATACCGATATTTATGACGAAGTAATAGCCGTACCGAACAACGAAGCATTTAAGGCAGGCAAAAGTTTCGCTCATTCCGAGGGCGTTCTGGTAGGTATTTCTAGTGGAGCTGCTTTGTATGCCGCTGTTGAGTTGGCAAAGCGTCCTGAAAACGAGGGCAAGGTGATTGTGGCTATTCTTCCTGATACGGGTGAACGTTACCTGTCTACTGAGCTTTATCAGGATTAACCGACATAATAAACCTTCTCACTAATAGTTTCTTTAATATCAGCGATCCCTCTATTCTGTCATCAGGAAAGAATAGAGGGATCATTGCATTATAGATATATTTTTTGTATTTGTTTTATGTTTATGATGGATGTCGAGAATGGAGATAATACATCAAAAAACGTTTTGCCAGACTATCAGGCATAATACATTCTCTTGCTTGGTCAAGTGTGAACCATTGTGCCTTATCTACTTCTTTTGTATTTACGTTATCCAGATTTTCGCTGTCCACAACACATACAAAGTTAAACATCAATGTGTTGGTTTTAGGGAAATATTCACTTTTGTTAAAATCGTGAGAAATGACGTTCAAACCGATTTCTTCTTTGACCTCACGAACGACTGCATTTTCTGCACTTTCTCCCTTATTGATATATCCGGCCACCAAAACGTTGTTCTTTTTTTTGTATTGTTGAATGAGCAGAATTTTATCTTTAGCAGGATTTTGTACCACCATACTGACAGCAGCCGAAAAAATCGGAAAACGATATTCACCGCAATGTTTACAGTAGGGGATCATCCCTTCATTGTCCAATGGTTTTTCAATTAGCTTGGTTCCGCATTCATAACAATATTTCATCATTTGCCTCCTGTTTTATATTATGCAGTATTTTTTTACTGATTATTCCATACAGCATAGAAATTGTAATCAATAATGCGGCACCTGTCATTACTTCTAACGGATACCATAGAAGAGCCTTTTCATCAATAATAAGAGGAAGAATAGCAAGAGCGCCAGCGGGGGGGAAAAGCTTTTTGAGTAAGGACATAGAATATAGTACGATCACTGTAATCAAAAATGCAGCAGCGTATAAGGGTAATCCAAAGTGTAAACAAAGTATATAACGAACGGAGGTACCGATTACAGTACAAGCAGCAATAAGCAGCCATAATACCATAGGAGATTTCCGTACCAAACTGTCAAAGTAAGAAAATTCACAGAAAGCTACAATAAGCGGCGGTGCAATGATAAACGGTAAGTCCAACGGAAGCACGATCAATGCTGTTAATGCAAATACCGTAATGATCAACAGCCATCGTGAAAATTCAATCGGCCAGTGATATTTTATTTTGATATAGGTGGATTGGCTGCGGAAACCATATTTTTCAAGCAGCAGTTGAAGAAGTACAATCAATACTGTCAGGATAATGACAGAGAGGGGATATACAATGCTTTTGGCACCTATCAGAATAGGGAGGATCGTTGCTGACATCAGTGGCAGCATTGTTGTTTGTGATACCAGTAACAGTATTATACACAATACCAGACCAATGATCAGTTTGAAAAAAAGCGGTATTTCAAGTAATGACGATATACTCCAGCCGATCAAAGAGGAAATGGTCATTACAGCTAATATTCTCGGTTTACTGACATTCCACGGCTGTTTGTCAGCGATCCATGCACCGATCGTCAGAGCGGCCATTTCGGGAAAAATAACTTCTTTGTCGCCCAGCAGTTCTTCTACAGCGACCATTGCTGTAATTACCAAGATCGACAACCATATTTTACAATTTTGATGTGATTTGATTTGCAATAGACGTTCTCCTTTTTTGCTTCATTCATAGTTTTGATCTCCTCCCAAAACATTCAAAACGTATTTTGACTTGGTTCCATGCGTCGGAGCGGTCTTTGTTCGTATGCAGCTCCATTTTCTGTTGTTGGGGGATACTGCAAAGCTGTGAGCTTGCAAAAAATTTATCAATCTTTACAAGTCTTTTTCCCATTTCCTCTAACTTGTATTTCAGAAATGTCGTAA
>CADCOE010000003.1 GCA_902802985.1 uncultured Ruminococcus sp.
ATTGTTATTATAACAAAAAAGCTACGCTTTTGTCAACCTTGACCCACCGTCTAAAGTCGCTGGGATTGCGGTTGACATTATTTCAATTTTGCTAAATTCGCCGCATTGTGTGTGGCCTTGGGATTCATCTTTTCGGTTGCACTCAACTCCTATCGAAACCTTTGGTTCGGGAATTCAGCCGATGACAACAGCAGCTCTGCAGCCGAAAATAGCGATGACGACATATTGTATCCCGTTATGACAAAAAGTCAGCGGAGTGCCTTTGACAATGCGTTCCGCATTACTTTTGCGGGCGATTTAATCTTACTGGAAGATCAAGTAAAACGTGCCTATCACGACAACGAATACGATTTTTCCGATGTTTTTGCATATGCCACCCCTTATATCGCTTCTGCCGATTATGCCATCGGGGTATTCGAGGGACCCATGGCAGGAAAAGCGGCAGGATACACTTCCAGTAATTTTGATGATGGAAAGGAACTGTGTCTTAACTTTCCTGATGAATTTGCCACGGCTGTTAAGGATACGGGCTTTGATCTTGTGACTACTGCGAACAATCACCTCCTTGACAAAGGAGAGGCAGGTGCGCTGAGGACAATCAATATACTGGATTCAATCGGTCTTGATCATACGGGTTCCTACAGCAGTGCCGCTGACAAACAAAAACACCATATCAAGTTGGTTGAATGTCAGGGAATCAGAATGGTGATACTGTCTTATACATACGGAAGCAACGACATTGACAACAATGATCTGATTAATGGTAAATTATCCTACATAACTTCTGTGATTGCGGGAACGGAAGGAGAGCAGTTTGAAAAACTGAAGCAAAATGTAGAGGAAGATTTCCAAGCCGCAAAGGCTTTGTCTCCCGATTTGATTATCGTACTGCCACATATCGGCACACAGTTCTCGAACAACCCCGACAGTGAACAGGAAACATGGTTCCAGATATTCAAGGAAAACGGCGCGGATATTATCCTTGGTGATCACCCTCATGTGGTGGAACCGGCTGTACTGGAGGAATATAACGACCGTATGGTATTCACGGCCTACTGTCCGGGCAATTTTGCCAATATCTACCGTGATAATCAAGGCGATACCAGTATGTTGATTGATGTTTATATCGAACGTACTGGCAAAAAAGTGATTGGCGGCAGTATCGTACCGCTTTACACTCATGCAAGGGCTGACGGCAATTACCGCGCTGTTCCTATTTATGACATGATGACTGATACAGAGCTGCGAAAACAGCTGACGACCGATGACATCGCACTGGCTGCCAATGCCAACAGTATCATTACAGAAGTAGTCTTTGGTCATCCAATGGACATTACTTCTGTCACGGAGCGATATTATTTCAATAAGAACGGCTTTTTACGAAACAAAGCTACCGGCCTTGTTCTGACCGATGAGATGAAGCAAGGTATGTTTTACCGGACACTGCAACAAGCAAACAGCATTTGCTTTATCGGCGACAGTGTAACCGAGGGAACTAAAAACGGCGGTTGTCCATGGTATGAACCGATAGAAGAATATCTTGATGATAAGATCATCAGCAATTATTCCAAGGGCGGTTGTACCGTATCCTATATGATACAGCGTGCGGATAAGATACCGAAGGCTGATCTATATGTCATCGCACTGGGTACCAACGATGTTCGCTACCGTAATGACAGTATCTGTGCCATGACGGCGGAGAGTTATGTGGAAGAACTGGACAGTCTGAAAAATAAGCTATTTGCCAAAGCACCCGATGCCGTATTTGTATTTATTGCTCCTTGGTATTCGACTGACGGTGATCCGTTCTGTACGCTGTCATTTGCCGATAAAACAGCCTTGAACGAAGAATATTCTGCAGCACTTGCACAATACTGTAAAGACCATTCTCTTACCTATATCAATGCCAATGACTATATCAAAGATACTTTAGCCGTTTCTCCCGAACGTACATACCTGTTGGATCATATTCACCCCAACCCCTCGAAAGGTGTTGTCCTATATTCGGAAGCGGCACTGTCCACTTTTTTCTTTTAATGCAAAGAACACGGTTAGTTTTTGGCTAATGGAAAACAGCTTCCGCTGGTATCCACAACTGTTTACAATATCGGCAGGAACAGACTTGCAACTGAAATATATCAATTCCTGTAGACAGAAGCAGACCACAAAAACGGGAAACCGCTGTTATGCGGCTTCCCGTCATTTTTATTATGCAAGGACACCCCATTCATCCTCCGCCGGGGGCAAATATTATATTCTCGTCCTTTTTCGTTTTCTTACTTTTTCTTTGTTAACCTATAATCCGAATATTTATTATTTCCAATTACATATTTCATCAAACACTGCCTGCATTCCATTCATTCCAGGAATATGAGAACTGTTTGCTATTACTCTACAGGTGAGATTTGGATTTTCCGCTTTTTCAACGAAAGATACAATACTTTTCGTATCCGTAACGATATCTGTTTCTCCCTGTAAGATATGATAAGATACAGACACGTTTTTCAACGTATCACGCAGATCCAACGTTGAAAGTTCTTCTATCAGGCTGCTGTTTTGCATATATCCATTCTTCATTACTGCCTTAAAATCCTTGAATTTGTAGTCGGGACTTGTTATGATACCCATGATAATTCTTCCGATTTTTGCTTTAGGTTCTTTGGAATTTGTGTATCCATCAGAATATTTTCGCAAAGCGCCGCTCAGCTTCATCGCCATCTTTTTGTCAAAGGAATTAGAATCGACCGCGCTTTTTATCTCGGATTTTATCCTGTCGGGTGCTTTTGAATGTAAAAGGGCGGCAATCGCCTCTTTGCTGTGCATCAGCTCGTATAATACTTGACCGTACGTTAGTACTCCGTCGATTGCTTCAGGCACATTACTTGCAGCCAATGCAGCTAAAATTGATCCCCAAGACATTCCTAAAAGGTATAATGAATTTTTCGGGAACATGGTTTTGATTTCCCTAATCAAATCAATCGTCATATCCGCAAAATCGTTTACAGAAATGTTTTCGGGAAGCTTTGCGTTATTGATACCGCATCCGTATTGATCCCATGATACAAGAATACATTGGTCTGTAAATTCGGGGAACAATCCTCTTGCGCCTACGCAGAACGGAACAGGCGTACCCGGACCGCCGTGCAGCGTTATAACAACGGGAAGGTTCTCGGATTTACCTTCTATCAATACTTTCTGCGGATAGCCGCCCAAAATGAACTCTTCAACCGTTGATACTTTGTTTGCTTCTATAATTGCTTTTCTTTTTTTATTCATCAAGTTTCCTCGTTTAGATTAATTGGTTTTCCTGTAGCTTTATATTTACCATATAAATTCTACCACAAAGCCTAAAAATTAGCAATAGAAAATGCCGCCAAGTAGGAGGGTATCCCCCTGGCGGCATTGCTAAAAACTACAACTAAGTTAAGTTGTCATTTACTCCCACTCGCTTAATCCATCTTATTACTAAACATATTAGTTTAGTAATTTGCGCTTTTTATACCGCTATTACCGCCATTCTGCTCATTATTTTTGGCTTCAAATTAGAACAGTATCAAAACAGTATCAACGGTACTACGGTCATTATAGCACAAATATTCTTTAAAATCAACACTTTAAAGCGATGAATTGTATAGTTGATCTTTATTTCCAACTACAATTGATTGTGATGATGTTTGTAGGCACACCCAAAAACTGAATGTCAAATTTCAGCGACGGCTCAACAATAGTTGAAGCATTATGAATTCTGAAAGATAATGCCCAACCATTATTCAGATATAACTCTGCTGTACTTTTTGAGCCCGGCTTAAACCTCAAAGATATAATCTCTGTGGGCAAATCGGCTGTTGGAATAAAAAGAGTAGCTTTCTTTATCTTTCCGTCCTTGTTTAGCTCACCACGTAGGTTAAATGCTTGAAATTCAGTTAAGCGTTTCCTATCTACAGCAACTACCTTATAAAAATCACGAACTCCCAACAAATATGAAATGAGCCTCTCCGTGATTTCCGGGTTGTTCTGATATGCACGGTTTAATTCCTGAATGAATGCATTTACTATTGGATAGTATACATCATCTTCTTTATTCGGCATATCGTGCCAAGCAACCTTGTCCTTTTTTAGCTGTCTGAGCTCATCAAATAATGGTAAGATTTCATTCCAATAACTTTTATCACAAGGTATGCCATACCACTTTTTTCCAAAATCAATGGTTGGGCTAAGTCTGGAATGCTTTGCAGCAAAATGGTTATGCTTCATTGACAATCCAATATCCCACCGGATAGAATTGCGGGTTATGACAATATCCCGAACATCTCCACCTTCCGCATCAGAGTCTTTATTAATAGATAAAATGATGATATCGTTTTCTCCGTCACATTCTAAGAGAAGTGGCTCAGAATCGAATAGGGTATCCACAAAAGCTCCTGCTGCACGTAGATATACATTTTGCGCCTGTTTGTCTTGTAAATCCCACGCTCTTTTAGCTGCGGATATAGAATCCTCGTCAATTGTAACCGGACGTAAATCGTCTATTCTATCTCTTAACTCAATAACACACGCATATTCAAAGGCACGTCCTTGATCATTGCTTTTTGAACTCATTGTTTTCCCTCCAATTCTTTTCTGATTGCTAATGCGATTTCATAAGCAAGATTTACGGGTACTGCATTTCCTATCATTTTATACCCATCATTAACACTATCATAAATAAAAGCAAAACTATCAGGGAACCCCTGAACTCTTGCAACTTCTCGGACAGTCATTCTACGATATAGATGCTCTTTACCTTCTACAAACCTACAATCATTTTTCCCATATTTAACCATTTTAGGAGCTTGTGGATGTAGTTGGCATTGTCTGCCTGATGCTTGTACAGTGAAAGCTTGTTCATCCCAAGACTTAACCCTATTCCTACTCATAAAAATCGGTGAGTATTCACCTGTGAAATACTCATTATTATTTATCGCTAATGGATTATGATGATTTCTATCCGCAGACGGAACAGCGGAATCTTGCAAATCCCAAATCACATCTCTTAATGTTAGCTTTTTGCTATCATCTACAGTCGAGCCAACGGGAAATTGAAAATCAATATTTAAATCTTTTCTAAAACCTATGTAGAATACTCTTTTACGTTCTTCAGCAACTCCATAATCTTTAGCATTTACAAGATTAAGCGTCACGTCATATCCGCTTTTCTCAAAAAGACTTATGATGTTTTGTACGGCTTCATTATGTCTGTTTGCAAGCATTCCGCTAACATTTTCAGCAAGGAAGAACTTAGGACGAACTCTGCGAAGGATTCTAATATAATCAAAAAACAACTGTCCACGTTCGTCGTCTATTCCACGCAAAGCTCCTGCTTCAGACCAAGACTGACAAGGCGGTCCACCGATAATACCATCAACATCTTCGGGAAATTCTTCCTCATTAACCTTGCGAATGTCTCCTTCAATCAAATGTGTTTTAGGATGATTAGTTTTAAATGTATCCCAAATCGTTTTATCATATTCATTTGCAATAGGAATGTCAAATCCAGCCATTTCAAAGCCTAAATCCAATCCACCACATCCGGAAAACAAACTTATGATATTCACAAAAACAACTCCTGTTTCTATTAATCCAAAATATATTATACAACAACTAATAAAAAAAAGGCAACGCATTTAAATAGAATTATAAGTATAACGTTTACATCATATACTTCTAAGATTAAGTATAAAATTTATGGTTCTTCTGTAACGATTTGTCGACAAAGTTACCCTCAAAAAGCCAGTGTTTATGCGGCTTTCAAAACAAAAAAGTGGGAGCTAAGGTAAATATACCTTAACCCCCGTTTTTGTGTAGAATGCCCTTTACGGGCATTTTAAGCGCCTATTGTTTTTTAGCTGTAAACCAACTCGTGATTGACAAATTCTATATGAATATGCGGCGTTGCTTCGTCCATATGCAAGTGAGCTGAGAACACTCTCAGGTAGGGATTTCGTTCTTGGAAGCCCTGATAGTATTCATCGAGAATATTCCTCGCAAGCTCGGCATACTCTCCTATTGCCGACATATCGTCCTTATTGCCGATTTGGAATATGACCTCGTGAAACAGCTTTTCCTGATTACCAGTACGGATTTTTTCGTAGTAATCGGAAATCTTTCTGTCCTTGCGTTTCTGTTTATCGTTGTACTGTTTCAGAGCTTCATCAAACAATTCGTGGTACACTTTTTTGATGGAATCATTACAGTAATCTATGTTAAGATGGGTGCGTTCGCTGTCCACGTTCTCTGCCGTAAACGCACGGCTGTTGTGCGTGACGGAGCCTTTGCCCACCATTGCGCTAATCGTTCTCTTCATTTATCTACCTCAAATCTGTATAAAAAAACAGTTATCTCACTGAATTATCTCTAACTCAGGTTCTGTTACTCTTGCCAAGAGTAACGCAAAAGCACTTTTGACAGCAGAGCCATCAAA
>CADCOE010000004.1 GCA_902802985.1 uncultured Ruminococcus sp.
GCCAAATCAGACCGACAGCAGCAAGGACAGCGAAACGGATGAGAAGTCTATGGCTGACATAGATTCTCTTGAAGAAAGCGGAACATTCTGTGTATATGATGATATAAAATCGAAACTGGTTGAAATGGGTGTACCGTCAAAGGAAATTGCCTTTATACACGAAGCTAAAACGGAAGCACAGAAGTCGGAGCTTTTTGAAAAAGTCCGTTCAGGAGATGTCAGAGTGCTGCTCGGCAGTACCGCAAAAATGGGAACAGGTACAAATGTACAGGACAGGCTGATCGCCTTGCACGATCTCGATGTGCCGTGGAGACCATCTGACCTTGAACAACGCAGAGGAAGAATGGTCAGACAGGGCAATATTAACGAAAAAGTGCATTTATATCGTTATGTCACCAAAGGAACATTTGACGCTTATTCCTATCAGCTTTTGGAAACAAAGCAGCGTTTTATCAGTCAGGTTATCACTTCAAAAACTCCTGCCCGAACCTGTTCCGATGTCGATCAGGAAGCCTTAACTTATTCCGAAATAAAGGCACTATGCACAGGCGATGAGCGTATCAAGGAAAAGCTCACACTTGAAAACAGAGTAAAGGAGCTGCAGCTTTTTGAAAAGGAATACCGTGATACGCATTTTGAATTAGAGGATAAGGTTACAGCTTATCCCGAAAAACGGGAGCTGATGTGCGGCAGAATAGAAAAACTGGAGCATGATTTTGAAAAGTGCAAGGCAATACCCTTAGATGAAGAAAACAAGCCTGTTTTCTCAATGACGATAAAAGGCACTGAATACACGGACAGAAAAGAAGCTGCTGAAGCACTAAAAACAGCTTTGGATGTTGTCTATACCGACCGTGACAGGATATTTCCTATCGGTGAGATATACGGCTTTCAAATTTATGCCGCCTATGATCAGAATAACGAGTGTATCAGAGGAATAATCAAAGGTGAATTGGAATATTCAGTCGGTTTAAGCACTATGCCGTCTGTAAATGTAACCAAATTTAAAAAACTGGCAACAGGCATTGAAAAGCACCTTGATGAAGCACGAAAGAAGCTCACTCAGGCAGATGTTGACATTGAATCAGCAAAGGAGATACTTGCACAGCCGTTTGAATACGCACAGGAGCTTGCTGAAAAAACGGAAAGGCTTTCTGATTTAACAGACGAACTTAATGCAGAAGCAGCCAAACGCTTACAAAGCGCCGAGAAACAGCCGAGAACGCATTATTTCGGGAAAGATATGATTTTATCTTCTCCTAAAAAAGAAGTCCCTAAACAGACTCAGGAGCGATCTGTTGAGCAAGATAATAACAAAAACAAAGGAGCAGCAATATGATGAATAAAGCAAATGGATATATAAGGCTGATGAACAACATAATATCAGCCGAAAAAGAAAACAGATACAAAAAGACAACAGGAAGTACCAACAAAAACATACAGAATATCAGGAAGATGTCAACAACACAAATGAAAGGAAGAATTACCGTATGAATATCATTGCATTAGTAGGAAGACTGACCGCCGACCCGGAGCTGAAGCATACCCAGTCCGGTGTTGCCGTATCAAGATTTACAATCGCCGTTGACAGAGCATACACCAAACAGGGCGAAGAAAAACAGGTTGACTTCATCAATGTAGTTGCGTGGAGAAACTCTGCGGAATTTCTCTGTAAATACTTCTCTAAAGGGCAGCGTATAGGCGTAGTGGGTTCTGTCAGAACCGGCTCTTACATGGACGAGAACGGTATCAAGCGTTATACCTTTGAAGTTTATGCCGACAGACTTGAATTTGTAGAACGCAAGGACAACAGCAGCTTATCGGCAGCACAGGACGAGGAATACGTTCCGCACGATGAAGATCTGCCGTTTGATTGATTACCGTAAAATTCAAAAATCCACTTTTGCCCCATTGGGGCAGAAGTGGAGAAAATATACTAAAAAACACTTCATATATCAACCTTTAAGCCGAAAGATTATTTGTTTCGGATGGGAGCTGCTATGTTGTTTCTCTGTCTTTGATAATTTTACTTAATGTACAAATTATCGCTCTATTATTTTCTATATTTTCCGTAAAAAACTATTGATTTTTTCTGATGGATGGCATACAATATATTTGATGAATGTTGATTGCACATTCTATTAGTGCTCACCACTATGAGGGCAGGCTGTTACTATTAGTGCTCACCACTATAAGGGTAGACTGTTGCTATTAGTGCTCACCACTATGAGGGAAGACTGAAAGCAATCATACATAACAAGGGGGAAAGATGTATGTTTTCTCCCTTATTTATTTGGATGAATTATTTTTTTATAAAACTATTGATTTTTTTGCATAAGTGTAATATAATACAAGTGAATGATGTTGGTTACTCATCTTAAGGTTGTGCTTCGCTACCGTCTGACCACCATATCAGGAGAATGCGACGATTTTTAAGGTTGTGCTTCGCTACCATCTGACCACCATATCAGGAGAATGCGACGAAAAAGTAACAGGACTGTGAGTAGTTTTATAGATAACTTTACTCACAGTCTTTTTTCCTGTCTTAACCTGTAAGTTATTATAAATGGAAGATAACTGGCTTATTGTACAAATTATCGTTCTTTTCTTCTCTATATTTTCCATAAAAAACTATTGATTTTTTAGGAAAGATGGCATATAATAATATTAGCAAAGAAACAAGTCGCTTGTTTCAGTGTTACAACTGCATGAGCAGTTGGTCACGAATGGCAGGTTCCTGACCATCTCTGATAAGTGATGAAGTTTCGGGTTTGGGTAGGCAGATTCGAAGCGGAGCTTCTGTGTAGGTTGCATAAGAGCCAGAGTCCTACTAGGCGAAAGCCGAAAAGAAAAATATGACTATCGAAGCCTTACAGAAATGTAAGGCTTTCTTTAGTTTAGGAGATTTAGTCTTGAATAATAAAACAGATAAACGATTAGCAGCAGGAACTCTTAGCGATTTATGCAGTCAGTGTGTTAGGCTCAGCAAAAACGATTACATTTTTACTGCCCATCAAAGAAAAAGCAATAACACCATTATACTAAAAATTCGTTTCGCTGTTGATGACATACTACATTTTACAGGTTTGGAGTATCTTCCGTCTGTAAAAAGTATTTTAAATGATGACAGCAAAGGAAAAACACGAAACAGCAGAAAAAGAGCTTTGCTGAAAATGATACAGAACAATAAATTTTCAGAAAATAATTTGCAGGATGAAGATATTGCCGCACTGAATGCCCCACATTCTCCCTCAATAGTTCCACAAACAACGGAACAATATAACATATACTATCGTATAAATGCTATATTAACACTTCCGCAGCTCCTTAATTCTTCAAAAACTGCAAAGGACAGTTATATATTTAATGGATGGGATAAAA
>CADCOE010000005.1 GCA_902802985.1 uncultured Ruminococcus sp.
ATGTCAAGTATTTTCAGCCCTCACGGGCTGACGGCAATTCATCCCCGACCTATAGAGGTCGGAGTCTTCTTGCCGAGTTAGGATAAAATGCAATTACCGCAGAACAACATTTCGTTCTGCGGTAATTGGGAAAAATATATTCATTAGGGAACAAAAGAAATCATCTTACTGAGTCCGACTCAAAAACAAACTGATCGTCCTTGAAATCACATACCACCTTTTTTCCGCTCTTGATAGAGCCGTCAAGCATTTTTTCGGATATGGCATCCTCAATTTTAGACTGAATAGCTCTTTTTAGCGGTCGGGCGCCATATACATCGTCAAATCCTGCATCGGCAACTGCTTTGACAGCTTCGGGGGTAAACTCTGCTTCTATCTCCAGATCGGCAAGACGCTTCTTGAGCGTTTCAAGAAGATGGGACGCAATTTTCTGAATATCCTCACTTGTCAGCTTGTTGAATACGATAATATCATCCACACGATTAAGGAACTCCGGTTTAAAAAGCTGTTTCAGCTCACCCATTACATTTTCCTTCATTTTTTCCCGATCGTTTGTTTCCTGCTCCTCTCCGCCGAAAAATCCGAGATTTTTCTGTTTTTCGGTAATCAGTCTTGCACCGACATTCGATGTCATAATGATAACGGTATTGCGGAAATTAACGTGCCTGCCCTGCGAATCAGTCAATCTGCCATCATCAAGAATTTGCAGAAGCATATTAAATACATCAGGATGTGCCTTCTCGATTTCGTCAAAGAGAATAACGGAATACGGATGCCGTCTGACACTTTCGGTCAGCTGACCGCCCTCGTCATAACCAACATATCCCGGAGGGGAACCAATCAGCTTAGACACCGTATGCTTTTCCATATATTCCGACATATCGAAACGAAGCATTGCATTTTCATCACCGAACATAGCAGCGGCAAGAGCTTTACACAATTCGGTTTTGCCAACACCCGTCGGTCCAAGGAAAATGAAGGAACCTACCGGTCGGTTGGGATCTTTCAAACCCACTCTGCCGCGTCGGATGGCTTTGGCAACTGCTGTCACGGCTTCATCCTGACCGATAATACGCTGGTGGAGAATTTTTTCCAGATTGAGTAAACGCTCACTTTCTTCCTGAGTAAGCTGTACGACAGGAATTCCCGTCCAACTGGATACGATTTCAGCAATATCTTCTGCGGACACTTCACCGTTTTTGTGTTCGTTCTTTTCCTGCCACGTTTTTTTCTTGTTATCCAAGTCGTCACGAAGCTTCTTTTCTTCATCACGGATTTTTGCGGCACGTTCAAAATCCTGTTCATTAACCGCTTCGGCTTTTTCCTTTTCCAAGGACTTGAGCCTGTTTTCCATTTCCTGTAAATCATCGGGAGCAGTATATGCTTTTAACCGTACACGGGACGCTGCTTCATCAATCAAGTCGATTGCTTTGTCCGGCAAAAATCGGTCAGCAATATATCTTGACGAAAGTTTGACAGAGGCATTGATTGCTTCATCGGTAATTTTTACTTTATGATGAGCTTCATAACGGTCACGCAGACCTTTGAGAATTTCTACTGCTTCCGATTCGCTCGGCTCACCTACAGTAACAGGCTGAAAACGTCTTTCCAATGCGGCATCTTTTTCAATATGTTTACGATACTCATTAATGGTCGTTGCACCGATCACCTGAAAGTCCCCTCTTGCCAGTGACGGTTTAAGAATATTAGCGGTATCGGCAGAACCCTCCGCAGAGCCTGCACCAATAATCGTATGCAATTCGTCAATGAACAAAATGATATTGCCCGCCTTTTTAACCTCGTTGATTGCATTGCTAATTCTGTCCTCAAAATCACCACGGTACTTGGTGCCGGCGATCATACCGGTCAAATCCAGTGAGATGATACGCTTATCTTTCAGCGGTTCCGGAACATCTCCGGAAACAATTTTAAGGGCAAGTCCTTCGGCAACTGCCGTTTTACCGACACCGGGTTCGCCGATCAGACAGGGGTTATTCTTGGTACGTCTGGACAAAATCTGTACCACACGCTGAATTTCCTCTTGTCTGCCGATGACGGGATCAATCTCTCCCTTGGCAGCAGCTTCTGTCAGATCACGTCCGAATTGATCGAGTACCTTGGTATTGCCGCCGGATGGCGATTGGGCGGTATTGACAGGATGATTGAGAATACCGTCACCATCATCACCGCTGCCGAGTGCTTCATTAAGCGAACGGATAATATCCTGCGGATGTACATTCATTTCTTTGAGAAAACGAATGGCATAGCTTTCACTGTCGGACAACAAAGCAATCAGGATATGTTCTGTTCCCACATAGTTATGCCCCATATTGGCTGCACGAATGATTGCTGTCTGGAGTACTCTCTTGGTTCGGGGAGTAAAATCATCGGGGGTAAGTTTTGTTAAATCGCCCGTCCCGATTTCTGTTCTGATCAGTTCCTCCAGTTCATCGGCATCTGCACCGCATTTGGTCAGTATGGTATAGGCAGCACCATCACCGCATCGGAGCAATCCCAACAGAATATGCTCACTTCCAACGTAGGTGTGTCCCATTTTCTGTGATGATTCAATCGCAAGATTGATCGCATTATTTGCCTTTTCGGTAAAACCGTTAAATTTATACATAATCAAACCCTCCTCATTGTTCATTGATTATTTTTTTATTTTTATTTTTTATTTTTATTCTTCCAAACGTCTGTTGACAGGTACTTTGGAGTGTGTCAGTGCAGTACGCACCAGCTCTGCTCTGATCCTATCACGTTCTATAGAAGGCAGCTTCTTGCCAATGTTTTTCATCAGCGTAGCAGGCTGTATTTCAATAAACAGACGGTTCACAGTGTACATATCAATATTTTCAAACAATCCCAGTTCTGCGCCGAAACGCAGCCTTGACAGCAGTTCCATACATTCGTCATTGCTGACAAGCTTGGCGTAGTGGAGCAGTCCGTAAGCACGATATATTTCATCCAAAACATTAATGTTTTTGCCGAGTGTTTCTCTGGCAGCTCTTTCTTGGGTGATTAGCTGATGGGCAATATCACGCAAATTATTGATAGCTTCCTGTTCGGATATGCCAAGCGTTACCTGATTAGAAAGCTGATAAACAGCTCCTCTGGGTTCTGTACCCTCTCCGTAGATCCCTCTGATGGCAAGTCCGAGTTTAGACAGTGACGCACTGATCTTTCCCATCGCATTGTTCCTTTTTAGGGCAGGCAGATGCATCATTAAAGACGCCCTCATTCCCGTACCGATATTGGTGGGACACTGTGTAAGATAGCCAAGATTATCGTTAAAAGCAAAATTGAGTCTTTCGTCCAATAAGGTATCAATTTTATCGGCAAGGTCATATGCTCCATCAAGATCCATATCCTGTTTAATGACCTGTATGCGGATATGATCTTCTTCATTGATCATAATGCTGACGGATTCGTCATTGAGCAGCAAAAGTCCTCTGCCCTGTCTGTCGGAAATAAACTCAGGGCTGACAAGATGACGCTCCACCAGTGAAACAGCTTCCTCCTGCGTCAGTTCCGACATCTGGATATATCTGAATTGATCGGATACGGCAGAATGACTGTCAAGTACCGCTTCCTTGACAATAGAAGCAACCTGACATTTTTTTTCGTTGCCCAACCGACAAGGGAACGGATAATCTCGAAGATTTCGTGCAAAACGTATTCTGGTACTGATAACAACATCGCTGACATCTTTGAGAGTATCAAATTTTTTAGCGGTCATTTTGATCACTCCTTTCCGCCATTTTCCGAAGCGACACGCTCGCTGCTTTTTTCAAGTTCTTTGATTTGGTCACGAAGTTCAGCCGCTCTTTCGAACTCCTGATTTTTGACAGCCTCCTGCAGTTCGCTTTTATATCTGGCTATTTCGTTGCGGATCTTTACTTCTGTTCCGGCAGAATGGGCAAGCTTGCCTGTATGGATCGTCCTGCCGTGAATACGCTGAATAGATGGCTGAAGCTCTTCGTAAAACGTTTCATAGCACTCTGCACAGCCGACCTTGCCCGACTTAGCAATATCCTCAAAGCTGCTGCCGCAGCAGCGGCAGCGTTTGGTATTCTTTTCGGCTGCGAAACTGTCCATAAAACTGCCAAACAGTTTATTGAGGTCGAAACCAACATTGCCGAAAAATGAGCCGTATCCAAGTTTTTGAGCACATTCAGGACAAAGGTTATATTCTTTCAATTCTCCGTTCAATATTGTTTTGATATGTGTTGTTGCTTGCCTTTTCTCGCATGACTGACATAACATAAAAATACCTCCTTTAGGTTGATACATACAAACAGCCGCAGGACTGCCTGCTCCGCTGACCACCCCGGCAAGCCTTTGAAAAGGCTTGTACGAAACTTTTGATTGACAGTGATTTAGCGATCCAGCACAATCAATGTCATCAGCATATTTTTCATTACCGCCGCTCTTAATTGATCTCTTTGCAACTGCTGTATACAGCTGTATGCTTTATCTGACAGTGCCGATGAAATCAAAGCGTGGTCATACTGTGAAATCATATTTTGTGCCGCCATATTACTAAGAATGGTTTGTGCGGCCGCCGAGGAAATTTTATCTCCCACAGAATTGACAATATGCATAATGGCAACTCTTCGGTCTGTCGTCACTCTTGTAATACGAATATAACCGCCGCCGCCGCGTCTGCTCTCTACAATATACCCCTGTTCGGGCGTGAAACGTGACGTAATAACGTAGTTGATTTGGCTTGGAACACAACCCAGCAGACTTGCCAGCTCATTTCGCTGTATTTCCGCATTTCCGTCACTCTCATCAAGCATTCGTGAAATATATTGTGCCACCAAATCGCTCATTTTCATCTCTATCACTTCCATTCTTAACAGCAGGTCATTTAAGTCGATAATGATTTTTCAGCTTTTGTTTTTGACTTTCTTTGACCTTATGGTTATATTATACTCAAAAGGTCAGTATAGGTCAAAGTCAAATAAAGTCAATTTTAGCTCAAAAACAACAATTAAAAGGAGATTTTCTGTTTTTTTCTCTTATTTTCTAATAATTTCTTATTTTTTCATTAAAAACAACCGCCAAGGTCAAAATCCTCAGCGGCTGTTTTATGATTTCAGAAATTATCATTTTGCTTCAAGCTTTTTTCTTCGGCGAATAAAGTATACTACAACTAATACTATAACAGCAATGAACAACAGACTAAGAATAAGCCATACTATCCTCCAACTTCCATTATTATCTGCCGATGCATTGTCTGCCGGCACACTTTGCGTATCCGAAACAAGTGCTGTTGTTTCCGTAATAAAAGTTTTATCAGACTTTTCGATAATATACTCAATAGTATTTTGAACCACACGCATTTCAGTCAATCGGCCGTTTCCTGCCGATACCAGCTCCTTTACTGAGGTTCCGTCAAGATGGCAAGTCAAAATATGTTGATTGGTCATAACGTATAATTGCGAATGGATAACAAAGGAATATTTGATAAGTTCATTTTCATCCAACTGATCTTCCAAAGAGATCGTATTCATTTGTGTGTCTGTCAGTTTACCATAGGCAACGCCGCGTCTATTATAATCCGTATAATACCATAAACCATTGTCATAGGACAAATAACTGTTGTTTCCAAAAAATAAATATACTCCAATGTCGGTTAGTGCGGAAGAAATATTGTCTTCACTTTCGATGTCGGAGTAACCCAAATTTTGCATTTCAGTATCGGTTTTCATAAAATAGGTATGACTGACATTGCCAATGTCCCAATAATCAGCGTTATTATCACCCATATAGGTCATATTGTTGGTAAAAGTCGGATCATCGTGACAACAATCAACGTGATAATAGGCTTCATTGATTTTTACCATATTCCACACACGGGTTTCATTTTTCACCTGAACGTTCTCTACTCCCACATCATCCAGCAGCATCCGATATGCATCGGCATAACCCTGACTGCCGCTGTACCCATCACGAAACACTCCCACTGCACTGTCTTCATAATCGACCGCTATCGACGAGTCGGGCTTGACAGGTCCATCAATCATTGCTGCTTCATCGGGGTTAATGTTTTCCTTGTCGTAAAAATCTGTCAGGAGGATCAGTTTGTCGTGCAGTGCCAATGCCTTTTCTAAATCGCTCATATCTGAAACCACCACTGACAGAACATCTTGGTAATGGGCTTCTATCTTTTGCTGATCCGAACGGATCCGGTCAATATCTACTTTTTCATCACTGACATAACGTTCATCGTACTCCATAATGATTTGACCTTGCCGAATGTGGGCGGAGGCATACGGAATTGGCGTTTTGCCGAGTTGAAAAGCAGCGTAGCGGTTAATTGCCTGATCCGCTGCCGTTTGTAACTCACTTTCGGTATGATTTCCAGTGGGAATAATTTTTGTCAGACCGCTTTGCAGAGCGGTTTTCAGTTCATCGTCCAAAGACGGTTCTTCTGCCGCCAACACATCGTATGAACCAACCAATGTCATCACCGCTGCTATCAACAGGGATATTATCATTTTCATCCTTTTCATTTCAACTAACCTCCACAATACCACTATTGCTTATTATTACAAAAATGGTGCGTATACGCCCGCAGAAACGGAACGGATACACACCGATCAATTTTCATCGGACCATCAGGAATTTTCGCCGTCAGAATTGTCCGTATCATCATCGGAGTTATCCGATGATGCAGTTGATGTTTCTGTATAGGGAACGACGCTGACCTTATAGCTGCCATATACCCAACAGCCCGAAAATTTGCTGTTAATATTAAATTTCACGTTTTCTTCGGAAATTTGTCCGTCACCTGAATTGCTCTCGGACATATCCACCACACCCGTTACATTGGACGAGGCAATAGCAGAAATTTGCGACTTCGGACCTATCATCACCACATCAACGGATTGGGTATAAACCATTTTAAGATTGCCGCTTGTCTGCCCGATAATATCAATTTTGCTGACAGTGAGCGTCTTGGTACTCATATCGGACATATCAAAAGTAACATTGGCGGTTTTCACACCGGCAATATTCTTCAGGCTTGACGGGATGACCAAATTGACATCAAACTGATTTTTGGAAAGATTGAGCTTGGTAAAGTCGATCTCTTCCGTATAGATTTCATTGATCTCGGCCGTATTGTCCATCAAAGCCACTTGCAAAGAAGAAGGCTCCACACTTACCAGCGACTCGGTATCAAAATCCAACGAATCAGGCATATTGACGATATTAGGGAGCACCTTGACTTCGGTCAGCTTATAAACGGGAATAGTGACATTAACGGTGGTAATATCAAAAGTAAGATATGTTTTATCTATCTCTTTATCCTTTGAATTATAAAATTTAAGAGGCACATCCTTAACAGTCGTTGTTTTGACAAGAGTTTCATCCACATCCTGCTCAGCAGATACTTTTGCGATCTGGTCAATAATAGTCTGTGGTCCCTGCACGGTAACTTTTTCCTGTGAAAGCACCATATCTCCGAGCATATAGGATTTACCGTCATAATTGCTTGCCGTGACCTTATTTTCTATTGTAAAGGTACTGTTGCCAAGTCTGTCAACATACACGCTGATTTCGGACGGTGTGACAGAAGACGAGAAAGTATAGTCGGTTTTCAAGCCGCTTTTCTGAGCAGAAAGCTTCATTTTTTTAGCTCCCGTTTCGGACAGTTCATCAGTGTTGGAAGCACTTATGTAAATGTCGCCTGCTGTCAGTGACTGCACCACCAACGCATTGCCGCTGACTCTGACGGAGGCTGTCGTGCTGTCATCCAAACCGAACACCTGTAAATTATCTATCAGTTTAGGCGGCTCCACTTTAATACCCGATATAAGGAAATTTTCGGTTTTGCTGCTTGTTCCCACCGCATACACCCACAGCATAAAGGCAAGAAATACGGAAAAGACGATTACAAATTTATCATTGTAAAACAGTTTTCCGAAGGTAAGCCTGTTTCTAAAAGAAAACTTATTTTTTATTTTTATCATTTTTTCTACCCTTCTTTATTTCTGCGGTAACAGGAATACGTTCTATTTTTTCAGGTTCTTTGGGAATGATCAATTCTTCGAGAGCCGCATTCAGTGTTTCACGTGTGTAGTTTCTGGTGATAACACCGTTGAGTGCCATTGAAATAGTTCCTGTTTCCTCTGACACGATAACAACTACAGCATCACTGTTTTCACTAATTCCCAATCCTGCGCGGTGTCTTGTTCCCAAATCAACACTAACGCTGTTGTTGTCTTTGGTCAGCGGCAAAATACACCCTGCGGCATAAATCATACCGTCACGCACTACCATTGCCCCATCATGCAATGGTGCTTTGTTAAAGAAGATATTACCGATCATCGGAACAGAAGGAACGGCATTGACAATCGTTCCCGTATCAATAATATCTCCGAGCTTGGTTTGACGTTCAAAAACAATCAGAGCACCGGTTTTGGACTTTTGGAAGTTATTAGCAGCTTCACAAACACAATTAATACCTCGTTTCAACCGTTTTACCTTGCTTTCCTCGGTAGTTCCTGCCGCCGTAAAGCCGCTCCAATACTTACCGATTTTACTTCTGCCCAAATGCTCCAGGGCGCTTCTCAATTCTGGCTGGAACATAATCAGTACCGCAAGCACCGAGAATTGGAAGAAAGAGGTAAAAAGTGTATTTAACATTCTCAAGTTAAAAATGCCTGACAACACAAACATCACAAGAATGAGCATAATACCTTTGACAAGCTGTACAGCTCTCGTTTCACGAATAATTTTGATCAGATTATAGATAATAAAGGAAACAACCATAATATCGAGCACATCTGTCGTTTTAAACTCTCCTATCCGTGTGATAAAGGTTGTATATATTTCAGAAAAATGACTCCACAAAACTGACTCCTCCTTTTTCACATAAGTTTTCGTTTCGCAAAGACGGTTTCAACATTGACTTCGACTGTTGTTTCAAATAAAACCGAACAAAATAAGGTTTTATTCCTATTCTATTTTATCATATCATCAAATTAATTCAACAGTTTTTTTGTTTCTTTTGGGAGATTAAAAATCCATATACAACAGACCTGCCCGAAGAAAATCGGACAGGTCTAAGAAATTACGTTATTTTTTTGATTACATACACGAAATAATCTATATCTCCCGATTTGGTAAAAACAGATGGTGACACTCTCACAGCACCTACCTTTTCGGTACCGAAGGAACGGTGAGCACACGGACTGCAATGAAGTCCTGCACGCACAGCAATACCATATCGGCTGAGCCGTTCAGCAACCATTTCACTGTCTTTGTTTTTGAGGTTAAATGACAAAATCGGAACAAAGTGACCCGGTTCGGGCATAGGGGTATAAAGGAGCACATTGTTCATACGGGAAAGCTCTGTATATAAATGCTGCACAAGCCGGAACTCGTGTTTGGCAATATTTTCGATGTTGCGTTTTGATACAAAATTCATTCCGTTTTTGAGTGCTGCAATACCGTAAAGATTGGGGGTTCCGCTTTCAAAACGATCCGGCAGAACAGAAGGCTGTTCATAATAAACCGAGCCGCTGCCGGTTCCTCCTTCTATGAGAGAATCGGGCATATGATTATCGGAAAGTATCAGCAAGCCCGTTCCCATAGGTCCATACAGCCCTTTGTGTCCCGGTACGCACAAAAAGTCAAATCCGTCATTACAAAAATCAATCGGCACCACACCTGCCGATTGAGCTGCGTCAACCGCCATCAGCAAGCCATACTCGTGAGCAAGTGCTGTCAGCCGTTCCACAGGCAGCCGTATTCCCCATACATTGGAAGCGTGGGTACAGATGATCATACGGGTCTTAGCATTGATAGCATTGCGAAAAGAATTAACCGTTTTATCATTGTCGCCTGCAAACACTTTTGCCTCGGTATAGGAAACACCTTTATTTTTCAACTTTTCCAGCGGACGCATCACAGAATTGTGTTCCAGAGAGGACACCACAACGTGGTCGCCTTCCTTCAATATTCCCTTGATAACGATGTTGAGAGACATAGTACAATTAAGAGTAAAGACAACATTAGTTTCATTGCCAACTCCAAAAAAGGCGGCGGCTGTTTTTCTGGTTTCAAATATACTTTCGGATGCTTTCAGAGAAAGGGGATGACCCCCTCTGCCGGGGTTGGCTCCCGAGCGAACTGCTTCGTATAAAGACCGACGTACTGTTTCCGGTTTGGGAAAGGTAGTTGCCGAGTTATCGAGATATATCAAGGCCATCAGCTCCTTTCCATTCTTCCTATGACTTTAATTCCGTTGGTATTCAGTATTTTTTCTGCCTCATCGGTTTGTTTCGGCACATAAAGACTGTACGTACAGCTTTGGGATGCTGTATGCTTTGGAGTACGATGCACTTCCGATTTTATACCATAGGTGCTCAGCAACTGCCTTCCTTTCATTGCATAGGTTACGGAGGAAACAATGATCAAAGGCTTATCCATTCAAATCACCTCACTATCCTTTTATAACAATCTATGTTACAAACAGTGGTTTGGTGAGTCAACGGATTACGGTCAATCAACACCACTTTCCGTTTTCCGACAAAATAGAAAAATAAAAATGTTATCTTTTTATCTTATTAATTTCAGAAAAACAACCGCACAAAACCCAGGAAAAGTTTTGTACGATTGTTAAGATTTGAACAATATGTCTTAAAATAACACATCACGAAAACATACAAGCGGCTGATCGTTATCATAATCCCAACTGTGATATGCTCCTCCCTCACAAAAATCGCAAGAGGAACAATTTGCACATTTTTCGTTTTTATCAGAAAGCGGTGTCCGATAAAAAGAAAATTGATGATGCCATACATCACTAAAACGATCTTTTAAAATGTTTCCCTGTATGGTTTCGGGACGGCGTTCAATGTCAAGACACGCTCCAATATCACCGTTAGCCATAATGCTGGCAGTGTATACACCGGCATTACACAAAAAGTACCAATCCCGTACTTCACGCTCATATTCTGTTCCCAGAAAATGCTGGCAGCCGTAGGTCACCGGATAACCCAACTGTCGTTTACGGCGGATAAAATCAAACAAATGCCGATAATCATCATTGTCGAGTGTATATCCATCCAGTGTGAGTGCTCTGCCAATAGGCTCAATATTGATCACACGCCAAGAATGAACATCAAGATCGCACATTAATTCAAACAACGCTTCCAACTCTCTGATATTCTTTTTGGTAACAACGGTAGTCACCTGTACGGACAAGAAATCCTGCTGTAAAAGATTTTTGATCCCTTCTACACTTCTGACAAAACCGCCCCTGCTTCTGCGAAAATCATCGTGTGTATGTTCCAGACCGTCAATACTTACAGAAATCGTACTCATTCCTGTATTTTTGAGTTTTTTGGCCATTTCCGCCGTGATCAGTGTACCATTGCTGGTCATTCCCCACCGAAATCCCGATCGTGAAGCATAACTGACAATGTCAAAAAAATCTTTTCTTAACAGAGGTTCACCGCCTGTAACACAAAGCATCGGTAATGTATCAAAATCATTCTTTACCTGATCGAGAAAAGCAAAATATTGTTCTGCTGTTAATTCATCAGAAAAAACATCGCCACAGCTGCTGCCGCAATGCCGACAGTGTTCGTTGCATCTCATCGTCAATTCCAAAAAAAGAAATTTAAGTTTCGGCTGTTTTCGGAGCTGCTTTTTATACTCATATAGTGTATGAAGCTGCTGCAGTTTCATTGAGTACTCCATATTCGTCACCCTAAATCAGCAGGAGGACCATATACACACGGTATCAGATTATCTTCAGGAGAAAACGAAAATTTGTCACCGGAATTCTCCCAAACATCATCTATCTCATCCTCATCATCACTTTGGGCTTTTGAAGCATCAGGAACAATTTCAATGTCACCGTTGGACTGTTCTGCAAGGATAATATCATCTTCAATAACCTCCATCGACGTACTGCCGGTAAAATCTGTCAAGGAAGAAGATGATGATATATCGTCCCCGGCTGTGCTGACATCGGAAACAGACGTGTCCGGCTGAGTGGTACTGTCCATACTGTTTTCACCATTTGCATTACTTACTGCGGAAGAGGATAAATCACCGGCATCTGAATTTTCTGACAGCGATGTCACTTGCGTATTTTCCTCCACAGAGGACTCCGTCACCTGTGAGACAGAATTGTCCGGAACTGGTGCAGGACCATAAACACAGCCATTAATATTAGCGGAACAACCGCTGATACCAAATGCTGTCCCTGCTGCTACAGCAGCCGCCATTATTCTGCGAAAACGCTTTTCTTCTTTCATTGTAACACGCTCCTTTATATTACAATTTTTTGTATTATACCATACCATTTTCTAAAGTGTCAACGGGGCATAAAGCCCGGCTTATCCGTTATGATCCAAAAATAATAGGATCACAATATGATCAAGTCTTTTCTATCGACAAGGGGAAGTATCTCATCTTTTCTATTCGTTTTGATAATAAACTGACTTTTGCCATCAAATCGGAACATAACCGATTTAGAGAATGGATGTTTTTGATCATATTCGGTAATCATCAAACTGGCGTGAGTTTTCCTTAGCGTATCAAATGTTGTCATAAATCCTATTCCGCTTCCGCCGGAAGCACCGTAAGTTGTCACTCTTTCCAGTCCCAACTTCAATAGTGTAGCTATATCAAAATCCACACCGTTGTCCTGTATAGAAATCTGATAGGTATTTTCAACCACTGTAATGGCAACAAGAATTTTCCCTGTTATATTTTCTGCCGATTCTATTGCAATGATAGCATCCTTGATATGGTCACACAATAAAGTGACCAATTCGGTTGGTGATATGATATAATCGACAAGATCATAAATCGGTTCATCCGCCACAAGATCAAAGCGAATATTATGGGCAGCTGCTTTGATATACATATCTCCCAAAGCTCCATCTATGATATGAACGCCGGTAGAAGGCAGTACTTTTGCATCGATTTGTTCTTTTCGCACCAATTCGCTCCGCTCCTCCAGCATAGCCAGCATTTCATTCATCATCTGTTCTTTTTGTCCCTGATGGTTCATCTTCTGATATTGTTGTATCATATGATGAACCATACTCAGCAGGTGATTGTCACGATGAACGATTTTCGCTAAATATTCATTTGATTTGGAGATTTGCTCTATATATTGTTCTTTTTCTTTCAACAAAGTCTGATAATATTCTATTCCCTTATTGTTCAGCATTTTTTTGTAATGTTTGGTGATACTTCTTCTGATCCAGATAATCAAGCTAATGGTAGAAATCAGCAAAATTCCAAAAGATATAAATAAAATATCCGATGTTATCTGTTTTTGCTGAAAATCAATACAGGTAGCCACCACAATAATTCCGGATAAAAACAAACCTAATCCTAAATTTTCTTTTGCTTCAAAAAATTGAAACCCATTTCTAAAGCGTTTAATTTTCATAAATAGGATAGAAAAAATAATTTGAAATACTGCTACTAAAACGTTTTCCATCAGGACTACTTCAGAAAAACCCATCATTCCGAAAACTAACCCGATCGTAAATATATCGAAGATTTTAATACAGTGACATATTCCTATAGAAATAATAGCAATGAAAAATGCGTTATGATGTTTTCCTTGATTTACCAGTACAGAAGAACTTGATATGAGTATAATAAATAAAAATTGTGCATAAAAAAAATGATATTGACTGATCAAACAAACGCAGGTTGTCAGAGCGATGGCAGCAAGCAATAGTAATAGATAAATTTTATAATCTATTTTGAGTTTAAGAGATCTTATGAAAATATACACTGCACTAAAATATAGCGATAAATTAACAATAAAGTTTTCAAAAAAATGCCAGTTAAACAATATGTTACTATCGTACAACCAATCACCTCTTTCCTTTGTTTTATTCATTATACCATATTTTTCTCAACAAAAAAAGAGATTGTCGCAAAAAGAAAATTTTGCGGCGATCTCTTTTTATAATGACAATAAGTCAATCATATTAGATTTCTGTTGATATTTTTCCATCTCTAATGATCAGTAACAGATCAATGTTTAAGCTCCAACAGTTCTAAATAATTCAAGAATATGTTCCAACCAGCCCCACATACTTCACTGCCTCCTTTATGTTTTTGTTAACACAAAGGATACCAGTATTAGTGAAAAAAATTGATTTATATATGTGATTGGTTTTTATGGTAAAAAGTAGAAATATGATAAAAACAGCCGCAAATCAAATTGCGACTGTTGATTAATGTAGTTAAATATTCTTTTTTACCTTATCGGCATAGTAATAGATAAATTCTGTTATTGTTGGAACGCCCTTTTTCGGATTAATATAGGCAGTGTAATACGTTGACAAAGTATCTATATCCGTATTTCTCCAAGCGTGATTGATGGCTGTTTGCATAGCACGTTCCACACTGGCATCTGTCTTATTATATTTTTGTGCTATCAAGGCGGATAAATTAGCGGTACGTTTTTCACAAGTTATCTCTATGGCATCACTAAGATAATCCCGTCCTTTTAGTTTAGAACTAATTCCTATTAAATCCAGTTCCTGTGAAATTTTGTTTTTCCGTTTTTGTTGAGAGTCAGCCGCTTCTTGTACTTTGAGTGCCGTTTCACCGCAATCTTCTCTATCACTGACTACCACTCCGATTTCAATAAAGTTGACGATCGTTTCCAATATCATTTTAACACTGTAATCCGCTTGATTTTTGGTAAAAATAAAGTCAGCGCCAAGATTTCTTGCTAATTGATGAGTAATACGGCTTATATTGTTAGTAGCAACAAGGATATAAGGTTTCTGAGGCAAATTCAATTCCATAAGCATCTTAAGAAACGTAATCCCATTGCCCAATCCTCTATGGAGTTCCAAATCCAATATAATAACGGATGGGTTATACTCTTTCACAATTTCAATACCTGTAAGGATGTTGTTGGTAGTTCCCACCAAAAACAAATTAGAAAATTCTTTGACTGTTTCCTGATATTCTTTACAGATATTTTCTTCATCTTCAATTACAATAAAATCTACTCGTTTTGTCATTTTGTTGTCCTCCTTTTGGCTGTTATTATACTACAAAAATCAACAAAAACCAATAAAAAATTACATATTTCAAAATATCAATGTAGTTTTTTGTTGTTTCTTCTGTGAATAAGGCAAAATAAAAAAACAAAAGGCAGAAGAAAGATTTATTTTCTTCTGCCTTTAAAACAAGGAACATTATTGTTTTGACACCTGATAACAATACAGTTCTGTAATGGTTCCTCGTACGCTCTGGCTTGATATTTGCATACTGCCTGATTGTTTACTTCAAGCGATGCATCATACACCGCATAAAGCATTTCTTTTCCACTCTCAGTGATTTTATACATTTCTGCAAATATAAACAAGCGACAGCTTTTTAGCCGTCGCTCGTCTACTTCTATATTCGTTTTTTCGGATTTACCCCAATTTATTAACAGAGAACCAAATAAAAAAACCACTACATAATATTGGCATCTTCCTATTTTCCCAAGCAGTCACCCGCCAAGTATCTTCGGCACTATTGAGCTTAACTTCCGTGTTCGGTATGGGAACGGGTGGACCCTCAACGTCATCGACA
>CADCOE010000006.1 GCA_902802985.1 uncultured Ruminococcus sp.
GCCTCATGCTAAAACCATACATTAGTTTGGCGCGCCGGGAGGGACTCGAACCCCCGACCTACTGGTTCGTAGCCAGTCACTCTATCCAGCTGAGCTATCGGCGCATATATCCCATCGGACTGCCTATATATAGTAACATATTGAAATTAAAATTGCAAGCCTAAATTCAAATTTTTTTAAAAAATTTTAAAATATTTTGTATTTGTAAGTCTATGAAGATAGTCTGTTATTCACTCAAAAAACATTCTGCTAATTTGTCAATATATTACCATAATGGAATAAAGATGGATTTCTGTATATGTGTTGAAAAAGGATTTCTGTATATGTGTTGAAAAATAGGCTTTTATATCTGACAAAAATATGGTATAATACTATTAACTATCAAAATTTATTTTAATGTTGGAGATGTTGTAATGTCTGAATTGAACCGTAAGGAAATTTGTGAAGGGGTTGCCTTTACAAGTGTCATAGACAATCGTTTTAAAAGGGGTCGTATCGGTGTAGCATTAATGGTTCCTCTTGACAGCAAAACGGCAGCAGCTAACGCACTGCTTTCCTGTGTGTTGACCCGTTCTTGTCGGAAATATCCTGATTTTACGGCACTTAGCCGCAAGCTTGACAAACTGTACGGTGCGGCTGTTTATCCTTCTGTACGAAAAATAGGTGATTATCAAGTCGTAATGCTTTCTGCTTCTGCGATAGAAGATCAGTATGCCCTTCAGGGAGAACCGCTTTCAGCAGAGCTGGCGGAATTGTTGTGTTCTATTTTGTTTGAACCGAATATCATTGACGGACAGTTCTGTGAAGAAGATGTGGAACAGGAACGCAGACAACTAATTGAAAATATTGATGCGGAATTCAACGATAAACGTACCTATGCCGTGAACCGATGTATCGAAACAATGTTTGCCGAGGATCCGTTTGCTGTGGGTCGCTATGGCAGCCGTGAAGATGTGGAAAAGCTGACACAGGAAGACATTTATGCAGCATGGCAAAATCTTCTGGAAAATGCTCAGGTGGAATTGACGATGCTCGGCAGTACAAAACCCGATGCCGTTTATGAACGTTTCCGCAAGTATTTTGAAAGCAAACCCCGCAAAAACGTTGGAAAAAGCTTGACGAAAAATACTGTTGCGGAAATCAAGCGTGTCAGTGAAATCGAGGAAGTGGCTCAATCTAAACTGGTGATGGGCTTTCGATGCCACTATCCCGAGAATAAGAGGGAGTATGTGATTTCATCTTTGATGTCGGCAGTACTCGGCGGTACACCTACCTCAAAGCTTTTTATTAATGTGCGTGAAAAGCAGAGCCTTTGTTATTATTGTGCCAGCCGTGTGGATGCTGCCAAAGGGATGCTGATGATTGACAGCGGTGTAGAAACAAAAAATATTGAAAAAACCGAACACGCTGTGATGCAGCAGGTGGAAGAACTGATAAAAGGCAATATCACTGATGAGGAAATCAATTCTGCCAAGCTTGCTTTGAAAAATGCTTTTATTTCTTCCTTGGACAGCCTTGTGGCAATGCAGTCTTTCTATGTAGCAAGAATGAATATCAATGACGGTCTGACACCACGTGAAGCGGCAGCAATCGTTGATACGGTGACCAAAGAAGAAATTGTGACGTTTGCACAGGAAATAAAATTGGATACGGTGTTTTCGCTGATCGGAAACGGAGAGGAAGGGAGTTTGGAATAATGAATTTTACGAAAATTCAAAATGAACGTGTCAAAGAATGTTATTACAGAATGAAACATCCATCGGGATTGACGGTTGTTGTCTATCCAAAGAAAGACTTTAAATCTACGTATGCGTGTGTTGGAACGAAATTTGGTTCTATCAACTCCAAATTCAAATATAAAGGACAGGAAATGATGGTTCCGGATGGTACGGCACATTATTTGGAGCATAAGCTGTTTGAGAGTGAGGACGGAGATGCTTTTACGAAATATGCCAAAACAGGAGCCTCTGCTAATGCATATACATCGTTTGATATGACCTGTTATTTGTTTTCCTGTACGGATCGTTTCCGTGAGTCGCTGGAAATTCTGCTTGATTTGGTGCAGTCACCGTATTTTACTCCCGAAACGGTTGCCAAAGAACAGGGAATCATCGGGCAGGAAATCAAAATGTATGAGGATAGTGCCGATTGGAAAGTAATGATGAACCTGCTTCAGGGAATGTACTGCCAACACCCCATTAATATTGACATTGCGGGGACAGTTGAAACCATCGCCAATATTACTCCCGAAATACTCTACAGTTGTTACAACAGTTATTACAATCTGAATAATATGGTGCTTTGCGTAGCAGGCAATATTGTCCCCGAAGAAGTACTGAAAGTGATTGACGGCAAACTGAAAGTGAATGAAGCGTTTGACACGGAGAATATTTTCCCTGAAGAACCTTATGAAGTAGTTACCCATTATACAGAACAGCGGCTGGCTGTTTCTGTCCCTATGTTTGAATTGGGATTTAAGGAAAAAGCTCCCCAAAGTTTTGCCGGCAGCAAAGAATTGATTTGTACCAATATCATTCTAGAGGCTTTTGCGGGCGAAAGCTCTGCACTCTATCGGGAACTGTTGGATAAAAAACTGATCAATTCGAGCTTTGGTACCGAATATATGGAAGGTATGGGTTATCGGGGTGTTATTTTCTCGGGAGAGGCTCGTAAACCGGAGGATATTGCTCAAATTATTCGTGAGAGGGCAGCACAGCTTCATCAAAGCGGCGTTTCTGCCGAAGATTTTGAAACAGCCAGACGCAATATCTACGGTAAACTAATATCGGGGTTTGATCATCCATCGTCCATCGCGTCTGAAATTATTAATGGGGAGTTTACGGGACGTACATTGTTTGAGTCGGTTGAGGCAGTTGCCACAGTGACGCTTGATGATGTCAATGAGCGTCTGAAACAGCAGCTTGATCCTGAGAATTATTGTCTGTCTGTGATTAAAGGGTTTGAAGACTAATACGGAGGAAGATATATGTATCATATCAGCTTTCCCGGATTGGGGCTGTCAATGCAGGTGAATCCGGTTGCCTTTTCAATAGGATCTTTCAATGTATATTGGTATGGAATTTTGATAGGCTGCGGTTTTATGCTTGCATTGCTGTTTGCACTGAAAAGTCTGAAACGCTTCGGGATCGATCGTGATGGTTATATTGATTGTGTATTGATAGGGCTTGTCGGCGGTATTGTTGGGGCAAGGCTGTATTATGTGATCTTTCGTTGGGATTATTACGCTCAGCATCTGAATGAGCTTTTTGCTATTCACAACGGAGGTTTGGCGATATATGGAGGAATTATCGGCGGCTTGCTGGGCGGCTGTATTGTCGCAAAAATGAAAAAGCTGAATATTCCGGCTATACTGGACGTGACAATGATGGGTTTTTTGATCGGTCAGGGAATTGGCAGATGGGGCAATTTTATCAACCAGGAAGCATTTGGCAGTGAAACGGATCTGCCATGGCGAATGGTGAGTGAAAATACGGGAGATGTTGGGGTTCACCCGTGTTTCCTGTATGAGTCCTTGTGGTGTATTATGGGTTTTGTGTTGTTGTATTTATTCAGCCGTAAATTCCGACAATATGATGGTCAGACAGCATTACTGTACGTTGTATGGTATGGTTTGGGACGAATGTTCATCGAAGGGTTACGTACGGACAGCTTGTATACACCTCTTTTTGGTCTGAGAGTATCACAAGTACTTGCCGGTGCCAGTTGTGCAGCGGCCATTACTGTGCTGTTTGTTATGTACGTCAAAAAGAAAAAGAAAAAAATATTGTAACTACAGAATAATATCAATAGAGCAAATGGTTTGAATGGATGCCTGTGAAATCAGCAGATAATAAGGCGATGAAAAGGGAAATCTGTTGTGTTTTATCGACAGGTAGTTCACATATATAAAAAAGGAGATCAAAAAAATGGCAGTAATTATCAGCGGCAAAGAAGTTTCCGCAAGGGTAAGATCAGAAGTAAAAGCAGAATGTGAGCAGCTTAAATCCAAGGGTATATGTCCGGGTCTGGCTGTGATCATTGTAGGAGATGATCCTGCATCAAAAGTATATGTCAACAACAAGAAAAAAGCGTGTGCGGATGTCGGCTTTGTATCGGAAGAATATGCACTTCCGGCTGAAACGACTCAGGAAGAATTATTGGCATTGGTAGAGAAGCTGAACCACAGACCTGAAATCAACGGTATTCTCTGTCAGCTTCCCCTTCCCAAACATCTGGATGAAAAGGCAGTTATTAATGCTATTTCTCCAATGAAGGATGTTGATGCCTTCCATCCGTCCAATGTTGGCAGAATTATGATCGGTGATTATCATTTTCTTCCGTGTACACCGGCCGGTGTAATGGAGATGGTGCACACGGCGGGGATAGAGGTCAGCGGCAAAAATTGCGTGGTAATCGGCAGAAGTAATATTGTCGGTAAACCTATGGCAATGCTCCTTTTGCACGAAAACGGTACAGTAACAATATGCCACAGCAAAACCAAAAATCTGAAAGAAATTTGCAGTAATGCCGATATTTTGGTGGCAGCAGTCGGCAAACCTAAGTTTGTGAAGGGCGATATGGTCAAAGAAGGTGCGGTTGTGCTGGATGTAGGTATTAACCGTGACGAAAACGGCAAGCTTTGCGGTGATGTGGATTTTGAGGAAGTGGAACCGAAGGCATCTTATATTACTCCCGTACCGGGCGGCGTGGGACCGATGACAATCGCAATGCTGATGAAAAATACACTGATGGCGGCAAAAATTCAAAATAATATCGAATAAAAAGTATCGATTTGATCCGGGGGAATTACCATGAATATTCCGTTTTCCCCGCCCGATATTGGCGAGGACGAAATCAACGAGGTTGTTGATACCTTAAAAAGTGGCTGGATAACAACAGGACCTAAAACCAAACGATTTGAAAAACTCATCACCAATTACTGTATGAGTGAAAAAACAGTCTGTCTCGATTCCTGTACAGCTGCGTTGGAAATGACACTGCGTATACTGGGAGTTAAAACAGGTGATGAAGTGATAGTGCCGGCGTACACCTATACGGCTACTGCCAGTGCGGTATGCCACGTAGGAGCCAAGCCTGTCATTATTGATTGTATGCCCAATTCTATACAAATGGATTATGAACGTCTGCCTGACCTCATCAACGAACGCACCAAAGTGATCATTCCTGTGGACGTAGCAGGTGTGCCGTGTGATTATGATAAAATTTTTGACGCAGTATTGAGTAAACGTGGTATTTTTACCTCTTCTTCGGCAATGCAGGATATTTATAACAGAGTGGTGGTACTGGCGGATGGGGCACATTCGTTCGGGGCTAAGCGAAACTTCCGTACATCGGGAACGTTAGCGGATTTTACGGCTTTTTCGTTTCACGCTGTGAAAAATCTTACAACAGGCGAAGGCGGTGCCGTTACATGGAAAAAACATTCTGATCTGGACAATGACGAATTGTACCGTCAGTATATGCTGCTGTCACTTCACGGACAATCTAAAGATGCATTGACCAAAAATCAGCTTGGTGCATGGGAATATGATATTATAGGACCGTTTTATAAGTGTAATATGACCGACATTATGGCGTCTATCGGTATTGCACAAATCAAACGCTATCCGGCAATGCTTAAGCGACGCAAACAGCTGATAGAATTTTATGACCGTGAATTGTCTGAATGCAGCGTATCCGTATTGCAGCATTATTCGGAAAAGGATAAATTCAGTTCAAGCGGTCATCTGTATCTCGTAAAGCTTCTGTGGCAGGACGAAACGTACCGCAACAATATTATCAAACGAATGGCAAGCTATGGTGTATCGACCAATGTACACTATAAACCGCTGCCTATGTTGACGGCATATCAACGTATGGGATATGATATAGAGGATTATCCCAATGCTTATAATATGTATAAAAATGAGATCACCCTGCCGTTGTACAGTACGTTGACGGATGAACAGGCTCAATATGTGGTTGACTGCTTTAAAAGATGCATCAAAATAATTTAAGCTGACAAAATCTCCATAGACTTATGTTGTTTTGTGGAAATAGAGATGTCTACTGTGCAGCAAGACGATGTAATCGTATAAAATAATGTTTTGAGCAGGATAAAAGAATGATGATGTTTTGGAGGAAGAGACTTGTCTACTAAAGATTTGATCGAAAAAAGAAGAACGTTTGCGATTATATCGCACCCTGACGCAGGTAAAACAACATTGACCGAAAAGCTTCTGCTCTATACGGGAACCATTCAGATGGCAGGCTCGGTCAAAGGAAAGAAAACCGACAAACACGCTGTATCTGACTGGATGGAAATTGAAAAGCAGAGAGGTATTTCTGTCACTTCATCCGTTATGCAGTTTAACTATAATGGCTACTGTGTCAATATTATTGATACTCCCGGTCACCAGGATTTCTCGGAGGATACTTACCGTACACTGATGGCGGCAGACTCCGCAGTAATGGTTATTGATGCTTCCAAAGGTGTAGAGGCACAAACAAGAAAGCTGTTTAAGGTGTGTTTGCTCCGTGATATACCAATATTTACTTTTATCAATAAAATGGACAGAGAAGCGAAAAGTCCTTATGAGCTTTTGGAAGATATTGAAGAAGTTCTTGGAATTCATACCTGTCCTATGAACTGGCCTATCGGATGTGGAAGGGACTTTAAGGGTGTGTATGATTTCGCCAGTAAGGAAATTCTTGCTTTTACCGCTAACAACGGACAAAAAGAAGTGGAAATGGATGAATTAAGAGTGGATGATCCTCGGCTTAGCGAACGTTTGGGAGATACCTTGGCACAAACATTGCTGGATGATATAGAGCTGCTGGAGGGAGCAGGTGATGAACTTGATCTGGATGCTGTACGCCATGGTAAGTTGACACCTGTATTTTTTGGTTCGGCATTGACCAACTTTGGTGTGGAACCATTTTTAGCGGATTTTCTGAAAATGACAACACCACCCCTTCCGAGAAATACCGTGGACGGTGAAGTGGAGCCGTTTGATGATCAATTTTCGGCATTTGTGTTTAAAATACAAGCGAATATGAATAAGGCACACCGTGACCGAATTGCTTTTATGCGTATTTGCTCGGGTAAATACGAAAAGCAGATGGAAGTCTATCACGTACAGGGTGATAAGAAGATGCGTCTTTCACAGCCGCAGCAGCTGATGGCACAGGACAGAGAAGTTATTGATGAAGCCTATGCAGGAGATATTATCGGCGTATTTGATCCGGGTATTTTTTCGATAGGTGATACGGTATGTTCCCCATCCAAGAAAGTGCGTTTTGAGGGAATACCAACGTTTGCCCCGGAACATTTTGCGCAAGTGCGTTTAAAGGATACAATGAAGCGTAAGCAGTTTGTCAAGGGTATTACGCAGATCGCTCAGGAAGGTGCTATTCAGATATTCCAAAACTTGGGCGGAGGTATGGAAGAAGTAATTGTAGGCGTTGTTGGTGTGCTTCAGTTTGAAGTATTGGAATATCGGCTCAAAAACGAGTACAACGTAGATATTATTTTGGAAGGAATGCCCTACGAACTGATTCGCTGGATAGACAATGACGATATGGATCCTAAAAAGCTTAATCTTACGTCTGACACAAAACGCATACAGGACCTGAAGGGGAAACATCTTCTCTTGTTCAGCAGTGAATGGAATATTACTTGGGCATTAGAGCATAATCCCGAGCTTGTTCTTACGGACTTCAGCAAATAAACAATACGCTTGTTTGAGAGAAGAAAAACATAATGGATCATCTGAATAAAGCACCTCATCCGCAAAATATAAACGGGATGAGGTGCTTTTACTGAGGGCTGTTTTCTGATTATTCTGCTATGATCAGTTCCTTGGCATAGGGCAGGGAACGGATGTAGTCACAAAAAGTATGCCATTCTGCCAGCTTATGATCTTTTCGTGCATAATAAATATTGATGAGATTTTCATATGTCATTGTACAAGTTCGCATTTGATGATAACTGGAAGGCAGAAATTGTATAATATCATACCAGTATTGTTTGTCTTTTGTTTCGATGAATTTCTGACGAAGCATTTCTAGGTAATGGATAACGGCCTGCATATGTTTTTTGGTTTCATCATCCATATGGTCACAGCTGAACTGAGACATTTCAAACGGATGCGAGGTGATTTTGTGCATTGTACTTGTAGAATTGGCGACTGTGCCGATTTTGTAAGTATCGTATTCTTTCCACCAGTACATAGGGGCAGTAATATCCATTGTGACAAAAACCTGACGAAGAAATTTTCTGTGGTCACTGCCGGCTTTTCGGAGTCGTATTGCAAGCGAAAGATCGTTTTCGCCCAAAATAAAATGACCCTTTTCATCATAATAACTGTCCATTTTTGCCCAGCTGTTGAGAGGATTGCGTGCTCCTCGAATGGCGTTATCCAAATTCATTGCGTGTATATTGGTGATCGTAAGCATTGTGTTGTTCTCCTGTGTTACTTTTTTCTTTTCTGAAAGCTGTAACAAAAATGTGTTACCAGCTTGTCGGGCAGCAGACGTCTGACCAATTTCAGTCCCTTCATTTTGGCAGACGGAATAATATACAATTTTCCGTTCATCAAGCCGTCGATTGCCTGTTCTGCTACTGTTTTGCTGTCGAGCGGCTCTGATGAAAATTTGACGTGGGCTACATCGTTGAATTCCGTATTAACAGGACCGGGGCAAAGTGCACTGATGTGTACACGGCTGCCCTTTCGCTGCAATTCCTCGTAGATTGCTCCCGTCAGGCTTACTACATAATTCTTGGTAGCATAATAGGTTGCCATCAAAGGTCCCGAGAAAAAGCCCGCTATGGATGCGACATTGAGGATATAGCCTCTGTTTCGTTTGACGAAATCCTGCAAAAAAAGCTTCGTCAGCACGTGAACGGCAATTAAATTGGTGTCGATCATTTTTAATTCATCCTCTAGGGGTAGCTCAGTAAATCTTCCGCACAAGCCAAATCCTGCACAGTTGACCAGCATTTGTATTTCGTCATCGTTCTGAAGCACCTCATAAAGTTTTTTACATTCTTCTATATGGGATACATCACAGCGTACACATCTGGCGTGTTTACCGAGTTCTTTCTTCAGATCCATCAGTCTGTCGGCACGTCTGGCAACAAGTATCACATCCCATCCTCTGCTTACCAGTGCTCTTGCTATATCTCTGCCTATTCCCGAGCTTGCTCCGGTCACAAGTGCCTTCATTTAGTTTACCTCCGATACCTCAATGTGATATACACGTTCTGCGTTTTCCTTCGTAACATTCAAAATTTCGTCAACAGTGGTGTTCTTGATTTCCGCAATTTTTGCGGCGATATACTTTATCATTGATGAGTCATTGCGTTTTCCTCTGAACGGAACAGGGGATAGATAAGGGCAGTCTGTTTCAAGGACAAGGTACTCCAAGGGGATAGCTTTGATGACTTCTACCGTTTTTCTGGCATTCTTAAAGGTAACAACACCGCCCATTCCGATATACATTCCCAATTTAATGATTTCTTTTGCTGTTTCTGCACTGCCTGAGAAGCAATGCACAATACCTTGCGGATGATACTGCCTGAGCAGCCGTACAACATCGCCGTGAGCTTCACGGTCATGAACAACAACAGGCAGTGACAGTTCGTTGGCAAGTTCTAATTGTTGAGCAAAAATTCTTTTTTGCAGTTCTTGAGGAATATCGTAATAATAATCTAATCCGATCTCTCCGATTGCCACTGCTTTGGGGTGGGCGGCGAGTTCTCTGATTTGGGGAATTAGTTTCGGGCTGTTTTCGTTAAGATACTCAGGATGCAGACCGACAGCAGCGTATATACCATCATATTTCTCGGCTAACTGCAGGCTGTACTGCGATGTAGGGATGTCTGTTCCTTGGTTGACAATACAGCATACATTGTTACAAAGTAAATCGCAAAGTACCTTATCTCTGTCGCTGTCAAAGGCGTGATCATCATAATGTGCGTGTGTATCAAAAATTTTGTGCAATTTTTTTTCGCCTTCTTTCATAATAGATAAAATACCATATTACATTATAGATTATTGTAAATATAAAGTCAATTTAAGCTGTTGTAATCTTTGTTAAATATTTGTATTATTTTTTGAGCAAAAATTTTGTTTTCATAACAACAAAAGAGTCTGCTTGACAGCAAACTCTTTTGTTATGAAATGTTGTTTTGCTATATATTATATATAATGTAGAGTGATACGGTTCGGGATGTTTTGATCAGGATTTGTTTTGAGATTGGGAATAAATACATCCGCAAAAGGATTGACGATACAAATGATATTGAGCGGACAACTCAATAGAACGTTTGTAACCATTCCTTTTCTTAAAATCGGAATAGAGATAATTGACACCGTATGTTTCGCTTATTTCTTTACCGATTTGGTTGAGGACGGCGGCATCCTTTTGAGGGCTGATGGAAAGTGTAGTAGTAAAAAAGTCAAACTGACCGTCCGCTGCCATTTTTGCACTTTCTTCTAAACGCATACGGTAGCATTTCAGACAGCGTGCTCCACGTTCCGGTTCATTTTCAAGCCCTTTTGCCATTGCATAAAATTTTTCGGGTTCATAATTGCCTTCCATCCATTTTACACTGGGGCACATTTCCCGAATGAGCCGCTTGATTTCCTCGATGCGGTGGTGGTATTCTGTTTCGGGAGAAATATTGGGATTATAGAAAAAAACAGTAATATCGAAATATTGTGTCAAATATTCCAGAACATAGCTGCTGCAGGGAGCACAGCAGCTATGCAAAAGCAGCGTGGGTCGAAGCTGGCGGGCAGTGACAGACTGTATTGTTTTATCAAGTTCTAACTGATAATTTATTTTAGATTTTTGGTTCATTGTTATTTTCCCTGATTTCTGTGTGTTTTTTCGAGCCTGATATGCTTTTTTTTCGCAAGTTTGTGTTGAGACTCGGGAAGGTCGAGTGTCTTGGTATGGCTGCTTGTTGGTGTTGTAAGCTTTTTTTGGTTGCGGAATATCATCAGTATGATGACAGAAATAACAATAATACATACCGATATAACTCCGAACAGCACAATGTCAGAAATGTTCGGTGTCGAAATATCAAAGGTGATGTCGGCACCGGAAGAAGACAGCAAAACAGCAGCGTATGTATTGTCCTCTTGGATAATGTTTTGAGATGCCGAAGAGTCTCCGGAGGACGATATATTGTCTGTGGTGTCGATGGGTGTGGCGGCAAAAGATTTGATCAGATCGCCTTGTTGTGCAGTGATGCTGTAATTGATGGGAGTATCAATGTTTTTGCCGATGATCAAAGAAGAAAAGTCAATGTGATCAGTGAATTGCTTCACGGTACGCAGCGTCATAAACGGCTGGTAAGAGGTATAGGACAATGTGTTGGCAGAGCCAAAAACAGACTGCATTTTGGTATTTACCTCAGAAGGGGTTCCTGTAAAGGTAACAGTACAGGTTTTTTTATCATTTTCCACAGCCTGATATGCTTCAATGTTAATGCTGTCAAAGTAAGATTTCGTGTAATCGCTGGCTTCTACACCGCCTGTTGCGATGTCATATTTAAAAATAACCGATTTTTTGATTTTATCCTCATCCAGCGGAGTGACGTTGACGTTAATCGAAGAAGCAGTGTATTGTTTGCCGTCACTGATTTTTAACTTAACCGATGCTTCCGTATTTTTGATGGCAACAAGGCTGCCGTATTTGTTAGTGCTCAGCAAGTCGGTTGCGGCAGACCAGTAACTGCCATCGTACAGTTGACATTCTCCCAGTTCGGCAGAGCCTTCCACAGAATAGGTATATTCTACGGGAACGTTGGAATTGTTATTGCTGATGTAGTTGGAAAAATCCAGCGTTTCGGTGTAGGTGTTTTGTGAAGCAAGGGGGGTGCTGCCGATTGATTTGTCTTCATAGGATGCCTCACAGTATACGGAACTAAGAAGTTTATTGGTATATCCTTCCAACTGACGCAGTGATATATCATTAAATTTGACAGTATAAAGGTAGGAATTGTTTTCGAGAAGCCATTCTGCAGAAGAAGCGGCCGTATCCGTAATGCTCTTAAAGTAGGCACTGATGGAGTCGCTTACGCTGTCAAAAGTTGACTGCGAAATATTGAAGATGATCGTGCGGTCATAGACCGAGCCTTTGTTGACAGTGGTGATGCGGATATTCTGAACGGGAGAACCGTGCAGGGTGTTGATTGAAATACGGGAAGAAACAGAATGGGTGTCTTCATCAAAAGAAACGGAAGTATTGGTTTCTTCAAAAAGAAATTCAAGATCGTCAAAAGTTTCTTTTTTTGCTCCCGAGGCGATCCACGAAAGCATTTGTGTGCTTTGAAAACTTTCGTCCAGTTTCCAGCCTTTTGTCATCACTGTGTTAGGATTGGAAAAAGTAACAACGGTTTGTGTACCGATAATATCGGTAGTTTTGGAGATATAATCGTGAATAGACTTGAATGCAAGAGTAAAAGTATAGGAAATTTTGTTGTCACTTGTGTTTTTGCTGTAGGACATTGTGTCGGGACAGTATTTCTGAACCACTTTATCCAGATTTTTGTCAATTTCCGATCCGGTAGGCACAATGTTTTCCGGAAACGTCAGAACCAGTACTCTTGAGCCGCTGAATGAATTATTGATACTGAGTGTGGTGCGGACATCGACACTTTCCGGTTCTGCCTTTCTGCACGAAGCAAACAGAAAAACAGTTGTCAATGCAAGCACAGTGCAGAGAATTTTTATTGATTTGGACAAGATAATCACATCCTGTTAATATTTTGAATAACACTATCATTTTACTATTTTACTCTTATAATGTAAAGAGAGAAAAGGAAAAAATCACATACAAAATGTTGAGATGAAAAGAAAAAACGTCTCCCAAAAAATAAATGGAAAGAAAAAACATTGTTACAAAAAATTGCCTAAAAAGGGAAGGAATATAATGTGATTTGGCTAAAATTCCTTTATTTACTGAATTTCAAAAATATTTTTAAACAAAAATAACAAATTTAGTTGACATCCGTTCGCAATGATGTTATAATTGTGGTGTATTAAAAGAGCAGACAAAAAATTGTGATGTTGCTACTGTTACGATACTGCTGTTGTGATGTTATATTGTGTATATTTGACCAAAAGTGTACATTAATATATGGGTATTTGCTTTGTAGACTCTTAATTGCGGAAAGATAATAGGGTCGGTGACAAAAACAGTGAAAGGGAGTTACGGCGATGGGTACTGTCATAAAAAGAAAATTCAAAATTGGTGTTGCACTTCTATGTACAATAATGCTGCTGTTGAGCATTATTCCGACAAGTCTGTTCGGCGGATGGGAAGTTGGTGCGAGCGACACAACACCTATATATTTTGATACGTATGTCAATAGTAGTTGGCAAAATTATAATGGTTGGACAGCCAATGCCAATGTTGGTGTTTATGTTTTTAACAGCAGTACGCAGACGGGTACCGGACCGGTTGCTATGGAGGATGTGTCATCAAGGATTACCTCTAAAGGCGGCAGCGGATATAAGGTATATAAGTATGACGTGGATACTTCTTCTTATGATAGCGTTATTTTTGTCAATACCGGCACATCATGGGGCGGGGATTCTCACCAAACGGTAGATGTTAAATTGTCAGACTATACCGGTAATTGTTTTAAGTTAAACGGCGGCGCTTCAGGTAGCAAGAAAACAGTAGAGGCGTATCAAATTAATACATCAGTTGCAGGTTCTATTATCAACTTTGTTGATATGACAGGCAAAGCAACTGTTACATATTCGTTCTCGATTGATGGCAATAATGCAACAGCACAGTCTTCAGTGGCAAGCGGCGGTTCTATTACAGTTCCTGGTGATATTGCAGCAGGTGCTTATAATCAGATTTCGTTTTATGCGAACGGAGAGTTGACCGGTACATATGACCTTTATAACGATTATGACAGCAGTACTGCCAATACGTTCTATTACGGTTCTGTTGTTGATAAGGCTACCGGCAAGTCGGTCAAGAATTATTGGGAAACAGCAAGAAACCGTGTTGCATACAGCAATAAAGTACTTTACCTTGACAAGGGAGTTTTCCCTGACAGCCTGACAAGTGTTACCATAGCAGGTGCAGCAGCCGAAGCTGTTGAAAAAGGTAATGCCCGTTGGAAATCGGGAAATATCAGCGGAAATGAAGATTCAGTTGTTTCAGTAGATGATGGAAGTAAAATATATAATTTCTATCTTGATGCGTCATCCAGGGATAATCTTGTAACATTGCAGGGTGGAGTGGCTGTTGTTTCGGGTAAATACACTGCTACAGAAGAACAGATCATTTACTTTGACGCTACTTTGTCGAAGCTTGTGTACGAAAAAGGAAAAGCGATTCCTTCTCCTTCCAAGGTTTATTATGCGACTGATAAAGACGAAATAGGTGAAATGCAGTTGGCAGGTCCGAATAATGACGGTAAAATTACTGCCAAGGGACGTGAGTTAAGCAATATTTATCAAATTTCGCTTAACGATAAAACGGCTACTCAAATAAGATTTTCCTATTTTAGTCCCTCTGGTCTGAATGATAACGACTGGGACGGCGGCAGTACTATCATTGCTACTATACCTACGGATAAAGATCAGCCTTGTTTCTTTGCTGATACAGGTGACGATACAGTATACAATCATTCCGGTTCTAACTTGAGGGGCGGCTACTGGGGTGAACTGGGAGATATTCGTGATGCTGAGTCCGGAAAGAGTACAGATGTTGTTCCAATCACTTCCTCTGCCTTTACCAGAGCGAGCAATACTAAGTATGTTAACTCTACTTTCTATGATTACTACAGTGATTATGAACTGAACGGCAAAGATCGTGTTGACTATGATCTTGTACCGAGTGCAGGTAACCAAAACCAAAGAAGATATTCTACATTCAGACAATTTGCGCAGGCATTGAGTGATTATTACAGTTCCAATCATACTCCGAAAAACAATGCCATTTATACAGGTCATTTTCAGCCGAATGTAACCGGTTGGGGTTCACCGTTTAGTGATATATCCGAATTGATGAATTTGTATGGTTGGGAAAACGGCGACAATATGAAAGCGTTCCAGTCTAATAACAACTCTACACAGGGTTGGGATGACGCAACTAACAATCCATCTAGTGCTGTCGGCAGCGGTGCTAAATATCGTTACGCAACACAGAATATACTCAAAAATCAGCTTGATGGTACATCCAATCTTCCTTACATTTATAATACGAATGTATTGTTCCCGTATTTTGACACAGATTTTATTAACGGAGAAAATTCTAAAAATACCAAACTGGGTGACGTATATGAAAATGTTGCCTTCCCCTTTACCAAAGTGGATCGTGATGA
This sequence comes from uncultured Ruminococcus sp., assembly GCA_902802985.1. GTDB lineage: Bacteria > Bacillota > Clostridia > Oscillospirales > Acutalibacteraceae > UBA1213. The sequence goes on from CADCOE010000006.1 coordinate 15,362, forward strand.
TAACGGCGTCTTGTATTGGTCATTTGACAGTGCGGCAACTACGGTTCATATGGAGCAAAACGATAAGAGTGTCAGTTCGACCAGTAAGTATGATTATTATTTAAAAACACTTTCACAGGCTACAGTGATGGATGAAAGAGGTTTGACACAGGAAGCTTCCCGTTCGGCAAGCACAAGTATTACAACTTCTGATACGAACACAGCGAATGCTAACCGAGGATATGACTGGTCGAAAAATGTTGACTCCAGCAGCGTGGTGAGCAATGCTGATGGTGTGTCGAATAAATATGGCTTCTTCCCACTGAATAATCAGAATGCACCAACTAATGCGAACCGGTACAATTACGGCTTTGGTACAAAACTGGAATTTAAGTTTACTCTGTCTGATGACGGTAATGTTGTGGATAAGGGTGGCAACAAAGTGCCGATTACCTTTAACTTCTCTGGTGACGATGACGTGTGGGTGTACATTGACGGTAAACTGGCGCTTGATATAGGCGGTGACCACGGACGTACTTCCGGATGTATCAATTTCTCGAATACGAAGGCTTATAATTATTATTACTCTTATAAAGATGACAGTAGTAATTTTAAAGTGACAAGCAACTCTATTCCGGCAGCCAGCGTGTTTGTCAGTGAAGTAAAAAAGAGTGCCAACAACTCCAATCAATATTCCAATGTTAATAATTCCAATCCGGTAACGACAACGCTCAGCAGTTTGGGATTGAGCGACCTGACTACGGGTACACATACACTGACCTTCTTCTATATGGAACGTGGACAGTGGGAGTCTAACTTGAAGCTGCAGTTTAACTTCCCGGATTCCGATACTCTTGAGCTGGAAAAAGAAGTTGATACCAGCAATGTTAATACTATTTTCGATGGTTTCTTTGAAGATCAGTCTATCTTCCGTTACACCGTTCAGAACTATGCAACACATTACGGTACCAAAGCGGTGAGCACAGAAATCAAAACATATGATCCGATTACAGTGGGTGATAATTTTACCGGTACTCTTACCAAAATCGGCTCTAATATTTTTGAAAAACTAGATAGCTATGCTTCGGCGACTAATGTAGCTCATTATTGGGCAAAATACAATAATGGCAGCACTTCCGATGGTGACTGGCAAAATTATACAGATAAACGTCTGGGTACATTTACACTTGACAGCGGTGTAAGTTTGGATGCTGAGGCAATGAGTGTAATGTCAGAACTTACGTTTAAAGTGTACTCTTCCAGTGATATTAAAGAAAATAATATGTATATTATTTTGACAGACGGCTCCGGCAAAACAGCAAAGGGCTATCTGATAGGAGGAAAAACATTCTCTAAGGATGGCTGGCGAGATGTATCGCTTTCTTTGTCAACACTCTCCAAGGAGAGCGGATTTGATATTACGACGTTGAGATCAATCGGTTTTGCCTATGACTACGAGCAGAGTATTTATCTTGATTCGTTTATTTTCAAATCATCTGCTGTCAACGGTTTAACAAATGTTGGTTTCCAAACTAATCAGGCAGATATTCCCGATTATCAATCGGTGAAAAACGGTAAACTGATGAATGTCAAGGGTGCGGTTTATACTTCGAGTGAAAAAGCAGGCAACCTGCTGGTCGGTGAAGATGGTGCCGTTACACTTGAAAATAAAGAATCTGTTCTCTTTAATAATCAGTTCAGACGAGGAAGCTATGTTTCTATTGTCGAAGAGCTGACAGAAAATCAGCAAAAGTTGTTTGTTCCCGAGTGGACGCTGTATGAAAGTGATGCAGAAGTTGTTGAAATGACAAACGGTGATACCATCATTAACCCAACTTCTTTCACCAATCCGGGACAACAGGGAACAGGATTTAATGATGGCAGACAAGAAGTCTGTACCTCTCTGCATTCCAATACCGGATATACCTATACTCATAAACCGACAGAACCTACTATTGTATTGCGTTCTTATACTGATCCTGATGAGGACTCGGTAGGTACACAGCTGAAACTTAAAAACACCAATAAGGTCAACGTTGGTTCTCTTACGTTTGAGAAAAAACAGTCAGAGAGGTCAGATGGCGAATTGACCGGAACTTATCAGTTTGTGGTTGAATTCAGCAATATTGGCGGTATTGGCTTGAAAAAGAACGGTGAATCAACGGTTCGTAGAACATATGAGATCGGTAAAGATGGTAAAGTAACCATAACAGGTATTCCTGTAGGTACAGAATATACGATTTACGAAATCGACCCGACTGATAACTCCAGTTTGGATGAAGTAAGACGGACGGCACCTGATGAAGAAGATTTGACCTCTCAGGTTGTTGACAAAAAGGTTGATTATGACGGTGACGGTACGGAAGAGAATGCACACGCTTATTCTTCTGTGATCAGCGAAAATTCAGCACATTATCAATACCGATTTTTCAATGCTGTCAGAGATTTGATAGAGCTTAATATGAAAAAAGTATGGGATGTTCCGGATGGCGTCGATTTGCCGGATAAAGTATACTTCTCATTGATGTACAAAGCGGAAGACGAAACCACTTGGAACCCTGTATCTACTTATGATAAGTTCGCTTTGAATGCGATTGCATTTGATGAACAGACAGAGTGGACAAAGACCTTTACTAATCTTCCGGAACATAAGCCGTATTACCAGACATCGGGAATTAATGTTAAGTATATCTATAAAGTCGTAGAGTATGCGTACGATGAAACTAAGCCGGAAGGCGAGCAGTTTACTGAACTTCATCAAGGTGATAAAAACTTTGTTGACTATGTCGTATCTTATGATACACCTGATGGAACAAGCGAAAACCACGCAACTCTTACAGTTACAAACAAATATGAGGTCAATCCCATTATTATGCCGGAAACAGGCGGCAGCGGAAATGCATTGAATATTTTTGCATTGTTCGGTGGTTTCGTAGTGCTCATTGCGGGCGGTGCGTTAATCATATACAGAAGGAAGCTTCAGTATGCTTATATTAATGTTGACGGTCAGGAGGGGAATTGATCAGATAGTTAATATTGTCCGATATATACGGCAGTTTTGCAGACTGTGTAGGGCGGCTGCCGTATCCGACCTGCTTACACAAAAATAATAAAATCAAAATCAAAAATACGGAGGTAAATTTCTTATGAAAAAGAAAACTTTTAAAAGAGCCGGTGCAGCCGTTCTTTCAATGGCTATGCTTCTTTCATTTGGAGCTATCAGTGCAACAACAGCAAGCGCAGCAAAAACCAATAATACAGTGGCGGTTTCCGCTCCTGCTATTGACGCTAGTATTGGGCAAACTTCAATTTCATATGATGTTTATAAAGTGCTTGATGCTACAGCGAATGGCGAGAACTATAATTATGTTGTAAGTACTAAATTTAATGGTAAAACAAGCGTGGCAGCGATTCAAGCGAAGAGTGATGCTTCGGCTGCGGAGAAACAGGAATTTGCACAAGCTTTGGTTGGTATAGTTAATGATAACTCTATCGCAAAAGATTATACCATTTCATCGAGTGATAGAGCTCCTACAGATCTTGCGCCAGGCTACTACCTTGCGATCGCAACAACAGTCGGTAATGGTATGAATGCCGCTCCGGTCCTTTTCTCAATAGGTAATGATGATACAACAACTGATGATGATATTTTTAAACTCACGTCAAAAACTAGTGGTGTGACATTTCACAAACATATCACAGGTGTCAAGGGTGATGGTTCATATTCGTCAAACTCTAACAGAACTGGTGAGGGCAAAGTAGGTTGTGTACATGAATATACGATTACCTCAACCATTCCTAGTTATTCAGAGAAGGTAAAGGCAAAAGTTAACGCCGGAGAGCTGGATATTACCGATTATGAAATTACTGATAATCCGAGTCATGGTATCACTATTTATGATGGTGACAATAAAGCAACGATTAATGGTGAGGAAGACTCAACACCACACGCATCAACGATTGTTGTATCAACAACTGGAACTGCTTTTAATGAAACAACTCCGGAATATACAATAACCACTACCAATGGTGACGGTGGTTTTACTGTTACACTTACAGATGCGTATGTTGTAAATAACCCTAATGCAACAATTACTATCACATTTGATGCTGTGATCAATGATAGTGCGCTTATTTCAACAACTACATCAACACAGGCTAACCCGAATGATGCAACGCTGACTTATGACAATAACTATGTAGATGGTGGAGATTCAGATACTAAAACTGAAAAAACCAAAGTTTATACAACAAAACTTGACCTTGTAAAGCAATTTAATGGTTCAAGTGAAACAAAGATTGCAGGGGCAACATTTGAACTTTATAAGGGTAGCTTCCCTGGAGATACAACACCGACAGGTACACCGATTGATACCTTTACAACATCAACAACAACAACAAGTAAAACATTTACCGGTCTTGCTGCTGGTACATACACATTAGTAGAAACACATGTACCGGACGGTTATCAGAAAGCTGCGAATCAGGTAGTAGAAATAAATGCTGAAACAGATAACGGTCTTACTGATGCTACGGTATATACAGTGACAGGTGCTACAACCACCAACACTGTCACTGTTAACAATATACAGGGTCAGAATCTCCCCGGCACAGGCGGAATGGGTACTATCCTCTTTACTGTTGGCGGTGCTGCAATCGTACTTCTTGCAGGTACTATGTTTGTAATATATATGAAGAAAAGAAAAGTTGAAGAATAATTCTTGACTTTTTAGTAATGTGTTCCCCTCATATTGTCGGCTATACTATATGATGATAAAATCTGCTCCCGTATTTCGGGAGCAGGTTTTCCAAAAGGCTTGGTCATTTTTTGAGCAAACCTTTTGGAAAACCAATGAAAGGAAAGTAAGCATTGACTTCTTCCAAAAAAAAGACCATATTGATATTGATTGCGATTGGCTGCCTTTATTTTGTCGGTGTTGCGTCTATTATATATCCTATGCTCAGTAACATAATGTCATTGAACAGTGCCAAAACGGTGATCAACGGATATGATGAAACGGTACGTCGGATGGATCAATCCGAGGTAAAGGAAAAACTGAGCAAAGCACAGCAATATAATAAGGAAATTTATGAGCAAAATTATGACAGTCCTCTTGCTACCGTACTGAACGGTGAAGATGATTTAATATGTTATGTCGAAATTCCAACCATTAACGTTTATTTACCTGTCTATTATGGCACAAGTGATGAGGTACTTTTTAAAGGTTGTGGTTTGCTTGAAAAGACATCCTTGCCCATAGGCGGCGAAAACACCCATTCGGTTATATCGGCACATACCGGGCTTCCGTCTGCGGAGATGTTTACAAAGCTTGATCAAGTAAAAAAAGGGGATGTTTTTTATATTCATATTTTAAATGAAACACTTGCCTATCAGGTTGACCATATTGCTGCTGTTTCTCCGAAAGATACACGATTGCTTTCTGTAGAGGAAAAACAGGATTATGTTACACTGTTAACGTGTACCCCTTATGGTATTAATGATAAACGCCTGTTGGTGAGGGGCACGAGGATCGAGTATCAGCCCGGTTCCGATGACGATGCGGTTGCACAACAGTCGTATCATTCTTCTGCGGAAAACGGTTTGTCTACGCAGATTAACCAGCAAATGGCTGTTGTTTGGATGATTGTCATTGCATCGGTTGTTGTTTTTGCAGTAGCCTGCATTTGGGTGATGCTGGCTTTTGTTAAAAAATCTTCGTCCCGGCATTTGAAAAATGATGATTTAACCTCGGGAGGCACTGATGTCTAAAGTAACGCAACATATCAAAAAACGGCTTCCTCTTGTGGGTATATTTCTTCTTTTATTGATTGGTTTAGCCGTGTTTATGTATCCGATTGCCAGTAACTGGCTGCAATCCTATACCGCTCGTACAGAGATTAATTCTTACGATGAAATTATTCAAAATTTGGGTAATGATGCTCTCCGTAAGGCAGAGCGAGATGCCCAACGGTATAATGCAGCACTTGCGTCCGTTGATACAAATGCTGACTCTGTCCTTGACTATGATCAGGTTCTGGCAGTGGCTGAAGCAATCGGTTACGTAGAGATACCCAAAATTGGTGTTTATTTGCCGATTTATCACGGTTTGGATGATGATGTTCTGCAAAAGGGAATTGGACATATGGAAGGATCTTCGCTGCCGATAGGCGGTAAAAGCACTCATTCTGTATTAGCGGGTCATACCGGTTTGCCGTCGGCTGAACTGTTTACCGATCTTGATCAGATGAAAATAGGAGATGCTTTTTATATTCACACTCTGGATAAAGTGCTAAAATATCAGGTGGATCAGATAAAAACCGTTCTTCCACATGAACTATCGGATATTCAAATTCAAGATGATAAAGATTATGTAACGCTGCTTACCTGTACCCCTTATGGTATTAACAGTCACAGGCTGTTAGTACGCGGTGAGCGTGTACCTTATGAAACGCAGACAATGGAAAACACTTATCCGTGGCCGGTGGTGCATTCTTCGGAAAAGCAGCTTCCTGTCAGAACGATAGTGTGGTATGCGGCAACGGCATTGATTGTCTTTGTAATTGTAGTTATTATTGTTATTCTTTTATTCCCCGGCAGAAAACGCAGAGGTAAGAAAAAAGAAAATGATGATAGAAAGCAACAAAATGCAAACCCTGAATGATATGTTTTTTGGGAGGATTTATTATGAAAAAGCGTTGGATCACTAGAATAACAGCTTTGTGTATGGTACTCTGTGTAGTATGCTTAGGCGGATTGATTTCGACCTCGGCTCTGGATGATACCGCCAGCGATGGTGATGGAAGTATTACTATGACATTAAAGAAACCGGCAAAAGGTATCGGTTTAAATCTTTACGAAGTTGGTACCTATTCACATGATACCGGTGAGATCACATTGAGCGATGAGTTTAAGGACTGCAAGCTGGAAACAACCAAATTGGTAGATTCATCAGATGCCCAAAAAGCTTCTTATGCTCTTTCTGAATATGCATTAGATCATAGCGTTGCTGTAAAAGTAAAGACAACGGTAACAGAGGACGGTAACGCATATTTTACAGGGCTTGCTGCTGATGATAGGGTTTATCTTATTACACAAACAGATAAATTTTATCTGGCTTATATTTCACCGATCCTTTTGTCACTTCCATACAGCTTTGATGCGGAGTCTGCTCCTGTCAAAGATGTAACGATCGAAGCAAAATATATTGATGATATAGATGACAGGTTTAAAGGATCTGTTATTCTTAATAAAATTGGTGATGATACGAAACCACTTGCAGGGGCACACTTTAAATTGGAACGTAAATCCTATTATGGAGAAGAACCTGCTGATCTTGCTAAGTATGAAACAGGAACAGATGAGGATGGTGATTTTTACTGGGTAACAGTATCTGAAGATTTGGTCACAAATGCCAAAGGTCAGATTGTATGTCAAAATCTTCCCTTCTTCCAGTATCGTTTTATTGAAACCAAGGCTCCCGAGGGATTTGTTTTGAACAACACCCCGCTTTTGTTTGAAATTTCTTCCGCAAGCAAGCTGAAGCTTGAGAATGAAGTATATGTTGCGGAAACAGGAGAACCGGTAGTTCTTAACTTTGTGAATACTCCGGAAGAGTCCTCAAAGCCGGAGTCAAGCAAACCCAGTACTCCGGAAAGTTCTGTACAGTCAAGTACACCGAGCAGTACACCTTCCGTTGTCAGCTCTAAGCCTGAAGTTTCACAGTCTACTCTTTTTGAATATACGGGAGATGAAGCAACAAAATATATCGTGATTGGTGCGATTGTTCTTGTATCTTTAGCTGTTATCATCCTTCTGGTTGTTCTGTCCGGTAAAAAGAAAAAATAATGTCAATCAAGTACTGCGGATATTTTCATAAAATGAATTATCCGCAGTGTGTTTTTATTCAAGTAGTGGTGATTTGAAAAAATGGCAACCGCAATCTCAGCTGACTTTAGGCGGTGGGGGCAAGGTTTCCCAATATATAGAGATGTGATATAACAAAATACCTGCAGCCGATTGAAATATCTGCTGCAGGTATTTTGTTATTTTTTAAGAGGTTTTATAATAGCAAATAAAGTTGCCATTATTTCGATTGGGGAACCAATTCTTCCGGAATGTTTCCCTCACGTCTTGTTAGTTCTTCATAAAAAGTATACAATGTCTGTACGCCATTTTCAAGTATGTAGTAATGTCTGATATACGGGATCAGAAGCACCATTAGCATCGCAAGAAGAACCAAAACAAAAATACTTTTATAAAAAAACAGTGAAACAACAACCATCATTGTCAACAGTGCAAACAAAACAGTGACAATCAGATGAATGAACCTCTCGTGCTGCCAAAACTGAATTTCTGTCAGCAGCTCTTTTTTTATTGCATCAATGTTTTCTATTTTTTGATTGCTTTCAAGCAATTTCTGAAAGCTGCGGATATATGCTTTTAATTTTTTACCCATAATTTATCATCTACCTGACTGTTTGGATACCTTTCTCTCCATTATATATTCCCTGCATACAAAACCTCCGCCAATATCAGTATCGACAGATTTAACTTTTTGAAAACCGAGATGTTCATAAACATTAATAGCAAATTTATTTTTTCTTTCCACATTCAGTCTCAATTTTTTGATATAATCAAACCCCAGTTCTTCGTTGGAAAAAATCGCCTCAAAATGTGCCAGCGTACGCTTAGCAAGTCCTTGTCGTCTATATTCCGGTTTAATATACAATCTGGAAATACAGGCGTAGTCACTTTTTAGCAGCACACAAGTATATCCTGCAAGATTTCCATCGGACATCAGCATATAATAAATATATCCCTCTGACATTTGTTGTTTTAAAGCATTTCTGGACTGAAATTTTTCGAGCATATAGTCAATCTGCTCTTTTGAAAAAACATCTTTGTAATAATTGTGCCAGACATAATGTGCAGCCTCTTCTATTTCAATAATCTGTTTTTCAGTAGCAACAGGCATTACATCAAATCTCAAGTTAATCCCCCTATACAACACAAAGAAGTGTCAAAATTTGTTTCGTGCAAGTTCCGAAAACTCGCTGCCAAAACTGTTGGCAACCCATAACCAATGACATACTTTATATAGTTGACGCTAAGAAATATCAGTTGCTTTTTGTAATTTTCTTTCTTTCCACATTCGTGTCAATCAAAATATCCTCAGAAAGTTTCAGCTCTAACGGAGCCTTTTGGTTATATGGATATGGTTCTGTTCTTCCATTGGTTTTATAGCTATGATAAATAGACAATACCCATATGAGAGTGATTACCGCACTTACTCCCACCGAGATCAGAATAATTTTAGCCCAATCTCGTGATTTGTTTTTAGATTTTTTAGCGGTCTGCTCAGCAGCAGAATTTTCAACAGAATTTTGATTACTTTGAGAAACCGCTGAGCTGATTTCTACTTCTTCTGTACTTTCAGCAAGACTGTAATCTGACATAGATAGTTCATTCTCATTACTTGGTGCCGCAGACACCATAAAAGCTGTACAGAATGTCAATGCCATCATTGCCAAGAGAACTGCTGACAGCTTTACTAAATACTTTTTCATAGCAGAAAATAACCTCCCAGCAGACCTATCGCAGTCAGAATGAGAAACAGAATAATACCAAATATCGCAAGCTTTCCTTTGTCACAAGGAAGTTCTCCGTAATTTTTTCCGGTCTGACCGTTCATAGCATACATATATGTTTTATTTTCATAAGTAAAATTCATCAGCCACACAGGCATCATTGCATATTTCCACGACTCACGCACAGTTCTGAGATCCATAGCGTCAACCGTGATCAAAGTGTAATCACTGTCGATGGTATCTTTATAGATTTTCTTTGCATATTCCTTAAGGTCTTTGTCAACCTGCGATTGCACATCTGCTCTTTCCGTATCACGCTTTTCAGCAAGAAAACCTGACAAATAAGCCATCGAAAAGTTTTTCAGATCATTATCATCATATGGATTGACATATTTCATAGCATTTCTATCTTCATTTTTGAAGGCAGAACAAGGAAATCCCTTAAAGTCAATTTTGCCTTGCCGTTTAATTTTATAAGTTTTGGTTTCTTTGTATTCATAACCATCCTGAGTCCATCTGCGAACCTTTTTGGCCGTTGCCTCAATTCCGCCGTCCTTCAAAGAATCCACAAGCCAATAGGGGAAATAGACCCCTTTCATCATATCAAGCTGTGCATGAGAAACGAACTTCTTGGGAAGAAAACTTTTTTTTCCGCAGAATTCAAAAAATCGGTTCTGTGCTTCTTCTTCGGAAATCTTGAAGGGGATCACCATATCAGGTTTATATGCCCCTGCCAGTCGGTTAGAAATAACAACCGGATTATGGCAATAAACACAAAATGTTGCCGCCGTTGTTTTTTCTGCAATTACTTCTGCACCACAGTTTTGACAAGTATAGATCGCTGCATTGCCGTTAAAGTCATTCGGATCAGACGTTGTTTCCGGTTCAGTGCGTGATTCATTGTTCAGTTGTTCGTCCAATTCTCCCCAATGTTCTTTCAGTTCTGTTTCGGTAAACTCACTCTGGCAAAACTCGCAGGTAAACTTTTGTTTAGCCGCATTATATTGCAGAGGGGCAACACAGTTAATACATTTATAAGAAACTGTTTCCATTAGAATAGGTGTACTCTGAGTACACCATCGTCACCTCTTTTCATAATATAGGTGTCTGCCTGTTTCCATCGATAGGGAAAACGGACAAACACCTCTATTCTTACAGATAGTCGGCCTCGTTGATCGGGTCTCCGCAATTCGGGCAGAACTTGGGGATAGCCTGACTAATATCGGGTTCAAAACCGCATTTATCGCATTTCACCTTTTTGGGTTTGTCGACAGGTTTTTTACCTCCGCATTCAGCACAGAATTTACCTGTATTTTCAGCTCCGCAAGACGGACACTTCCACGAACTGCTCTCTGTGGGTTTTGGAGCACCACACTCTGCACAAAACTTACCTGTGTTACCGCTATGTCCACAAGAACATTTCCAGCCATTCTGCGCAGCAGCCTGTTGTTGTGCAGCCTGTTGTTGTGCAGCCTGTTGTTGTGCGGCTTGTTGTTGTGCGGCTTGCTGCTGCATTTGTTGCTGCTGCAGCGTATTATTAACTTGACCCATAAAATTACCGCCGGCATTCATTGCCATATTCATTCCCATAAATCCGACTGTTGCTCCGCCTGAATTAGAACCGGCTGCTTCAATGCCCCTTGCAATCGAAGTGTTAATAAACGCCTGCTGAATGGAGGGATCGGTATAAATAGCTGCATCGTTTCTTCTTTGAAGCAGCTTACGTGTATCTTCATCATAAGTAAGGCTGTTAAAACCTACATTTTGAATTTCAATACCTCTTGACTCCTTCCATACGGAATCGAGTGCATTGGCCATATATTGAGAAACCTTGGTTGTTTGTGTAGGAATTCTCGACAAAGGAATACCATCGCAGGAAATACCGCTGAGTGCCTCACCAAGAGCTCCCAAAAATTCAGACATAAATGTTTCGTTGATAAAGCGTTCCGCATCCAGAGCAACTCCATCTGTTACACACTCGCTGGGAATGACCTCATTAAAGAACTTCCACGGATCAACAATTTTAATAGAAAACTGACCATTGGCACGAACAGCGACATCAATTTTGTATTTTTCATCATAGAAGGGAACCGGCGTTCTTGTTCCGAATTTGATACCTTCAATAGTACGCAAGTTGATGTAAACAACTCTCTGTTCGTGATATTCGTTGCCGCCAAATCGAATACGGTCCAGGCTTTCTCTAATAGCAGGCATAATAGATTCCTTACCATTAAAAAAAGACGGGACACTGGAGTTGGAAACCTGAAAATAACCCGGCTCTGCGGAGTAATCAACAACACGACCGCCGTCAACAACACACATCAACTGTCCGGGACCTACTTCAATGATAGAACCGTTTGAAATAACATTATTAAGACGTTTGGTATTCGTATTTCTGTTTTGTCCGGCATCACGGAATACTCCCGGTACCACTACCGTCGTTCTGCCCATAGGACCTGGACGGAAACATTCAAGATACGAATCGGCGAGTCCTCCGCCGATAGAGTTCATTACTGCTTTAATAATTCCCATTTTAACATCTCCTATCAATTTTTGTTGCAAATCACACACGGATCTGCTGCGTATAAAAAACCTGATTTCTCCACGTTGGCACAATCAAAAACACCATTTTTCAAAAAATGTTGCTTTTTATTATACCCGTCATCTACAAACCTTTCTCGGTTTGTGTAGAACATAGACATTAGGGCAGTAAACCCTATCCTAATCTTATAATGACTATTTTATAATTATACTATGATTTTTTATATTTTGCAACACACTTGTATAATTTATTAATAAATTTATTCCTTTTTAAATACAAAAAAATAACACAAATCACCAATATAGACAGTAAGAAAAAGGGGAGGATTGCTCCTCCCACATTTATGATATAGTTACTGTTACAATAAATCCGCTGAAATTATCTCCCGAAATAGTATAGCTATAATTCTGAGGGACAGGTACCTCCGTTTTGTCTTTTTCCTGAGCAGGCACATAATATGTGTACCATACTTCATCGTTAATACCTTTGATCATTAACGGTTTTTGGATGCTGTATTTTTGAACGGTGTCCATATATTCTTCGAGTGTCAGTTCATTTTCCATAATATAAGTAGCGGCAGGCACTCCAACATATCGAAAATGCCAAGGTTCATACTCATATCCTGTAATATTTTCTTTTCCCTCAAGGTAACGTACAATAAACCCATATTGACAACAATTTTCGTTAAGCCACGAATAATTTCCTTTTCCATCGTAGTCAATTCCGATACCACCATCTTCCACCATCAAATCAAGATCAAAGGCATAACCTGTCTGATGTTCGCTGTAACCCGGAGGTGCGACCCATATATCGGCAGTATCCTCTCCTTCACGGTCAGTTTCTGCCTCATAAAGCTCCGATTGCAGTTCACTGCTTCGATAGCCACAGGCAATCATCACTTTACTTTCTCCATATATATCATAAAAATCATCAAACATATGATTGACATTATCTACAATACCTTGATCCACACTAACAGAAGCATCCGCAACAACATAGGTTCCTGTTTTGACATTCAGAAGAGATACCACACTTTCACCATTGTGAGTACATTGATGTTCTTTATTGACAAGAATAAGCTCACCATTATGTATTTCTTCATAAGGCAGCGAAATAATATCAACTTTTTTCATCAATTCTGTATTGAGGATCACTTTTTGAGAGCTTTCCTGACGACTTGTTTGTTTTTGAGATTGTACTGCAGTGGGTTTTGCCGGTTGTTTGGGGGGTTCCGCCACTTGTGTATTATTGATAAAGCACAATACACCAAATAAAACTGTAGATATAAACAGCGTCACAAACATTACCATAAATTGATTTTTGATACTTAACGGTTTATTGAAATCAATAGTAAATGCTTCTCTGAAAAAACGGCCCACGCTTTTCAGACGGCTATTTTCATTTGAATGGAGGGTATTGTTTTTCAAAACCATAGGTTTCCTTTCCATTAAATTTAACAAACTGATATATAAGATCCAAAATAAGAGAACATATATAGTATATTACCCCGAAAACCAGAATAAATCAATCGTAATTTATTACCAACATTTATTCATTTTTAACAGAATTACATTAATTATTGTGAACTATCCACTGTGTAAAGTTGATGGGCTTCCCACTTCATTGTCCTTGTGACCTACTAACTCTCCACAGGCGGAATGATTGCCCTTGATTTGCTTTCCTTTCGTAATCTTTGTACCAATGGCTTAGTTGTCGCTTCTTTGTGGGACAGGCAAGGCAAGGATGCAATATCTTGATTGTATCTTTAATATTGATTTTGTATATTGCGAACATTACGGTTAAAAATGTTCAGTCATCGCTGATGTCTTCTTTTGGAATATTGATATATTCACCTGAGTTTTTGGACATTTTTTTGGAAAGAGAACGGAAGATATACACAACAGTGATGATGTCCCAAAGACTGCTGAACAAAAGTGAAATTCCCATAAACATCATAATCAGGTTAGCTGTTCCAAATGGCTTAATAAAGGCAAAAATACCGCACAATGCCATAATCAGGGCACCAATGAAGTGGATCCACCAGTATTTTGTTTCCAATTTAAGAAAATCAAATGCGTACTGTATTTTAACAACTGCCGTAACCAAAAGAGTGATAGCAATGGCTGCCCCCACTATTTTAGCGAATATGTCGGGATGTACCAGAAAATAAGTACCAAAACCGATCATTGCACAGCCTTGTACCAGTCCGAATGAACCAAATATTTCTTCTTTTTTAGTGGATACGTAGGACACAATACGGATAATTCCCCATATGCACAAGCCGATACCGATGGCAATGCAAATCATATTGTTAAATCCTGTTGGAAACATTACCATCAGAAGTCCCAGAATAAAGAGTGCGATATTGAGGAGTAGAAACTCGAATTTCATTTTCGTTATTTTTGCTTTTGTTTTGTTGAAAGAATCATTTTTCATTTCATCCATCTCCTTTCATTGACATAGTTGATAAAATTTTATTTGTATTATACCATACTTATCGATTGTTTAAAAGAGGTTGACACTAAAAATATACCAAACTGCCGCATCAAATAAAGCACCGCAATTTTTGCGATGCTCTTTTGATCAAAGTAATGAGTGAAACGATAAGCCGGGTTCTGTCGTGAACAGCCATCTATCTTGGCAGACCGTTACCGATACTGCTCAATGCCACCCGTCGGAAGCCATCGGGCCGATGATAGCACTTCCTGTCGGTGTTGCTCCGGATAGGGTTTACATGGCCACACAGTCTCCTGTGTGCCGGTGAGCTCTTACCTCGCCTTTCCACCCTTGCCTGCCGAAGCAGGCGGTATCTCTCTGTTGCACTTTCCCTGGGGTCACCCCCGGCGGCCGTTAGCCGTTATCCTTGCCCTGTGGAGC
>CADCOE010000007.1 GCA_902802985.1 uncultured Ruminococcus sp.
ATTGGCGCAAGTGGAGCGGGTGATGGGAATCGAACCCACACAACCAGCTTGGAAGGCTGGGGTTCTACCACTGAACTACACCCGCGTGTCAGCGACGGTTATTATATTACCATACCCGTCGCAGTTTGTCAAGTACTTTTTTTAAATTTTTTCTAATTTTTTCTATTTTTGATTACAATACTTCCAATTGGATATTTTCATTGTCTGCTGTAACCTTGATAGACGAAATAGTATTCATTTTACTGTCAACAATAGCAGAAGCAATCCGGTCTTCCACTTCCCGACGAATAAGATTTCTAAGATCACGGGCGCCGCTTTTGCCGCCATACGACTTTTTAGCCAGAATACGCTGTGCTGCTTCATCAAAGCTGAATGCAATTCCCTTTTCTTTTAATGACTCAACATATTCATTGAGCATCAATGCAGCAATTTTGACGAAATCGTCTTCTGACAACTGTTTGAAAATGATAATCTCATCCAGTCTGCTCAAAAACTCCGGACGGAGAAATTCTGAAAGTGCTGCCCTTACTTTTTCATTGGTGGCCTCCGCCTGTGTTTTGGCAAATCCAAGTGCATTTTCACGTCTTTCACTGCCGGCATTCGATGTCATTACGATGACAGTATTGCTGAAGTTAACTTTTCTTCCCTGTGCATCCGTAAGTACGCCTTCATCGAGTATTTGAAGAAGAATATTTAAAACATCGGGATGTGCCTTTTCAATTTCATCGAAAAGCAGAACAGAATAAGGTCGACGGCGAACCTTTTCCGTTACCTGACCTGCCTCTTCATAACCCACGTATCCCGGCGGTGAGCCAATAATTTTGGACACAGAATGTTTTTCCATAAATTCCGACATATCCAACCTTATCAATGTTTCCGGTGTGTTGAATAAATCCTCAGACAGTACCTTTACCAGTTCTGTTTTACCTACGCCTGTCGGTCCTACAAAAATAAATGAAGCCGGTCTTCTGCGAGGACTTATTTGTACACGACTGCGTTTGACAGCGGCTGCCAAAGCCTTTACTGCCTCATCCTGTCCAATAACCTTTGATTTCAGGTGAGCTTCCAGATCAGAAAGCTTATTAAGCTCATTTTCCTGTACTTTAGATGCCGGTATCCCTGTCCAAAGTTCAATTACGTGAGCAATATCTTCTTCGGTAACAGCAGCTTCGAGGGATGTTTCATCTGTTTCGTCAATCTGTTTTTTCAGCTTTGCAATGTTAAACCGAGTATTAGCGAGCTTTTCGTAGTCAATTTCAGACTGAGAGGACAATTCTTCCTCCTCTTCCTGAAGTTCTTTGAGATGGGCTGTATCTCTGTCATAATCCTCTAACTGCTTATTTCTGAGAGCGGCATAAGTACAGGATTCATCAAGGAGATCGATTGCTTTATCCGGAAGGAAACGATCAGTAATATATCTTTCCGAGAGAACTACGGTTTTTCTAACGATGTCATCAGACATTGTAACTCTATGATAAGTTTCGTAATAGGACTTTATTCCTAAAATAACTTCTATGGTTTCCTGTATAGAAGGTTCTGCCACCGTTACAGGTTGGAAGCGTCTTTCCAGAGCGGCATCTTTTTCTATGTATTTTCTGTATTCATTGAACGTAGTAGCACCTATCACCTGTATCTCGCCACGAGAAAGAGATGGCTTCATAATATTAGCTGCATTCATTGAGCCTTCCGACTCGCCTGTTCCGACAAGGCTGTGTACCTCGTCGATAAAAAGAATGATATTACCATCCGCTTTCACCTCATCGATCAAGCCCTTAATTCGGCTTTCAAATTGACCTCTGAACTGTGTTCCTGCCACAAGGGCCGTCATATCAAGAAGATGAATTTCTTTGTTACGCAGTCGAAGAGGTACATTTCCTGCGGCAATTCTCAACGCAAGGCCTTCTGCAATCGCTGTTTTACCGACACCGGGTTCACCGATCAGGCAAGGGTTATTTTTGGTACGGCGGCTGAGTATCTGTATCACTCTGTCAAGTTCCTTTTCACGTCCGATAATACGGTCAAGTTTGCCGTCCCTCGCTTTTTGTGTAAGGTCAGTGCAGTATAAATCAAGGTGTTTGCGTTTACGCTTTTTTTCACGTTTTGTATTATCTGCTTTTCCCTGCTTTTTATCGCTGTTGGGCTTTGTTTCGGAAAGTGAGTCCGATGGCTCCTGAGAAGAAAACAGATTTTTAAAAAACGGAGGAAATGTGGAAGCTCCTCCCCTGCTGAAATCGTCCTCTTCCCCTTCGGCAGAATCAGACATATCCCCTGTTTCGTCGGGCATAAATCCGGATTCCATCAATTCACCCATCTGTTCCTGCATCATAGTAAGGTCTTCTTCGGATATTCCCATTTTTTCCATTATATCGGTTACAGGCTTAATACCAATCTCCTTGGCACAGACCAGACAGTAACCTACCGTATTTGAACTGTCGGCAGTATTGGAAACAAATACCACTGCAGGACGTTTATTACATTTTGAACAAAGCATCATAATATTATTTGGCTCCTTTCAGCAAAAGCATTTGCTGTTTTCTATGATTGTTTATCATAACACATTTTATATGTCATTGTCTATAAAATTATCCGTTTTTTTGTCTTTTTCTTTCTTTTCTCTTTCTTGAATGAGCTTAAAAAATAAAATAGCATAATTCACCAGTGAAAAAATCATTGCTGCCGTTGTTATCGCAAACATTGTGATAAGCATTGGTTTGTTGGTAATGTTCCATATCGCTTTAAACAATACGATAGTAACAACAGAAGTATAAAAAATAGCTGTTGACATTTTTCCGTACCATTTGGCGGCAGGTGGCTTTATTTTTAGCTTTAAAAGGATACAGCCTCCACTGAGCATCAATAATTCTTTGCAAAACAATACAATAACCAAAATCAACAATGAAGGATACAAGATATTAATACAGATTACTACAGCAATCAAAGTCAGTTTGTCTGCAATGGGATCCAGTATTTTTCCTAATTGTGTAATCAAATTAAATTTGCGGGCAATCAGTCCGTCAAACATATCACTTACCGCAGAAATCAACATCATCACACCTGCACCGATGTAATTTTCATTGAGCAAAAATTTTACCAAAGGGATAATAACCACTATCCTTAACAGCGTCAGGAAATTGGGTACGGTAAGATTTCTTTTTATGCTGGATGTTACCTTATCCAATCGTAAAACTCCTTTCGTCAGTTATTGCGTATATTCGGTTTATATAGCAGACATAGCGGAAATAATGGCATCCGGAATACTAAGCTTATAAATACCTCCATACAAATAGGAACTGTCGATCATTGCCTGAACGGCTGCATAATTATCGGGGCTGAAAAACATCATTGTAAAATGCATTACCATTCCAAATATCATAATAATGATCACGGCTTCTGCCATCCCCAATATAGCTCCGCCCATTTTATTTGCCATACTAAGGTTTGCAAAATCAATCGTTTTGGTTAATATGTTCGCAACAATTTTTAAAACAGTAACAAAAATCATAAACAAAAGTGCCGACAATGCGATTGTGATTAAATTAATGACAGTAGGTCTGATCATAGACTCAATCAATTCAGGAACAGAAAGACCGGTAGAGGATATTTGTTCTGCCAAACTGTTGTTATTAATTCCCATTAATTCAAATGCATTGATCATTACGTCGGGTAAAGAGTTGAAGAGACACTGTGCTTTTTCAGAGGCACCGGAAGCACCGGTAAGCGTTTCCAGTGAAGCAGCTACTGTATCTTGTATTTTGTCCATAAACAGGGTTTGATAAACAGTTGACGCCAAAAATGATGCCACAAATGAGGATAGTGCCGCCGAAACAAGAGAACCAAACATTCCCAGTACAGAATATATGACGCCCTTTTTGTATCCGCTTATCACGAAGAAAGCAATGATCAATAAAACAAACAAATCAAAAACCATTTTTAACCCTCCCGATTTTTTAACTTCACAGTCTATACTATAACATATTTTTCGAGTAACTACAAGCAAAATTTCCCGATACAAACATTATATTCATCGAAATAACAATAGGTTCTCACGATAAGTTTTCAATGTGATCCTTAGTGATAATATTCATTCACATCCATCAAAAGTCTGTCTGCCCATAAAAAAACAGATACCGATTGTTCTTTCATCAATCGGTATCTGCCAGAATAATTGCATCTAAAAATGTCAATCTATCAAGTTTCTTTTTTTACACTGTGCATTCCCCTCAAGTCTGAGATCATAATACAACCTGTGGTGCAGTTTTTGGCACATACACCAAAGTCTTTGCAGTCATTACATTTTTTATAATCAATAACGGCAACATTATCCACTACTTTGATGGCACCGGACGGACAGACACGCTCACATTTTTTACATCCGATACAACCGTTGGAACACACTTTGCGTGTTACTGCTCCTTTATCGCAGTTGCTGCAGGTGACAACCACTTTCTCTACGTCGGGCACCAATGAGATCAAATGGTTAGGACAAGTTCGGGTACAAATACCACAGCCAATACATTCCTTTGTATTGACGTGTGCCACACCATCCTTGATCTCAATCGCATTTTGAGGACAAGCATTCATACAGTCGCCCAGTCCCAGACAACCGTATGTACAGCTGCCTTTACCGCCATACATCAGTTTGGCAGCAGCACAGCTCTGTATTCCCTGATAATCCACTTTATCCTGTGTTTTATGGCAGTTTCCCGCACAGTGTACCACTGCTACCTGCTCCACAACGTCTTCAAATGCGACTCCTAGTATCTCGCTAAGCTGTTTGGCTACGCCATCTGCTCCCGGAACGCACAAATTGGCAGGTGTATCGGAATTTTCGCAAAGTGCCTTGGCATATCCGTCACAGCCGGCAAATCCGCAGGCACCACAGTTCGCACCGGGTAAGCATTCTCTGACAGCCGGAAATCTTTCATCCTCCTTAACTGCCATCAGCTTTGAGGCGATGACCAGTACAGCACCGCAAATAATTCCAATGATCACTACAGGTATTACCGCAGTAAGAATTGCTTCCATTTTTCAAGCACCTCCGTTAAGCAAACAAATTTTCGATCACTCCGCCGAAGCCAAGGAACGAAAGTGAGGTAATGGCAGCGGCAACCAACGTAATGGGCAGTCCCTTGAAGCTTTCGGGAACATCACTGCCCTCTATGGTAGAACGTACTCCCGAAAACATTACCATAGCAAGGAAAAATCCCAGACCGCTGCCAAGTGAGTTGACCATAGCTTCTATAAATGTATATCCCTCATCAATATTCAGAATGGTAACACCCAGAACAGCACAGTTGGTGGTGATCAACGGCAGATATACACCAAGAGATTTATGAAGAGAGGGAATATATCGTTTGAGTACGATTTCTACCAACTGTACCAATGCGGCAATCACTAAAATAAAGACAATCGTCTGTAAATAACCCAATCCATTCGGATCCAGAAGAAAGAATTGTATTGGATAGGTTACTGCGGTTGCCATCAACATAACAAAGATAACTGCAAGACTCATTCCCGTTGCCGAATCAAGCTTTTTGGAAACACCCAGAAAAGGACAAATACCCAGAAAACGTGACAATACATAGTTATTAATAAAAACTGCCGACAACAGTATAATAATCAGCTTAGTCATTTTCGGCTACCTCCTCTTTCTTCTCATCACAGCTTGTTTTGCCGCAGGCTCCTGCCTGAGGACAACCCTCACAGCCAAAATCTTTCTTTTTGGGCTTATGTTTTCCAAGCTTGTTGACCGCAGCAATCAGCAATCCAAATACGAAAAATCCTCCCGGAGCCATCGTCAGAATAGAGATATGATTATCAATCAGTACAGGGATCTCCCATCCGGCAAACGTACCGTTGCCGAAAATTTCACGAATGGTCGCCATCAGAAACAATGCCAGCGTAAAGCCCGCACCCATTCCCAATGCATCAATCGCAGAATCAAATACCTTATTTTTGTTGGCAAACATTTCCGCTCTGCCGAGAATGATACAGTTAACAACGATCAGCGGCAGATAAATACCAAGCGATTGATCCAGTGCAGGTGCAAATGCTTTAACCAGCATCTGTACCATAGTCACAAAACCGGCAATCAAAACAATGTAACATGGAATACGTACTTTATCAGGAATGACGTTACGCAGTGCAGAAATAACAATATTGGAACAAAGCAAAACGATGGTAGCTGCTGCTCCCATACCGAGAGCATTCAATACACTGGTTGAGGTAGCAAGTGTCGGACAGGTTCCGAGAACGAGCACCAGAACGGGATTTTCTTTGATAATTCCCTTTGTAAAATTTTTAAGTGTACTCACAGTTTTGCCTCCTTTACTGCCTTAAACGCTTCAAACGCAGAAGCAATGGCCTTTTTATAGGCTGTAGAAGAAATGGTAGCACCCGAAACAGCATCTACATCCTGATAATTATTGACGGTTTTACCCTCAAACTTTTCTCTGTAGCCGGAATCGTTGTCTACCACACGGGAACCAATACCTCCGGTCTCGCTGTGGGACAGTGTCTTAATAGATTCAATACTGCCATCGGGGCGCACACCGCAAATCAGTTTAATGTCGCCGCCATATCCCTTTTGTGTCATCATAAATACATAACCGGAGTCACCGCTGCCTTTATAAGCTTCTGTCACTCCTTCAGGAAGCTTTTTTATTTTCAATAATTCAAAATCGTCAGCTTCTTTGAGCACTTCTGCTCTTGCCTGTGCCGCCGTCTGTTCCTCCGCCGCCTGGATGATCGGTGCCGTGATGGTATTGACATAAGCCAACAGTGCTGTAACGATCAGGCAAATAGAGGCAAGTACAATGATCGGTTTTAATATATCTTTCATCACTTTGCACCTCCGACAAGGGGTTTATTGCGTGTCATCTTGGCAATGTAAGGTGTCAGCAGGTTCATCAGCAAAATGGAAAAAGACACGCCCTCGGGCAGATTGCCCCAAAAACGAATAAGTACCGTGATCAGTCCGCAGCCGATACCGAAAATGATTTTACCCCATTTAGTGGAGGGAGTCGTGGCATAATCCGTTGCCATAAAGAAAGCTCCCAGCAGTAAACCGCCTGCCATCAGCTGATAAAGTACATCTTTGCCGCAGATCAGTGACATCAGTGCTACCGTTGCAATAAAAGCAACCGGTGTATGCCAGCTGATGATCCGTTTGGCAAGAAGATAAATACCTCCCAACAGCAATGCAAGGGCACAGGTTTCTCCAAGACAGCCTCCGTGGTTGCCCAGCAGCAGCGTCAGGTACGAAGGCATCGAGGCGATCTCCCCTTTGGCAGCCGCAGCGAGCGGTGTTGCCGAAGATACCGTATCCGCTGTAACCGGTGCCGTCCAAGCCGTCATCGTACCGGAAAAAGCGGTCATCATAATAATTCTTGCTGTAATAGCAGGATTGGCAAAATTCTGCCCAATCCCTCCAAACAGCTGTTTGACAACAATAATAGCAACAATACTGCCAAAAGCCGCCTGCCACAGCGGAATACTGACAGGAAGGTTGAACGCAAGCAATAAGCCGGTCACCACAGCCGATAAATCAGGAACGGTATTATCACGTTGGCAGAGCTTTTCAAACAAAAACTCTGAAAGTACACATACTGCTATACAGACACCTATCACTAAAAGACTTCTCAGTCCAAAAATAATCACCGAAGCGATCGCTGCAGGCAGCAATGCAATAATCACATCAAGCATAATCGTTTGTGTTGTCCGTTTGCCCGAGATGTGAGGTGATACCGATGAGATCAATTTATTCATCATTTGCCCTCCTTTTCTTGCCCGGCTTTTTGAGCGGCAAGATATTCACGAAGCTTTATCTTCGCCAATTTATTGGTCTGTACAAGAGGCCTGTTGGCAGGACAGACAAAGGAACAACAGCCGCATTCCATACAAAGGTCAACACAAAGCTTTTGCAGATCCTCACCCGAATTAAGACGATAGGCACGTGCGATCTCTCTGGGATCCAGTCGGAACGGACAGTGGTTGGTACATTCACCACAGCCGATACAAGGAGTCGTTTTGGGAAGTTTTGCTTCTTTTGCATCCATTGCAATGATGGCATTGGTATTTTTCAAGACAGGTTCCTTGAGTGACGGTACAGCAATACCCATCATAGGACCGCCATAAAGAACCTTTGCCGGTTCAGTTTTTAATCCGCCTGCTCCCTCAAGCAAATCTTCTATGGATGTACCAATCGGAACGATCACATTTTTAGGCTCTTTCACTGCCGAACCGTCTACTGTCACACATTTTTCTATCAACGGGATGCCGTTTTCCAAATATTCCGCTATAAAAGAAAGGGTAGTGACATTAATCACGATTACACCTACATCCAACGGCAGACCGCCCTTGGGAATGATCCGGTTCATTGTATTGAACACCAACACTTTTTCGCCGCCCTGCGGATAAACAGATGGAAGAATATGAACTTCTACTCCTTCTGTCTGATCGGACAGCTCTTGCATTTTATGAATAGCTTCCCGTTTGTTGTTCTCGATACCGATCACAAAACGTTTGACACCCATATATTTTTTGAGTGCTTCTATTCCCTTAAAGACATATTTACTCTTATCTATCATTGTACGGGTATCTGACGTAATATACGGCTCACATTCGGCTGCATTGATAACAACCGCTTCCACTTTTGACAAATCTTTCACGCTCAGCTTGACAAAGCTCGGAAAACCGGCACCGCCCAATCCAACAACACCGCTGTACTTAACAGCAGCAACAAAGCTTTCAAAGTCGCTGATTTTCGGCGGAGCAATTTCCTCGGACAGTTCCTGTTTTCCGTCCGACTCTATCACAACGCACGAAACTTTTGACCCGTTGGACGCCGTCATTTCGTCAACTTTCAGCACTTTACCGGAAACGCTGGAATGAATATTGGATGAAACAAATCCGTCAGCTTCACCGATCAGCTGTCCCACCTTAACAGTATCGCCTCGCTTAACGATGGCCTTCGCCGGCTTACCAATATGCATTGACATAGGGATAGAAACCGTAGAAGGTACTGCCATCTTCACCGGTTGACTGTCGGCAGTATTTTTCTTATGCGGAACTCTGACACCATGTAATTTCATAAATTCCCCTCCAATCATCAATGAAAAATCAATCATTTGATCTGTTTTTTCATCTATGCTCAAAACGCACAGATAAACTTATTATACTACAAAATTCGGGTGAAACCAATACTTTTTTATGGAAAGAGACTTAAAATGTTATTGACACTTTTCGTTGAAAAACAACAATTTTATGCTATTATTTTGAGGACAGTACATTATGAAGTCATCGGAATAGAAAAGGAAGACCGGATAGATTTTTATGCATTCAACAAGGGCGATATGTGGTATATTTCTTTCGTTATTATTATCGCTGCGATATTTTTCATTGGCTGGATTACAAGATTTTGCCACAATGAAATAGTCAGTCCAACAAATCCGCCATCACAAAAAACTGCCGTGATACATTAAATGGTATCAACGGCAGTTTTTACATATTGGTTCATTATTTTCCCGAATAAAGTGACACATTATTTTCACGGTCGCATATTCCCAAAAATATCTCTTTTTCATTTTTGTAACCTTGTTTTTTGATTTGCTTATACAGCCATACACGGTCAAGTCCCATACGTTTTAAATTTTCTTCCAGTATTCTTCCGTCCATAATGATTTCGGTGGACAAATACTCTTTTTTGGGGGTGCAGTGTATATCACTCGGCGTAACCGGTCTCTTTTCACTCACGGGCAATATAGTCAGCCGCCCATTACATTCAAATACTGCGGTCTGGATCTCCTTCAAATCAAAATATCCTTCCTGTCTGCACATCATCATAAATTCACTCAGTTCCAACTTAGCTTTTTTCATATTACTGCGGTACAACTTGCCGTTATTCATAATGATGGTAGGAGCACCATTGATATATTTTCGGGTCTTGGGCAGCTTACTGGTAATTAATCCTAACAAAAATGTTGTCATTCCATAAATCAGCATAGCTACTAACGGTTTCCACGGCGTTTCAAGATCGGTTGCCAGTTCAGCAGCAATCGAACCGATGGTGATACCCAGAATATAATCAAAAAAATCAAGCTGGGCTATTTGTTTGTGACCGACGACCTTCGCAATAAAAAATAAAGAAGCAGCTGACAGCAACGATGTCAGAATCACTTTTACTATTTCCATTCCTATACCCTCCGAAACAGTTTGTCATTTTGTCATTATGCCCGAAACGTAGGGTAATTAAACTATCAATATTACAATCCATTATCATTTCTCCTGTTTTCGTTTAATCAATTTATTAATAATTATATCACACGGATTTTTACGACTCAATTCTATATACGAAATTCCATATTTAGAAATTGATAGGAATTTTTTGGTACAAATTAACGAACCTCCCGAAAAATATCGGGAGGAAGAAAATACGTTAACAACACGAAAGTCGAATTCGTACTCTGGAATTTTGGAAGGTTTTTTCCCAATCATCAACATTACTGTAAAAATCGGGATATGCCGAACGGAGATAACGGCTTATCAAAAAGACATCACTGCCGCTGTTTAAAATGGTCTTTCCCACACCTGCATTCACTTTACGGTAAATATCATCGGTAATTTTTTGTGTGATGTTCTTATCATATTTTTGATCCAGTGCCACCTGAATATTGAACTGTAGGTCAAGGCGGTGATCCACGATCATCGGTGTAATATTGGCAGAAATACCTTTGATGCTGTAGCTCACTTCTTTCTCTCCTACCGATACTTCATTGGTTAAGTGAAGGGCATTTCTGTTGACGATGAGCGTTCCTGCTGTTTCATCCGTATTCATATGCGTGCCTGTTCCCGAACGGTTGACTAAATAACTGCCATCCGTTTGTAAAGATAAGGTATGATGATCGACAACTACATACGGAAACAACATTGAACGGTTTTTATTTCTGACAGATGACAAATAATCCATTACGGTATAGTGAACAGTGGGCTGATCGACAGCCTTACTGTCAGACAACACATTGATATTTTCCGAAGTATAGCGAAATTGTTCTACTGCTGAGGTGATAGTTTCTTGTGCCGTTTTGTCTGATACCATCAGACCTGTGGTTTTTAAAATATCATTTCCGGAAGCAATATAAGATAAAGTGTCATCACTATTCTCTGCCGCCTCTTTATTCATCATTATAAAAAGGCACTGGCTCATCAGTATCCTCCGTCCACGTTCATTTTCAAGATGAAGCAAGGATTGTTTGATGGTATCTCCCTTTGTAATAATCAGTTTTGACGAATTTTCGTGTTCTCTGTCATCAGTATCCAAAACAATCAGCGTCACCGTATATTGATCTTGCTGCTTGTCAATTCCCATTCCTTGTATGATCAGACGCTGGTTTAGCTGTGTACCTGTACAGCCGGAAAATGCACCAATACCAACCACTGCCGCCAACAACAAAGCAGTTGTACTTGCTGCTTTTTGCAGCTTTCGGGAAGATAAACGGACAGCTTTCACCTTATCCACGATCAGAACCACCAGTGGGATAATACCAACCAATAATATCGCCAATATGCACCATACATATGAATTCAGAAACATCGTGATCATTTCCTTTCGGTCAGCGGTAATTGCCAATGTCCCCAGCAACAATATTCCCCCTGTGATGCAAAACCATTTTCCTGAAAAGCGAGGCAGCAGTTTCTTGCTGCATTCTGCAAATGCCAGAAGCATTACTGACAAATGGCAGAACAAACAGCAGGCAATGATCACCAGAAAAAAAGGATTGAGTCTTTGCAGTATTCCCGAGCCATCCGTAATATGATATACCTGAAACTGCTGTGTTTCCAAATAATCTCCCATTGTACCCAATGATAATATCAACATCCCAGCCAAAAAAGCAAACAGCAATATTATCCACATCTGTCCGCTGCGGAGCAGTTTCCCTTTTGTCTGGGGTGCAAAAATAGGGAATGCCGCAGCAGTATTCATTCCGGATAAAATAAACACCACACTGTCCGGTACCTTATCGAGTACGGTCAACTGTATGGGCTGTAAATTTTCGGGCAAAAAATTTGGCATCAACAATGAAAAAATGGAAATGCTTCCTATCAGCACAAGCACAAGGACGATAGCCGACAGCCGTGCCAAAGCTTCTATTCCTTTAGAGGAAGCATAGATGGCCGCTATCACCAATGCCGATATAATCATCATAATATGAAAATTACTATCCAAAAGACTGTCAATAAACAGTCGAAAACGATATGCTGCATACAAAAAGGAAAGCAAAAAATAAACACCGTAAACAACCACAACGATATTTCCTGATTTTCCAAACAGTCTTACCGATGTATCCGTGATGGCTTCCGCGCGGTTATGCTCCGACAAGAGAAGCGGCGGCAAAAATAATAACAGCATTATTACCATTGATACCAAAATCGGCAAAAGCATATCCCACAAATGGGATATACCCGATAATGCCGTACTATATAAAAGCGTCATTGCCAGTCTGGCAATAAACAACAGCGTAAACAACTGTCCTGCTGTAACAAATGAAGTATGATTGATCGTTCTATTCATCGTATTCGTCCTCGTCCTGTAAATTTACTCCGGGCAAATTCTGAACATACTCTGTTCCGGAAGACAAAATTTTCCAGCCTGCCCTGATGATCACATCACGCATTGCTACAGCACTAAACGGTGTGATCGGTGTAGTATACGGCACACCGAAGCTGTCCTTGCCGCAAAGATTGACCAACACCACACATAATACAATCGCAATGCCCCATATACCAAAAATGCCTCCTGCCAATGTAAAAATAATCCGCAAAATAGCCGTCGGGGCATATAGGTTCGGTATCACATAAGAACTGATGGCACTGATCGCCACTACCATTAAAGTTGGTGACGCTATCAGTCCTGCGTTAATGGCGGCCTCTCCTACTACCATACCTCCCACAATACTGACCGCATATCCCAAAGGCTGCGGCATTCGCAGTCCCGATTCACGCATTATTTCATACACCAACTGGATCAGTAATGTTTCATACATCAGCGACAATGGTGTCGCACTAATAGAACCTGCTATTTTATTCAGCATCAGCGTAGGAAACATCTCGGGATTAAATGTGGCAAGAGAAACATAAATCCCCGGCAGCAGCATCGAAACAAAAAAGGCACTGTATTTCAGCAAACGTGTAAAAGTCGCAAAATAAGCACGATTGGAATAATCATCCAGTGTTTGAAAATATTCCACAAACAAAAACGGAACAATGACCGCTGACGATACTCCGTCAATCAGAATGGCTATGCGTCCTTCTGTCATTTTGCCGCATACCGTGTCGGGACGTTCGGATACCCCTACTCCACTAAAAAATGAAAAATCTCCCTTGTTTTCCAAAAACGGAACCAAATATCCTGTTGTCAAAACCGTTTTTAAATTAATTTCCTGCAAACGTTTTTTTACTTTTTTCAAGATCCTTGGAGATACCGTATCTGTCAGATAACACAAACAAATCTCTGTACGGCTGACGTCCCCGATGGTCATTGTTTCAAATTTCAGTTTAGGATTTTTCATTCTTCGTCTAAGCATTGACATATTGATACGCATTGGTTCTACAAAACCCTCTTTGGAACCACGCTGTACCACATCCGCTTCCGGTTCCGAGATACTTCTTGCCTGATAACCCTGAATACCAACCGCCAGCATTTTTTCACAGCCATCTAAAGCGATCACCGCAAAACCGGACATAATTTTAGACTCTATTTCTTCATAGGTGTATATGTCAACAATTTCATCAGTATATAAGACCTTGTACTTGATTTCATTCAAACATTGGCAGGAACTTCCGCTGAATGAATATTCAAAAATCGGTTTAAGAACACCCAGTGCCAATATATCCTTATCTACCATATTATCAATAGAAATTACTGCTGCATTGATACCATTCAGACGGATCTCACGAATGGTTAAATCAGAACTGCTGTCAAATATTGCTTTGAGATAAGCAATATTGGATGATAGTGATACAGCAGTCGGTGTTTGAGACGGAATATAAGGTGCTGTCGGATGATGAGTATACATATTTTTCAGTTCACGAATGAATTGATACATTGGGGTATCACCTCTGTTATGCTTGATAAATATAATATTTTACATCAAAGGGCAAATTATACATTCGCTCCTTCTGATGATACAACAAGAATATTTTGACAAACAAATGACAACAATATAGCATATGAATATCATCGGAGGTGTCAGGGAGTTTCCCGCAATTTATGGTTATTTCCATTATAAGAACCATTCTTCTGTACATTATCATTGTATTTGCTGTGCGGATGATGGGTAAACGCCAGATCAGCGAGCTGCAAACCAGCGAATTGGTAGTGACTCTGTTGATGTCCAACATTGCCTCCATTCCTATGCAGGACACCGATCAGTCAATGCTCAGCGGTGTTATCCCCATTATGGTGCTGTTGGTATTTGAAATTGTCATTTCTTATCTGATGATGAAACAAACGAAAATCAGACAGCTGATATGCGGAAAACCTGTTGTTGTGATCAACAATGGGGTGCTTGACCAAAACGCAATGAAGGAACTACGAATCAGCACGGAAGATCTATATGAACAAATTCGTCAGAAAGACGTTTTTAACATCGAGGATATTGCTTATGCCGTATTGGAAACCAACGGTACAATGAGTATATTAAAAAAATCGGCCAAAGAAACTGTCTGTGCCGAACAGTTGAACCTGAAAACACAGGATAAGGGAATGCAGACAGTCATTATCAGCGATGGAGAATTAGCTCACTCGTCAATGCAGTTTTGCGGAGTGGACCGTAAATGGATCAATATCGTTTTAGACAAAGAACACTTACCTTTGAAAGATGTTTTTATAATGACTTGCAATCAACAAAAGGAATATCAGATTATTCCAAAAGAAAGGAAATAAGACGATGGGCAGATTGAGTGGTGCATTGACCGTACTGATCCTTATAGCGGCTGTTGGAATAACAGGATTTCTGATCAATATTCGTACAGCCCGATCGGTAAAAGAAAAATTGGAAGACTGCCTGACATTGGCAGATCAAGGAAATTATTCTGCTTCTGCCAATCAACTTCGTAATGCCAAACAAGAATGGGACGACAAAGTAGAAATAATGCTTCTGTTTGAGTCTCACGGCAAACTGGACGAAATCGAAGAGGCGATGAATGTTGCCCAATCCTATATTGACAAAAACGAAATCAATCTGTTTTATGCCAAATGTCGTCTTGCCGAAACCTTACTGGAGCACTATGAAAACGTTGAATACCCAAATATGTACAATATTCTGTAACAGACAAAAACCGTACCGACACAAATTGTATCGGTACGGTTCATCATATTCTATTATCCTCCGCCCATAAACTGTACGATCTCCATCACACTGTTGTCGGTTAGCATAGTGGAGGAATAATTTTCTTTTGAAATAATCTCTCCATCCAACTCGATAGCGATATGGTCGGCATTATAATTTTCGGCATCAAGATAATCCTTGACGGAAATGGACGTTTCAAGCAATTTATCCTTACCGTTTACTTTCATAAAAGTTTCACCCAAACCTTCTGTTTATTTTTTCTTGGCAGCTGCTGCGGTAACCCTTGTTTTTTTCGCTGTCTTGGAGGCATTGTCCTTTACCTCAAATACACAGGTACCAAAAGGAGGAAGCGTAATCACAGCAGAATGATCAAACTGGTTAAAAGGCTGCGGCTCCGATTTTATTTTACCCGTATTGACAACACCTGTGCCGCCATAACACTCTGCATCTGAATTTAACGCCTCTGTCAGCGTACAGTTGTCCTTCAATGCCACACGGAAATCGGGTCTGGTAACAGGCGACATATTGCATATGACAATATATTTCTGATGATCGCTCATACGATAATAGGAATATACATTGGCGTCTGCATTATCGGCATCAATCCAAAGAAATCCGTCCGGCTGATAATCCTTTTCATAGAAGGCAGGATTTTTTGTCACCAATGCATTCAGATCTTTTATGAACTGATGGAATTTTCGATGCATTGGGTATTCATCCAACAAGAACCAGTCCATTTCTCTGGTTTCGTCCCACTCACGGAACATCCCAAGTTCGTTGCCCATAAAGTTCAATTTCTTACCGGGATGAGTCATCATATAGCTATAAAGGGTACGAACCTGTGCAAACTTATTTTCATAATCTCCGCCCCACATTTTTTGAACAATCGTTGCTTTGCCGTGTACCACCTCATCATGGGAAAGAGGAAGAATAAATCTCTCAAAATAGAAATAAGCCATTGACCAGTTGATCTTATTATGACTGCCTCTGCGGAATAATGGATCTATCTTCATATATTCAAGAGTATCATTCATCCATCCCATATCCCACTTATAGTCAAAACCAAGTCCGCCTTTTTCAACCGGTGCAGTCACCCCCGGATAATCCGAAGAGTCCTCGGCAATCAAAATAACATTATTAAACTCGTTATTGAGCTGTTGGTTCATTCGCTTAAAAAAGCTGACAGAACGATCATTTACTCCACGGTCCTTGTTACCCATCCAATAAATAGCATTATTGATGGCATCCATACGGATACCGTCAAAATGATAGGTGTCGAGCCAGAAAGCGGCACAAGAAAGAATGTAACTTTGTACTTCGCCCTTCGCAAGATTAAAGTTATAGGAACCCCACTCACTCTGGTCAACATCTGACGGCGGATATTCATACAGGGAAGTACCATCAAAATTACCCAAAGAATAGTTATCCTTTACAAAATGAACAAATGCAAAATCAATCAAGACGCCAATATTATTTTCGTGACATACATCAACAAATTTCATCAGTTGTTCGGGAGTTCCATAACGTGAGGTGGCACTGTAATACTGTGAAACCTGATAACCCCAAGAGCCGTCAAACGGATATTCAGCAAGGGGCATTACTTCCACGTGAGTATAATTGTTTTCTTTCAGATATTTCACTAATTCATAAGCAATCTCATCATAACGAAACCATTGGGCTCCACCGTCTGCTTCGGATTTACCGTACGGCTTACGCCACGAACCCATATGCATTTCATAAATATTCATCGGCTGATCATAACATTTGGTACGTTTTTGCATCCAATCGCTGTCATGGAATACATTAACTCCATCAATTCGTGTAATAATCGACGCCGTATTGGGACGCAGTTCACTATGAAATGCATAAGGATCTGCCTTATCCACTACATTGCCGCCCTGCTGATACACTCTGAATTTATAAAGCTGTCCCACTCTTGCCTCGGGAACACTGAGTTCAAATACCCCATTACTGTTTTTATTCATCTTGTGGTTCCAGCCATCCCAGCCGTTAAAATCACCGATCACCTCTACCTGATAGGCAGCAGGAGCATATACCCTGAAGATCACTCCTGCTGCTTCTTCCTCAGCAGGATGTGCTCCGAAATACTTGTAGGCATTGCTCGAGGTTCCACGATAAAATTCGTCCATACTAAACACTGACATTTTCTCATCTCCAATTCTGATAGTAGTGACATACTCCCGCCGCCTACACTACACTTAGAGGCGGAAACTTCTTGCTTATTTTAGTTTAAAATAACGACTAAAAGATGTCATTAGACATTTTAATCAATCTGTCCATAAAAGGAACATTATGGTGCATTTTTATATTTTTTATAAAGTGACAATGCAAGAAAAACATTGCCTTTTGCCTTGATCTTACCTGTCGTAAATGCTTTAAACGGATCCAAATTTCCTGTATAAAGCTGTTCAAATGTTTCATTCGACAGGGTAGCCAGAATATTCGCACTGTTACGCTTAATCGGTTCTACCGTTTTTTGACCTTCGACATAGGCAATATAAATATATCCTTCATCGGATCCTGTAATATGAACAATAGCGGAAAAATCCGAATCTATTTTTGATATATCCTTTTCCAGAAATTTTGTTTTCACGATCTGGTATATTTCTTTAAATGTCATTTTTTTCATCCTTTTTATTAAATTTAGGTTTATATTATACCATATATCCAAATCAAATATTTTCTTTTACGGAATTATAAAACGATTTATCTATCACAATACACAATTTATTATAAAATGAGAAAATAATCCGTACAATTTTACCATTTAATGCTATGATTTTACTGTGTTTGCTCCAATGAAAAACGACCCACAAGACAAATCTCTGTGGGTCGTTGAAAATACCAATTCAAGCAAGTATTCACTTACTGTTAATGGCTGTCATTATTTGTTCTCACTCTTCTTGCGTTTGATACCAACCAATGCAAGTGCTGCCATAGCAGCGGATACAGCAAAGATCGGAAGCATAGCACCGGTGCTGTCACCTGTGCTCATAGCAGCGGCATTAGAAGCTGTTTCCGTTGCTGTGCTGCTGGCAGGCGCACTGCTGACGCTGGCAGGCTTGCTGCTGACAAGTGTGCTGCTGGCAGGCGTGCTGCTGACAGGTGTGCTGCTGGAAGGTGTGCTGCTGGAAGGTGTGCTGCTCTCTTCGTGCTTGGTAACAGTCAGTGTCTGTACATACTCATCAGAAACATCGCCCTTCTCATTCTTAAGAACAAGAGTTGTTACATAAGTACCTTCTTTTTCGGTATACTTATCATAAGCTTCTGTACCGGTATAAACCTCTGTACCATCCAGAGTTACTTTCCAAGTCTTTTCAGCGATCGACGAACCGGTGTATTTAGAAAGATCATTAATGGTGACCTCATCGCCTACAACAGCCTTATCGATGGTGTTGCCGTCCTTGTCTGCGTAAACAAACTCAGGTGTGAGAGAATCTTCTGTTACTACCAAAGTATCTTCATAAACGTCAGATGAAATACCATATGCATTCTTCAGACGAAGTGTTGTAACATAAGTTCCAACTGCTTCTGTATACTTATCGTAAGGCTTGTCACCTGTGTAGATTTCTTCTTCATCCTTAGTGACAGTCCAAGTACGCTCTGTAATCTCAGAACCTTCAAATGTTGAAAGATCTTCAATCGAAACTTTCTCTCCAATACCGATCGTGTTAATCTTGACATCTTTAGCGTTTCTGTACTCAAAAACAGGATTAAGCATAACCTTATTGGTAGAAATCATCGCCAGATTTTTGAAGTAAGCCTTCGGGTCACTAACAGCGTAAGGACCGAAGCTGCCTGCCTGAGCCTTTGCTTCTACAGTGGTAAGTTCTTTGCCATTGATAGAAATAGTGAATTTTTCTTCCTCAATATTAATATTGATTTTATGGAACTGCTGGCTGAGTGTTTCACCTGTTTCACTAAAAGAACTGTCGAGTGTACCGAAAGCAAGTACTTTACCTTCTGCAAAGCCTACTGCCTTAGCATCTGTACCCTCGTGGTGATAGGAACCATCTTTGGCGTCGATTGTACCGTGATAAAGCGGTCCTCTGTGGGGGTTAGTATCTTTGGCAGGATGCCAGTTTTCAATGTAAGCAACACTCCAACGTGGTGTAGAGGAAGCATAAGACTGCTCACACTCTTCATAAGCATAGAAAGAATAGACCGGATCTTCGTCTGTACCGCTCTTGGTCATACCCCATGTAAAGCCACAGGGGTCAAAGTTCTTGTTCTGCATTTCAAATGAGAACTGACCGGTAGTAAGGTTGTCAATATCAGGATTATAGAAACCTGTCCAACCTACATTCTGTGTGGTGTTAATCCAATCGTTGGTAGCATCATAACTCCAACCTGCATTGTAAGCAGCAGAACCAATAGAAGCATCAGGATAGTTGACCCAGCTGTCAAAAATCGTTTTTGTCTTGATGTCTACAGTATCATCCACCACAGATTCCGTAGCCATTGCCACAGACATTGGTGCAGTGATTGCCAGAACAAGTGCCGAAATAACGGCAGCTTTCAAAAACTTGCTTGTCTTCATAATTACATCTCCTTTGATTTATAAAAGGGACAATTCTATACTGAGCTTGCCCTTTATCTTCTTAATTTTATCACAAGAAATATTATAATGTCAATGTTTTACCATCAAATACTCACCGAATTAATTCTAAACATTCCACTTTGTTTTTGTACAATTTCACGGTTGGCTTTTCCTTTTTGTCCATTTTTTAGCAGAACAGTCCAAAACAGATGCCACTTTTCATTTTGCTGTTTACAAAGCTGGGTATAATATGCTATAATATCGGCAAAAAACGGAGGTTTCCTTATGGATTGGGAATTTTATATACTAAATCAAATCCGGCAAAATTGGACGAGTGATTTTTTTGATACAATGATGCCTCTCATCTCTCTGATCGGAAACGGTATACTATGGGTTCTGACAGCCGTCATCTGTTTAGTCTTCAAAAAAACAAGACCATTCGGCAGATCTCTCACCGCCAGCCTGCTGATGGGGCTGGTGACCTGTTCCCTTATTCTGAAGCCCATCGTACAGCGTATCCGTCCTTATGATCTCAATCAGACGATCTCTATTATTGTACAGGCAGAAAAAGATTTTTCGTTTCCTTCGGGACATACCTTCTTTGCTTTCGGTACAGCCACCATTATTTTTATGTATAACAAAGCACTTGGTATTGCCGCTTATTTGTTTGCGGCACTGATTGCTTTTTCAAGGCTGTATTTATACGTTCACTTTCCGACAGATATTATATGCGGTATGATTTTCGGCATTCTTATTGCTGTAGCAGCCTATAAAATCGAAAAAATGCTCTTTGTCAAAACACATACCCCCAAAATGAATACGTATGAATAAGCCATACCGCACATCATTTTCACAACAAAAATGATGTGCGGTATTTTTATGACAGTTTTTCGGATAAAACATTCGATAAACAAGCAAATTGTTCCATTGTCATTTCTTCGGCTCTTGCATTAAGTGGGATCGCTGCTGTATCCAGCACCCCGATCACCTGCTGTTTAGGCAGGGACAGCCCCGAACTGAGGGAATTGGGAAGTGTTTTTCTACGCTGTGAGAATGCGGCTTTGACTGTTTTGAAGAACATTTTTTCATTATTGACCTGCACCGGCGGGTTCTTAAGAATATTGAGCCTGATCACTGCCGAATCCACCTTTGGCGGCGGCAAAAAGCTGCCTTTTGACACCTTGAATAAAAACTCCGGCTTAGAATAATAATGCACCGCAGCACTGATTGCTCCCGACTCTCTCGTGCCCGGAACGGCACAAATTCTGTCGGCAGCTTCTTTTTGCACCATTACAGTCAGGCTGTCAATGGGCAAACGTTCCTCCAGAATACGCATAATCACAGGAGACGTAATATAATACGGTAAATTAGCACACACCACCGCTTCTCCGCCGTTAAATTCATCAGCCATCAGTTGTTTTAGATCCAGCTTCATTGCATCGGCATTCACTACTTTGATATTGTCGTGTTCTGCCAATGTTTCTTTCAATACAGGCAGCAGCCTCTTATCCAATTCCACAGCAACTACCTTATAGGATACTTTGGCAAGCTCACTTGTCAGTACACCGGCACCCGGTCCGATCTCGACGACCCCCACGGAAGAAGAAGCACCGCTCAGCTGTGCCATTCTGGGGCAAACACCGGGATTGATCAAAAAATTCTGTCCCAGCGCCTTTGAAAAGGTGAAACCATGCTTAGAAAGCACACCCTTTACATATGAAATATCTGTCAAATTACTCATAACGACTCCTTAATTTTTTCTTGTCCATGTTTTGGGATAAAAGGCAAGCAGCATCGGATAAATTTCCAATCTGCCAAAAAGCATAGCAATCGATAAAATGAATTTGGATGCGTTGGAATACTTTCCAAAGCTTGCCATTGGTCCTATTTTGTTAAAGCCCGGTCCTACGTTGTTAAAACACGTGACTGCTGCGGTTAAATTGGTTGTAAAATCAAAAGGCTCAAAGGAAAGTATCAAAAACAAAATCAGTATCATTCCGGCATAAATAGCAAAATAGGTGGTGACACTGTTCAAGGTAGCATTATCCACGTTTTTTCCTTCCAGACGCACAGAGGCAACCGAACGGGGATGCAGCATTTTTTTAATGTCCTTATGTACGATTTTACACAATAAAATAACTCTGGACATCTTGAGTCCACCTGCGGTGGAACCCGCACAGCCCCCCACAAACATCATCAGGAACAACACACCTTTGGCAAGTCCCGGCCATAAATCAAAATCCGTGCTGGCATATCCTGTCGTTGACATAACAGAGGAAACCTGAAAAATGGCGTGTCTGAAAGAGTCTCCGAAGTTTTGGTACATTGGGTAGATGCTGTATGTAATCATTCCCGAAGCAACCAGAACCATCCCCAAAAATGTCCACAGTTCTGTACTTTTGAATACGGTCGAAAAGCGTTTGATCAACAAAAGATAATATAAGTTAAAATTGACAGAAAACAACAGCATAAACGCAATAATCACCCATTGCAAATAAGGACTGTAGCTTGCAATACTATCCGCTTTGATGCCGAACCCGCCCGTACCCGCCGTACCGAGGGCGTGAACAATACTGTCAAACACAGGCATTCCGCCGATGAGCAGAAACAAAAATTCAACGACTGTTAAAATAAAATAAATTAAATACAGAATTTTAGCGGTATCTTTAATCTTGGGCACCAGCTTGCCGATCACAGGTCCCGCCATTTCCGCACGCATAATATGCATAGCACGTCCCGAATCGGTGGGCAAAATCGCCATCATCAAAACCAGCACACCCATACCGCCGATCCAGTGTGTAAAGCTTCTCCAAAAAAGAAGTCCACGGCTCATACTCTCTACATCAGATAATATAGTAGAACCTGTTGTGGTAAATCCGCTGACGGTTTCAAAAAAGGCATCAAAAAAATTCGGCACTTCGGTACTGATATAAAACGGCAGTGCTCCCAACAGCGAAAGTATGATCCAAGCAAAGGCAACCGTTACAAAGCCCTCTTTTGCATATATAACATAGTTTTTGGGCTTACAGAGGATCGTCAATGCAAAACCAAACAACAGTGAAATAATAATCGTTGATGCAAACGCCAGTATACAATGACGTTCAACATAAACAGCAGAAACGATCAGCGGAAAAATCATCAGGATACCGCCTAATTTGATAATTTGCCCTATTGTATAAGCAACCATTCTGCGATTCATATAAAATCCTTTACCTTTCTCACTTCATAATAATATCACAAAGATCATTGAGGCGCTGATTGGCTGCCACAACAATCACCTTGTCATTCTCTTTGATCACATCATTACCGCTTGGTATCAACGCTTTTCTGTCCCGGATAATACCACCGATCAGAATATTAGGCTTAAAGACAATATCTTTCAGCGGAACATCCATTTGCTTAAAGTCGGAACGAACATTAAATTCCAATACTTCTGCTTTATCATCCATTATTTTATATAGCGATTCCACATTGCTGCCCAGCGAATTTTCGAGGGCTCTGGCATATCGAACAAGGCTGTTCGATACAATCTTCTTAGGAGAAATAATACGATCCAATCCCAGCTTAGCTGCCATTTCCGCCAGTTCGCTCCTGTTCACTTTGGTAATGACAGTGGGAACATTATGGGAAGCGGCAAAAATAGAGATCAATATATTTTCTTCGTCCATTCCCGTCAGTGATACAAACGCATCAAGAGAATTCAGACCTTCCTCCACCAACACCTCCTGTTGTGCCCCGTCACCATTAATGATGAAGGCTTTGGGCAGGTTTTCGGACAGATCATCACATTTCTTCTCACTGCGTTCTACGATTTTTACGGTAGTACCTGTTGTTTCCAGCATTTTGGCAAGATAAAAAGCAATACGGCTGCCGCCGAGCAGCATAATGCTCCTTGCCTGTTTTTGGTCAATTCCCGCCGCCCGCAGAAATTTCTGAATTTCGGTCGGTGCGGCTGTCAGTCCTATTTTATCCCCCGACTCCAGAACAAAATTACCATCGGGAATATATACCTCATTGCCGCGCTGCACCACACACACAAGAAATTTTGCTTTCATCTTGCTGCGAATACTCATCAGACTTTCTCCGCAAATCGAGGCATTATCTTTCAGCAACAGTTCAACGATTTCAAATCGCCTGCCGGAGAAAGTTTCTATCTTGACAGCGGAAGGCAGTTTGAGTATATCGAACATTTCTTTAGCAGCAAGCAATTCCGGATTGATTGCCATAGAAATTCCCAGTTGTTCCCGCAAAAAGCTCAGGCTTTTTATATTATATTCCGGTTTGCGTATTCTGGCGATAGTATGTTTGGCTCCCATTTTTCTTGCAATAAAACAGCTCAGCATATTCAGTTCATCGGAGTTCGTAACCGCCACAAACAACTCACAGTTTTGTATTCTTGCCTCTGTCAGCACGTCACAGTCCGTACTGTCCCCACAAACTCCCATCACATCATAAATATTGGTCACCTCATTCAAAGCAGATGGCTCTTTTTCAATGGCCACTACATTATGTTCCTCTTCTACAAAGCTGGAAATGATCATCGTTCCCACCTTACCGCATCCTGCCACTACAATATTCATAAAATCTCTCCTTCGACATCCGATTCCGCCTACCAAATATAAAGTACAAACGGTACACTTTTTCGGTCAACATCTTTCTTGATTTTCCGACAAGATTTTACAGTTCCACCGAAAAATACTGCGTGTTATTTTTATCCGTTCGTGATCCCTTAATAACCTGACTCATTGTTATAGTTGTATTTTATCAAAATATGCATTGAATTGTATTATATCATACTTTTAACGATTTGTGTTATATTAACTTCAAAATATTTTCTTTAGCAGATTTTCCCACGAAACCTATCACTCAGCAACGGTAATATCAAATAACAGGGAAAGCGGCAAAAGCACCAAAAAATAAGACAGCCGCATCCGTGTTAAAATGCAACACTAAACGACTGTCTCATTTTCAATAGACGACAGAATGATATTATAAAAATATTCTCATATATTCATCCAGACTCGCCAACGATAAAAACTCATTATCTGCTACTATCAGGTGATCGAGCAATCTCACACCAACCGCACTTAATGCTTTTTTGAGCATAATTGTGGCTGATATATCACTTTTAGACGGCAGCGGGATGCCGCTGGGATGATTATGTGCAATCACTGCTCCACAGGCGTGATATTTCACCGCAAGCCGAATGATTTTGCGTGTATATATTTCCGATGCACTGACTGATCCTTTACTAATAATACCACTGAACAGTTCTTTTCCCTTTGCATCAAGCAAAAGCAAAAGAACCTGTTCATTATCGGCTGAGAGAAAGAAGGGCAAAATTCTTTCTCCTATATTATCATCATTAATCACTTTATGATCATTATGAAATTTGTCTCTGACATAAATTCCCGATATGTCTGCCAGCATTTTCAGATAGACTGCGGCATTTTTACTCAATCCACAATCCATCAGTACTTCCAGAGGAGCATCAAAAACAGATGAAATAGAACCAAACTGATTGAGCAATCTATGAGCAAGCTCATTGGTATCCCTTCTTGGAACTGCATAGAACAAGAGCATTTCCAAAATTTGATGATCGTGAAACGTTTCAAACCCATCTGTAAGATATTTTTCCCTCACACGGTCTCTGTGTCCGCTGTGAAGCTTTGCATTGTCAGACATAGCCACACCTCCCAAACAACAATACAATTATACTATAAATATACACTATTTACAACATATATTTTCACAAAATCACATTGATGTTCGGTTTTTATCTCAAAATTCTCTATAAAGAGACACCACTTTTCCAAGAATTGTCAGTTCGTTCGTGATAATCGGTTCAAAATCGGGATTATGAGGCTGCAAACGATAATGTCCGTTTTCTTTATAAAAACTTTTTACAGTTGCTTCCTCATCCATCAAAGCGACCACAATATCCCCGTTTTGGACAGCAGAGGTTTTGACACATACCACAATATCATTATCCAATATACCGATGTCACGCATACTTTCTCCCATCACACGCAAAGCGAACAATTCGCTGCCGACCGCCTTTTTTTTCGGAAACGGCACATATCCCTCTACATCTTCAAAAGCATAAATTGGCAGTCCTGCTGTTACTTTTCCCAACACCGGAACCGAGAGCATAGGTTCACTTCTTGCCAGCCGCAAAGAACGGTGCCCGTGCTCTTTGATGATATACCCCTGTTCTTCAAGAGTTTTCAGATGAGCGTGAACCGTTGATGTTGATTTAAGGCCGGTTGCCGCACAAATTTCCCGGACAGTCGGAGAAATACCATCATCTGTCGCTTCGTGAAGATAATCCAACACTTTTTGCTGACTTGCCGTTAATTTTTTCATAATAATCCCCCGCATAAAATCGTATTCGGCAGAAATGCGTCATTCATTTGGTAACATTATAACATAAATTCGTGCTATTGGCAACCTTAACTCACCTTCTAAAGTGGGATTGTAGTTGTCATTTTTTCAAACATTTGTTTTGTATATTTTATTTTTTGTCTATTGACGGAGGATCGAAAAAGAGTTATGATGGAATGCAACAAATCAATCAACGGGAGGTTACTTTATGTTCGCTATCGACTGTCACGACCACATTTATCACCCAAGGCTTGCCCGTCGAGCCGTATCGGGTGTCGGTGAATTTTATAATGTTGCTATGAGCTGTACCGGCACCACTGATGAACTGATAAAAATATCCCAACAATCGCCCATCAAAAAATTCGTCGTCAACTCTGTTGCCCTTTCTCCCAAAAATGTCCGCAAACTGAATGAATTTGTGGCCAATGAATGCAGTCAACATTCTGAATTGACAGGGCTGGGAACACTTCATCCTGATATGGACAATATGAAAGAAGAAGTGGATCATATCATTTCTCTTGGTTTAAAAGGGATCAAGCTTCATCCCGATACCCAACACTTTGATGCAGATAGTTCCAACGCAATGAAACTGTACGAATGTATCGAAGGCAGACTGCCGCTGCTTTTACACTGCGGTGATTACCGGTATGACAGCTCTCACCCACGCCGCCTTGCCAACGTACTCGATACCTTCCCCAAACTAACGGTAATTGCTGCTCATTTTGGTGCGTGGTCGATTTTTGATCAAGCGATACCGTATCTGAAAGATCGGCACTGCTATCTGGATATTTCCAGTTCTATGCCTTTTTTGGAACACGAAAGAGTGTACGAATATATTAAGCTTTACGGTGCCGAAAGACTAATGTTCGGTTCCGATTTTCCGATGTGGGATCCTGTCAGTGAATACAACAGTTTTATGAAGTTTGATCTAAGTAAAGAGGAACGTGCCCAAATCCTTTGGAAAAATGCTTCCCAAGTCTTTTCCATCGACTGTTCTGACTGGGAGTAAATCAAAAACATCACCCCTGTAATGCTTTCAGCTGCAAGAGTGATGTTTTTTGACGGCAGCATTACTGAACTGCTTTCAGCAATGCTTCTGTTTTGTCTGTATTTTCCCACGCAACGCCAAGATCTTCACGTCCCATATGACCGTATGCGGCAAGCTGCCGGTAGATAGGAGCATTCAGTTTAAGATAGCTGATAATAGCGGCAGGTCTTAAGTCAAATACCTTCTTGACAGCCTCGGAAAGTGTATCGTCACTAACTGTTCCTGTGCCAAAGGTATCTACCATTACCGATACCGGTCTTGCCACACCGATGGCGTAAGAAAGCTGAATTTCGCATTTTTTGGCAAGTCCGGCTGCTACAATATTCTTGGCTACGTAACGTGCTGCATATGCGGCGCTTCTGTCAACCTTTGTCGGGTCTTTGCCGGAAAATGCTCCGCCGCCGTGACGAGAGTAACCACCGTAAGTATCAACAATAATTTTTCTTCCTGTCAGACCGGTATCTCCCACCGGTCCGCCGATAACAAATCTTCCTGTCGGATTAACCAGTATTCTCGTTTTATCATCCATTAAGCCAGACGGGATTGTCGGTTTTATCACATTTTCAACCAATCCTTCACGGATGGTATCGAGATCCACCTCGGGAGAATGCTGTGTGGAGATCAAAACGGTATCAATTCTGACAGGTGTATCGTTATCATATTCAACCGTCACCTGTGTTTTGCCATCGGGACGAAGGTAATTCAATGTGCCGTTTTTACGAACTTCCGTTAAACGCTTTGCAAGCTTATGAGCCAGTGAAATCGGCAGCGGCATCAATTCAGGGGTTTCATCGCAGGCATATCCAAACATAATGCCCTGATCACCTGCACCTGTACGGTTAAAATCATCCTCTTCTCCATCACGGAACTCATAGGAAGAATTGACGCCCATTGAAATGTCAGGAGATTGTGAGTTGATAGAGGAAATAACGGCACAAGTATTTCCGTTGAAGCCTGCTTCCGGATTATCGTATCCTATATTATTCACCACATCTCTTGCTACTTTGTCGATGTCCACGTAGCAATCTGTGGTAATTTCACCCATAACGTGAATTAATCCCGTAGTTGCTGTTACTTCACACGCTACGTGAGCATTCGGATCTTTCTCGAGAATAGCATCAAGTACTGCATCGGACACCTGATCACAAAGTTTATCAGGATGACCCTCCGTTACTGACTCAGATGTAAAAAGAAATTTTGCCATTTTGTTTACTTCCTTTCCTTTTTATCCGGAAAACGAAAGCCGCTCGGATAACCGAACGGCTTTTTATATCTATGCTCATCTTTCGGCTGAACCGCAGGATTTGGCACCTTACCTTTTTTAGGCAGGTTGTCGGACTTCATAGGGCCTGTTCCCTCCGTCACTCCGGATAAGTTATGATTGATTTAATTTTGTACTTGTATTATAGCACCAAAAAACAGGTTTGTCAACTATTTTATGTCGCTTCGATAGCCGCTTTTTGTGAATTTATGTTTTTGATGATTGACATATCGAATTTTGGAACACGATCGTATGTATATAGACCATTCTTTTCCTGCTCAATATCATAAAGCTGTGTAAAACAAAAACCCATAATTTTACGGTTTCCCAAAATAGCTTCGGTAAGTGCCCGATAACGTGAAATATATTCCTCCTCGGTTTTGGGACCGTCACCATATCCCCAACCATTCTTATCCTTTTCTACATTCCATTTAATACCGCCGTATTCGCTTGCGTAAACCGGACCGCCCTGATAGGTCTGACGACCCTTAAATTTCGC
This sequence comes from uncultured Ruminococcus sp., assembly GCA_902802985.1. Classification (GTDB taxonomy): domain Bacteria; phylum Bacillota; class Clostridia; order Oscillospirales; family Acutalibacteraceae; genus UBA1213. Next base: position 29,101 of record CADCOE010000007.1, read on the forward strand.
TTTTCGGGCAATCTGACAAAAAACAATATCCTCTTCTTCCAGTTTTTTAAGATACTCTTTAAACAGTTCCGGATTTTGACAATAATCGTGAAAATCAAAAATATCAGTCTTGACATGGAAGTTACCGCTTGTATCAATACAGGGACGTGTTGTATCAACGGCTTTTGTATATCTGTAGGTCATTTCGATTACATCATCATTTTGTTTTTTTCCGTTAAGATCCCAGGTTTCGTTAAACGGACACCACCCGATAATGGATGGGTGGTTAAAATCTCGGTCTATCACCTCCATCCATTCCCTAAGCATAGTCGGAAGTGAATGAAGTTCTGTATGATCAAGTCCCCAATTTGCATATTCTCCCCAGACCAAATACCCCATCCTATCACAATGATACAAGAACCTCGGCTCAAAAACCTTTTCATGCAGTCGTGCACCGTTAAAGCCTGCGTCAAGAGCTATCTGAATATCCCGGATCATATCTTTTTCTTCGGGAGCAGTGTAAACACCGTCGGGATAGTATCCCTGATCCAAAACTGTACGCAGAAATACCGACTGTCCATTAAGCAAAAATCTGTTGCCGTCAAGTTCCACATTCCGAAGGCCAAAATAGCTTTGCACCGTATCTTCTCCGTATGTCAATACAAGATCATAGAGACGTCCTTTTCCTATTTCCCATAGATGCTTTTCTTTTAGTCGAATTGACAGATCGGCATTTTCCCCATTATTAAACGCACTTGCTGATCCGACTTCTTTTCCATTGTAATAGGCCTTTGCTGTCAGCTGTCCATGACCCTTGACAGATGCCTTTATGTTCAAAATACCGTTAGCGGAGTCCGGATAGTATTTTACACTTTCAATGTGTGTATGAGGTACAAATTCTAACCAAACTGTCTGCCAGATTCCGGTTGTACGAGTATAATAACATCCATACGAATGGTATTTTTTGCTTTGCTTTCCTCTTGGCTGAAGACCGCTCCTATCATTATCCAAAGCGTGGATCACTATTGTATTCTCTCCGTTATTGACATAATCTGTAATGTCAAACGAAAAAGAAGTATATCCGCCTTGATGAGAACCTACCATTTGTGAATTAATATAGCAGGTCGTCAGATAATCACATGCACCTATATGAAGAATGATCCTTTTATCATCCTTTTTTATATGTATGCTTCGTTTGTACCATACGGAATTCAGAAAATCAATAATGCCGATACCGGACAGCTTACTTTCCGGACAAAACGGTACAGTGATTGAACGGTTGTACTTTTTTGAATTATATAATTTTCTATCAACGCCACTGGCACTTCTATCAATTTCAAATTCCCATTCTCCATTCAAATTTTCCCAGCAGCTTCTTTGAAACTGAGGATTGGGATGTTCCGGTCTTGGATAATTCATAGATTATTCTCCTTCAGTCCATCATTATGATGTATAGTTTTTTCAATTTTGTATCCGAAAAAGGGACAGTAACCAATCTTTGATCATTACAGAAAATTTTCATTGTACAGGTCATTTCCGGCAACACAACATTACTTTCCGAAAAATCAGCTTCAACGCCTGTTTCAAGTTTGATACAGTGACATATCCCACCTATTGAGGTGGGAACTTCTTACCCATTTCGTTTAAACCGTTCCGGCTCTGTTGTGATTTTATCCCATATATTTTTTCTTAACACGGAACAGCTCAGCAATAAAACGCTTGTCCATTTCTGTCAGATGGTAATTTTTACGGTAAATCAACACATCTCTGTATAATTGGTGGTTATCATTGCAAACTCTTTGCAGCAAGCCGTATTTGTCCAAGATTTCTGTCGGTGCAGGAGACACCCACATAAAAGCGTTGCGGTTAGAAGTCAGCAAATCAAACCTGCCGGCACGATCAAACACATAGATTTTTCTGTTGATTAGTTTATCCGGTTCGTTTTTCTGGATCCGGTGCGGCGGCAGATAGGGAATGATCGGATCATCGTGAACCACCTCAATCAAAGAAGAAAGGTCAGAGAAATGAATTTCCGATATTCCGGCCAGCTTGCTGTCCTTATTGATTAGCAGCATAGGACGAAATTCCGCTACCAATTCGGAATGAATTTCCTTGTCCTTGAGCATATCCATATAAGATTGATTCAACTCCGAGGCATAGCGTATCACAGCCAGCTTATAATTGGCACTAAGAATATTACTGACAGCCTTAGCGGTATTGGTTTCTTTGAAAAAAATTTCTGCCGATTCTTGAGCGATCGTCTTGGAAAACTGTGCAAAAGCCTGTGAAATATAACTGGCTCTTGGAACAGATACCGAAAATTTTTGTTGGATGACGATACCGGAGCGATACATTTTTTCCATATCGTCTATCTGATCCAGAATGTTTTGAGCATAACCCATAAATTTTGTTCCATCCGGTGTCAAACACATCCCTTTGATGGAACGATCAAAAATGGTAATACCCAAACTGTTTTCCAATTCTTTGATAGCACGACTGAGATTAGGCTGTGCCATCATCAAATTTTCTGCCGCCTTATTGATAGAGCCTGCTTTAGCGACCTCGGCAGCGTATTTCATATGTAGAATGTTCATGTATTTTCCCCCCGAAAAATACCTATATTATCCTAAATGTTTAATAAAAAAATAAACATTTATTGAATTTAATAGTAACACATTTTATCACAAATTACAACATTTGTTTCATCCACATTATTCACGCTGAACAGATTATGATTTGGTACTTTTACAATCAAGCTCTATCGTAAATGTACTTCCTTTATTTTCCGAACTTTTGACATAACAGTTTCCATTATGAAGCATCACTGTTTGTTTGACAATCGCCAGTCCCAATCCTGAAACGCCTTTGCCCTTTCTTTGACGGGAGGTATAATATCTATCCCAGATATGTTCCAGCTCCGCCGGCGAAATGCCGCTGCCGTAATCCGTCACATCAATACGTGCTTTATGATTTTGTACAGAAAGTGACACCTTGATCTTTCTGCTTTCTCCTGTGTGACGCACTGCATTATCCATCAGATTAAATAAAGCTCTTTCCAGACGGCTGCTGTTGCCAAGAACAACCACTTCCTTTGCTGTTTCTCTTTCAATCACGATCCTTTCGGGTTTATAAAGTACCTCAAAGCTGTCGGTCACTCGGTTGACAATATGACTTAAATCCACTTCTGTGAGTTCTTCGGTATGTTCTTCTGACTGTAACTCGGAATATTCCAGAATTTCGTTAACCAGTGCTGTCAGACGATCCGCTTCTTTGATGATCACCGCCAGATCTTCCCTGCATTGCTGTTCATCCTCCCACGAAATATCCCTTATCATCTCGGCATATCCTTTGATCATTGTCAGCGGCGTTCTCAAGTCGTGCGAAACATTAGCAAGAAGCTCCATTTGAAAATTACCGGATCGTATCAGTCTCTCTGAAGTTTTATCCAAGGTATGATTTAATTCGTCAAACTCCGAACAAAAGCTCTTGCCAAATTCTGCGGAATAGTCACTTTTTCCTAATTTTTTTGCTTTTTCTGAAAGCTGTGCCAAGGGTTTGCCGAATTTACGGGCAATAAACCACGAAAGCACAAAACCTGTCAGCAGCGACAAAACAGTGACCCATATCAGTTGTACACTAATGATATGAACCGGAGCACCAACCGCATCTAAGGTAGTGCTGATATACAAAACCGCTTTTTCTTCTGTGTTGTAATAGTCGATATACGTACCATAAATATACAGGTGATCGGTAACATATTCTGCCGTACCGCTTTCGCTTTCTTTGAGCGTATCAAGAAAAGTACTGTAGATTTCGGGCAGGGCACGGTAACCGTCCATATGCTTATTTTGGGGCTTATGTTCCTGATCTTTGGTTTCGTCACCGCTGTTTTCCGAACCGAACTGATTATGTATTCCCTTAAATTCATCGGAACTGTAGATCAGATTGCCGCTCTCATCTGTAATAAATACCAAAATGGAATTATCTCGGGTCAGTTCGTCGATCGTGTCATCAATCGTTTCACAGCTGCTGTTTTCAATGATAGTTCCGGCAGCCGACTGTGTATTTTTGATCAGCATATCATTATAAAAACTCTGAAGAAACACTGTTTGCAGCAGCCACAGCACAATGAAGATCATCGCCGTAAAAAATACAAAGTACATCCATAACTTCAATCGGAACGATTTAGTTTTTATCTTCAAATTTATATCCCGCCCCTCTTATCGTGTGAATATGATCACGGTATTTGCCAAGTTTGTTCCTGAGAAGTTTCATCTGCCAATCCACCGTTCTGTCATCACCAAAGTAATCATAACCCCATACCTCATTGAGTATTTTATCTCTGGACAACACGATCCCTTTATTTTTGACAAGATACAGCAAGATACCGTATTCTTTGGCAGTCAACTCGGTTCTGATACCGTCAACATAAACATTGTGACCTAATGTGTCGATTTCTATTCCATCCGTTTTCAGTCTTTCCTTCGGCTTGGGAACAGCCGTACTGTGGCGTTTGATAATGACCTTAATTCTTGCCATCAACTCCTTTGGGGAAAACGGCTTGGTAACATAATCGTCCACTCCCACTTCAAAGCCAAAAAGCTTATCATATTCCGTTCCTCTTGCCGACAGCATCAGTACGGGAATATCTTTCATTTCCCGTATTTTTTTACAGGCAGTAAAACCGTCTGTGTCGGGCATCATTACATCCATCACAATAATATCAAAGTCCTCTTTCCGACACGCCTCAATCGCCTGTCCTCCGTCACTCACACTGGTCACTTCAAAGCCTTCCCGACAGGCATATCTTTCTATCAGGCGGGCAATATCAGGCTCATCATCTGCAATCAGTATTTTTGGCATACAAAGCACCTCTTTCTGTATTTTTGATACAATATCATTATACACAAAAACCGAAACTTTTCATAGTGTGGAAAGTTTCGGTTTTTGTTTTTTTGTATGTGCCTGCTGATCGTCAAAAAGCTTGATTGTCAAAAAGCGTTGATCAAGTCAGAGGAAGTTTCGGTGAGGTAATTGCTGCGGCATTGACAGTGTAGTGTTATCTTCCCATTCTGTTGCCGCCCATATTGCCCATTCTGCCCATTCCGCCGCCCATCATCGACTGCGGAATAGAGTCAACCTGAGAACCGTTAATAATAATGGTACCGCCGTTGTATTCTGCTGTGCCGTCATAATCAAAGGAGGACACTTGTGCGGTAATGTCAATCGTGCCGCCGTTAACATAAATATTGCCGTTGGCATCTACTGCATCTGTGTCGCCCTGTCCCATTACGATAGTGGTAGTACCGCCGTTAAACTCGATAGTCGGAGTGGAGTAAGAGCTGCTCTTTTGAGAGGCGTTGATACCGTCATCAGAAGCGGTGATCTGAATGGTTCCGTCATTGATCTGAACATAGGTGGCTTCTATACCCTCGGCTGCCTGCAGTGTAAAGCTGCCGCCGTCTATCTGAACAATAGTGGTACCCTGAACAGCGTCACTTGCTGCGGTAATGTTGAAGGTGCCGTTATAAATATAGATCCAGCCTTTGGTGTCATCCTCGCTGTTTTCACTGTGTAAGCCGTCTTTCGAGGAAGTAATTTCAAAAGTACCGTCATAAATGGCAATGGAGTCGTTGGCCTCTATGCTGTCCAATGCACTGGTAATGTGATAAGTACCGCCTGTCACCTTAATATCGTCTTTTCCTGAAATGCCATTGCCGTTTTCGGAGGAAATGGTCAGGGTGCCGGTACCGTTGAATACAAGATCATCTTTAGAATAAATAACTGCATCGGTGTTGGTATCGCCATCTGAGGTAAATGTACCTGTAACAGAAAGTGTATTTTCACTATCAGTCGTTGTGATAAAGCATTTGTCTGCCGATACCACATAAACAACGGGGAAGCTGTCATTGGTAATATTAACGCCATCCAATACTAACTGTACCTTGGCTTCTTTGTCTGCCTCTACCTTGATGGTGAAGTTTTTAGCACTTCCTGTAATAACATACACTCCCTCCTCGGTAATGGTTTCTGTTTTGCCGTCAGCTGCGGTAATGGTTTTAGCATCGGAAACATCGGGAGATTGTTCCAGGTCACGCTTGCTGAATAAATCGGTTGTGTCAATTTTTCCTGTTGTGTTGGCGGTATATTCAGCAGCGGCATCTGTCTGCTGTGTGCTTGCTGCCACTGTGGCTGCTGTGTCGGATGTACTCTCAACAGTTTCATTGTCTGTCTGTGTGCTTGCCGTGTAGGTGGTGGAAGAAGCAGTATCTGATACAGTGTTATCGGATACGCTGCACGCTGCCATAGAACCTACCATAAATGCTGCTACCATAATTGCTGTTAATTTCTTTTTCATATTGATAACCTCCTTGAGTTTTGGGTTTTGGTTGTTTGTTATGTCTGTATTATAAAGCCGTTGTTTGGAAGCAGTAAGGAATTAATTTGGAATTTGTGTGGAATTTTCCAAAAATATTCAATGCACAGAAACAGGCATATTGCCTGTGGAGATATTCTCACCTGAATGATACAGACGGCAGTAAAAGCCACCCTTACTCAAGAGTTCATCGTGGCTGCCCTGCTCAATAATATTGCCGTCTTTCATCACAAGAATAACATCGGCTTCTCTGACAGTAGACAAACGGTGAGCAACGATAAAGCTTGTTCTGCCCTGCATCATTTGACGGAACGCTTCCTGTATTTTTAACTCGGTTCGGGTATCAATACTGCTGGTGGCTTCATCGAGTATCAATATCGGCGGTGAACATAGCATCACTCGGGCAATACACAGCAGTTGTCGCTGTCCCTGCGATAAATTAGCTCCCTGCTCGGTCACAATGGTATCATAACCATTCGGCAGCCGTTCAATAAATGTATCAATATGTGCTTCTTTTGCCGCTGCTTTGACTTCATCAAGAGAGGCATCGGGTTTTCCATAGGCAATATTATCCCGAATGGACGCATTGCACAGCCAGCTATCCTGTAACACCATTCCATACAGCGAACGAAGAGAATTCCGCTTAATCTGATATATGCTGGTTCCATCAATTTTAATATCGCCGCTGTTAACATCATAAAAACGCATCAGCAGATTGATCAGTGTGGTTTTACCGCATCCTGTCGGACCTACAATGGCAATATGCTGACCCGGTTTGACGTGCAGATTAAAATTGGTGATGAGCTTTTTTGGGGGCGTATAGGAAAAATTGATATTTTCGATGTCGATCTGCCCTTTGCAGCTGTTCATTTCTACAGACTCCTGACCGTCAGGCTGCTGCGGCTTCTCGTCAAGCAGAGAAAATACTCTGTCTGCTCCTGCCAATGCCGATTGCAGCTGTGGAATGACACCCGTTACTTCATTAAACGGTTTGGTATATTGATTGGCATACGTCAGAAATACTGAGATCTGACCAACTGTTATCGTTCCGCTGATGGCACTGATCGATCCAACAATACATACTGCTGCTGTCACAATTCCATTGACAAAACGAGTGCTTGGGTTGGCAAGTGAAGAGTAAAACTGAGATTTTTGACCACAAGCACACAGACGGGCGTTGATTTCTTCAAAATGATGCTGTGATGTTTCCTCATAGCCAAAAGCTCTGACTATTTTTTGATTGCCAATATATTCTTCTACATAGGAGCTGATCTCGCCTTGGGTTTTTGACTGTTCACGGAACATCTTTTGTGATAATCGGGTGATAAACGCCGCCGCAAACATCGACAGCGGTGTAATAACAACAACAACCAACGCAATGTACACATTAATCAACAGCATAAAGCCCAGCGTACATAATATCATTACTAATCCCGAAAACAACTGTGTAATGCCCTGCTGCAAACCATCTCCCACTGCATCGGCATCGTTGACCATACGACTGATTAAGTCACCGTGAGGGTGTCCGTCAATGTACCGCAGCGGTACGGCATTGAACTTACGGAAAATTTCCTTGCGTATATCACGCACCGTAAAATAACTCACACTGTTAACACACAAACCCATCAGCCATTGAAAAATGGCACACGCAAAAACGGTGACACCTATCATTAATGACAACTGTGCCACTGCTGAAAAATCAACATTTTTTTCTTCAATGATATGATCAATAGCATAACCGATTAGTATGGGGGCCGTAAGATTAAGGGCCACATAACATACGGCAAATATCATCGCCCCGATCAGCTGAGGTCGGTACGGCGAAACGTAATGCAATATTCTTTTGACGGTAGATTGATCAGTGGATTTTGCCTGATTGCTCATCGGTTTCTAACCTCCTCCTCTTTCAGCTGTGAAAGGCATATTTCCCTGTAAACATCACAGTGGTCAAAAAGCTCGTTATGTGTTCCGGTCCCAACGAGCTTTCCTTTGTCAAGAACAAAAATTTTATCAGCATAACGAATAGTACCCACTCGCTGCGATACCATAATGACGGTCATATTGCGGGTTTGTTGAGACAATGCCTTACGCAGTGCTGCGTCAGTGGCAAGGTCAAGGGCACTGGCACTGTCATCCAATATTAATATTTCGGGATTGGACACTAACGCTCTGGCAATGGTTAGACGCTGACGCTGACCACCGGAAAAGTTTTTGCCGCCTGCCGCTGCCAGTGAGTCCAGCTGTTCGGGAAGCTGGGATACAAATTCATAGGATTGCGAAATTTGCAGTGCTTTGATCATTTCTTTATCGGTGGCATTTTTTTTGCCCCAACGCATATTTTCTCTGATGGTACCGGCAAATAATACGGCTGTCTGCGGCACGACACCGATTTTCCCTCTAAGCTGAGCAAAAGGATAATCCCTGACATTATTTCCGTTCACAAAAACTTCGCCCTTTGAAGTATCGTAAAATCTGGGAATAAGATTAACCAGTGTCGATTTACCGGAGCCTGTACCGCCGATGATGCCGACAGAAGCTCCTTTGGGAACAGTAAAGCTGATGTCCTTAAGAGCATATCCGTTATCGGCGTAACCAAAAGAAACATTGCGAAACTCAACCGCCGGTGCATTCCGATCAACGGAAATAGGCTTGCTGTTTTTTTCAACTACTGAGGGTCGGGTATCGAATATTTCGTTGACTCTTGCCGCAGAGGCAAATGCTTTTGTGAAAATTACCGCCAGATTGGATACAACAATCATAGCCAGCAGTATCTGTGTCATATAGTTAACAAGAGCAATGATCTGTCCCGGCAGCAGATAGCCGCCGAACACGAATTGGGCGCCGAACCAGACGATCGCAACAATGGCTGCCTGTGCGATCACATAGGTGAGCGGATTGAGCAATGCAGATATTCTGCCTACGGTGACGGCAGCAGCAGCAAGTTCATCATTTTTTTGATCAAATCTTGCCTCATCGCTTTCCTGCTTGGAAAAAGCACGAACCACACGGTTTCCCGAAAGATTTTCACGGGAGATCAGTGATACTTTATCAAGTTTTTGCTGAATGGTTTTATAAAACGGAACAGATTGATGCATAACGAGTGCCAGTACTAATGCGATCAGCGGAGATGCCGCTAAAAATATCAATGACATTTTCAGGTCAATGGTCATTGCCATTACCAACGCACCCACAACCAAAAACGGTGCTCTTATCACAAGTCGTATCAGCATTGCTACAGCAAGCTGAAGCTGGTTAATATCATTGGTGATGCGTGTAATCAGCGATGGTGTACCAAATCGATCCAGTTCGCTGTGTGACAGTGTATTGATATGATGGAACATAGCATTACGCACCTGTGTGCCAAATCCCTGTGAGGCAATAGAAGCAGATTTCTGGCATACCAAGGCAAAACACAAACCAAGTGCCCCCAACAGTATCATCCATCCTCCACGACTCAGCACATACCCCACATCGTGATTGGCTACACCGTTATCGATAATATCCGCTGTGATCAGCGGCACAAACAGCTCGAATATTGCCTCTATCAATTTACACAACGGCCCTATAGTAAGCTGCAGCTTATACTTTTTTAAAAATCTTCTTAATTGAAACATAATTCATTTACCTCTGCACACATTATCGCACACATATGATACAGTCAACACAACCATTCAAATGTACGAATATTCCGGATATATTTTATTTTATTCTACATTTTCCTTAAAGAATTGTCAACTTAAGTATTAATACCGCTCATATAATGATTTTGTCATACAAAAAGACAAGAAAATGAGGTGATTACTTGAAGAAACGATTGTTTATGAAAAATGGCGCTATAATGGCTGCGACCGCCTTATTAATAAGGATTATCGCTATGTTTTCGGGAATATATCTTTCCGACACCATCGGAAGTGAGGGAATGGGATTATACAGACTCATATTAAGTGTTTATTTTTTCTTTGCGTCTGCCGTGAGTACGGGGTTCTCTCTCACTACTACTCGCTTGGTAACGGATTTCCTTTCTCTGGGGAACAAGGCTCAAGCGAAATTTGCTGCCGAAAAATGTATGTTGATCGCTGCCGCAGCAGGTATGATGACCGGAATATTAATGTTTTTGTCGGCAGATTACGTTGGAATACATTTCTTGGATGATACAAGAACGGTACAGGCAATGAAAATATTATCACTGAGTCTGCCGTTTATGGCTTTTTCCGCCTGTGTCAGGGGTTATTTTACTGCTCGCCGAAAAACACTGCAAGGCTCGGGAGAACAGCTTTTGGAGCAAGTGATTGAAATAGCCGTTTTTGTAGTAATAATGAACGTATTCAGACCGGACAGTTTATCTGCCGCCTGCAATGCTGCCGTTATCGGAACTGTCAGTGCGGAATTGCTTTCGTTTTTCTATGCACTGGCACTGTATGTCGTGGACGTCAGACAACTTGCTGCAAAATCGGAGCATATCGGCGGTTTGTACAGAAAAATGATGCCTGTTGCCCTGCCTGTCAGTGCCAATTCGTGTTTAAGAAGTGGTCTTTCTGCGATAGAGAATATGTTGATCCCCTTCGGGCTGAAACGCTGCGGTTCCAATTCTTCCGATGCACTCTCTCAATATGGTACGCTCAGTGGTATGACAATGCCTGTACTGACTTTTCCTGCCGTGCTGATACTGCCCTTTTCAATGCTGATCATCCCCGAAATGGCAGAGGCCAACATACGGAAGCACCAGAAAAGTATCGGTCATATGACGGCTAAAATGCTCGACTTCACTATGCTTTATTCTATCCCGATCACTGTGGTATTTTTGTTTTTTGGTGTGCCGCTGTGCTCGCTGCTCTATCACAGCGAAAACGCCGGAAAGTTTCTGGTAATGCTTGCTCCTGTCATTCCGCTGATGTATTTGGATTCGGTAGCTGACGGCATTTTAAAGGGGCTTGATAAACAGACCAGTTACCTGATCTTTAACTTTATTGATTCCGTTGTACGGGTGGTTCTGACATATCTCTTTGTACCGATATATGGAATGATCGGGGTCGTCGGTGTAATCATCATTTCGGAATTGCTCAACACGACGATGAGTGTATGGAAGTTAATCAGCGTTACCAAAATTAAAATGAATATTCTGCAAAGTATGATAATTCCGTGTGTATGTATTCTTACTCCCTGTTTAATCTGTCGGCTTCTGCCGCAAACAGGAAGTGCCGTTTTTGATGTTATTTTCAAGATCACAGGCTGTACGTTGATTTATGCCGTCACGGTATCAGCCGCAAGAAAAAAGCCGTTCTGAGAATATATCTCGGAACGGTTTTTTAGATTGATATAGAAGCCTGACAGATTTATTGTATCCTCAGCACCTGACCGGGATAGATCAGGTCGGGATGAGTCAATCGGTTCAGATTGATAAGGTCGGTCACGCTGACCCCGTAATTTCTTGCAATTTTATAAAGAGTATCGCCGCTTTGAACGGTGTATTCATCCGTTTCATCATCAGGAACTCTTGTCACAGGTATTCTCAATACCTGGTCGGCATAGATAACATCGGGGTCGGCAATGCCATTATAGCGAGCAATATTGTTAACGGTCGTCTGAAACCTTTGGGCAATGGAATAAAGAGTGTCACCGTCCTGAACGGTGTAAAGAATTGTATCCATTCTTCTTTCCTCCATTATTGTTCTTTCTTTATCAAGGTATGCATCAGCTGCCGAATAGGTGCACAGAAATCATCTTTTCTGAAAGTTCACTGCGAGTTTATCATCACAGCGGTTCAGGAAAAGATTTTTCACAGAGAATTGCCGATAAAATGAAATTCCGTACGGATATGTGACAAAAGCATTGACAGAAAAAACCAAAAAGCATTATAATGGGTGATATTAGATTAGAACAGAACGGCGGAATGAATATGGAACGAATTGATAAGATCCTCTCATCACAGAATGTTGCCTCCAGAAGCGAGATCAAAAAAATGATCAAGCAAGGCAGAATACGGGCTGACGGCAAAATTGTCAGGCGTCCCGAAGAAAAATTTGACCCCCAAACATCTGTTTTAGAAGTGGACGACATAGCGATCACTTTTAAAAAACATTTGTACATAATGATGAACAAACCGGCAGGCGTTCTGTCGGCAAGCAATGACCGCTATGCCGAAACTGTGATAGATCTTCTTCCTCAGGAACTCAGACGAAACGGTCTGTTCCCTGCCGGCAGACTCGACAAGGACACCGAAGGTTTTTTACTGATCACTGATGATGGAGAACTGGCTCACCAGATGCTTTCTCCCAAAAGTCACGTATATAAACTTTATTTCGCTGAAACCGACAAAATACTGACAGAGAATGATGTACGGCAATTCGCACAGGGCATTCGATACGGTGAATGGGAATGCCGGCCTGCTGAAATGAAAATCATTGACGAAAAAAATGCTTTGGTACAGATTTGTGAAGGCAAATTTCATCAGGTTAAAAAAATGTTCAATGCGGTCGGTGCCAATGTAACCTACTTGAAAAGGCTGAAAATCGGCGGTGTTTCGCTCGATGAAACTCTTGCTCCCGGAGAGGTTCGTGAACTGACTTCAAGTGAAATAATCGACATTTTAAGCCGAACAAAGGCGATTTAAGTACAATTTAATTGTTGATTATGCATAAAATACACTGTTAACTTTTGTCATATGTGAATTATATATAAACGGGGACGTTAGTTTTTAGTAAAAAAAAGCATTTCATTTTGGAGAAAAATCTGTTATAGTAATAGTGTTAAATTTTTGAATTTACAAAAATACGCTTTAGATATAGCGAACCCAGGAGGATAATTATGGCAAGTGTATCATTAAAAAATGTTTACAAAATCTACGACGGCAACGTTGTAGCTGTAAGCGACTTCAACCTTGAAATCGCAGACAAGGAGTTTATTATTTTCGTTGGTCCCTCGGGCTGCGGCAAATCAACGACTCTTCGTATGATTGCAGGTCTTGAAGATATTTCTAAGGGTGAACTCCATATCGGCGATGTCCTCGCTAACGATATTTCACCTAAGGACAGAGATATTGCAATGGTATTCCAGAACTACGCTCTCTATCCGCATATGACTGTATTCGATAATATGGCATTCGGTCTGAAACTCCGCAAAACTCCCCCGGAGGAAATCAGAAGACGTGTAGAAGAGGCTGCCAGATCGCTTGACATTGCTCACCTTCTTGAACGTAAACCAAAGGCTCTCTCCGGCGGTCAGCGTCAGCGTGTTGCTCTCGGCCGTGCTATCGTCCGTGACCCAAAGGTATTCCTTCTTGATGAGCCGCTTTCCAACTTGGATGCGAAACTCAGAACTGCTATGAGAACCGAAATTTCCAAGCTCCATAAAAGACTCGGTACTACCTTCATCTACGTTACTCATGACCAGACAGAGGCTATGACAATGGCTGACCGTATCGTTGTTATGAAGGACGGTTTCATTCAGCAGGTTGATACTCCTCAGAAC
>CADCOE010000008.1 GCA_902802985.1 uncultured Ruminococcus sp.
AGCCCGAATTGACGCCTGTGGAGTTAGTAGGTTACGAGGACGATGAAGCAGGAAGCCCATTGACTTTAGACGATGGGTAGTTCACTGAGTTAATTTCCTTTTTTTGTTTTTTCATTATCCCTTCCTTTTGCACAAAGAGCGGTTCTGACGAGCCGCTCTTTGTGTTTGCGAAAAAATCTCCGACAAACAATTATGTTGTCGGAGATTTTTGCAAAAAGAATGATTAAATATCTTTATCAAATATATACTGGTAAAAACTACTGTAATCGGTGCGTTTGTCGGCAATAAACTGAATAGCATCTCTGGGGTGCTGATTCAGGCGTCCTGTCAGCAGATACGGAATATCATATCCCCAGATAACTCCGTCATCTTTCAGCTTTTTGATTTGTGTTTCGATGAATTTCAGCACAGGGGCAATATCGTATTTGGGATTTTTAAGGAACCCAAGAAGCAGCTCGGTGGGACAGTTTCCCGCACCTCTGCCCATACCGCTTACAGTAGAGTCAAGATAGCTGACGCCCATTGTCAGTGTTTCAATGGTGTTGGCAAAAGCAAGCTGCTGGTTATTATGAGCGTGAATGCCGATTTTCTTGTTGTATTTATCGGCCGCTTCCAGATATTTGCCTGCCAGTCTTCTCATTTGTTCAGGATAGAGAGAACCGTAGCTGTCTACCAAATAAACGGTGTCCACACAGCTTTTGCCGATCAGCTCTAAAGCATCGTCAAGGTCGGGATCGTTGGCTTTGGATACGGCCATAATATTGATGGTAGTTTCGTAACCCTTTTTATTGCAGTGTTCTACCATTTCGAGGGCAGCGGGAATGGTATTGATGTAGGTGGCTACTCTAACCATATCCACAGGGCTGTTGATGCGATCGGTAATATCATTCTTGAAATCGGTTCTGCCGACATCTGCCATAATCGAGATTTTCAGTCCGGTATCGTTGTCACCCACAATGGCTCTTATATCATCATCATTACAGAATTTCCATTTTCCGAATTTGTCGACATCAAAAATTTTCTTGGAAGCTTTGTAGCCGAATTCCATATAATCAATGCCGCATTGAATGTTTGTTTGGTACAACTCCTTGACAAAATCATCGGTAAATTCAAAATTGTTGACAAGACCGCCATCACGTATAGTACAGTCTACAATTTTAATGTCGGGTCTGAAAGAAACCAATTCGCCTTTTTTCTTCATTTTTCATTCCTCCGTTACGTGCTGAATTTGGTATTTTCTAATCATTATACTCCAAACGGGTACAAATTACAATATTTTTATGAAAATAGCGTTTCTCTATCATTTCGACTATGACATATACAAATGCCGCAGCCGTTCTTTGTTTTGTATTTTGATGGAGCGATAACCTGTAACAATCATTCCATCCTCGGCAAGTCGGGAGGTAAGCTTGCTGACCGTTACTCGTGAAACGCCTACAATACTGGCGATCTCTTCATGGGTAGCATATACGGTATCGGTGTTATCGGCCGATTGCAGTAAAAATTGTGCAATGCGTCCTTTTGCGTCAATGAAGCTCATACTGTCAATTTGTGCGGATAACATACGGATGGTGCGTGCCTGAAGATGCAGCAATTCCAATGCCGTGTCGGGATTGCGGCGGATCATTTCTGTCAGAAGATTTTTGCTGACCGATACCAGTTCACATCGTGTCAAGGCTCGTGCCGATGACATTCGTGGCTGACCATCAAAAAAAGACGCTTCGCCTAAGATAGCACCTTTTCCGATAACGGAAAGTGTTTTTTCCGTACCGTTTTCTGATACAATGAATATCTTGACTTTGCCTTTTTTTAGATAATAAAAATTGTCCGCCGTATCGCTTTGCGTATAAATGATCTTGTTTTTATTAAAAATACGAACCATTGGCATATTTTCCAGAAGATGCAGCAGTCCTGATTGACTGTTGAGGGTGTTTTGAATATAATGTGTGTTGGCTGACATATTTTTGCTCCGTTTCAGAGGGGAATTTTGATTGCAACAATGAATGTTTATGTGATTGCCGAATAAGAAAATACTATATTTTTCCTGATAGGGGCATAGAGCAGGATACAAAAGAAATCGGTTTGATCCCTCGTCTGACTCACGCTTGAGCAGATAGGTTGGATAGAAATAATGTTTTCAATGACAGCTTTCATTGTAGCATAGTTTACATTCTTTTTCAATCATTTGTGTCATAATACACTGTAAATACAACTTCAAGGAGGAAACAACAATGGGAATGACAATGTCACAGAAAATTCTGGCAGCTCACGCAGGACTTGACTCGGTAAAGGCAGGTCAACTGATTGAAGCGAAGCTGGATATGGTGTTGGGTAATGATATAACCTCTCCTGTCGCCATCAATGTTTTTAACGACGGAAAGGCAACGTCAGTATTTGATAATACCAAAATTGCTATGGTAATGGATCATTTTACCCCCAACAAGGACATTAAGGCGGCACAGCAATGTCTGGAAGTTCGTCAGTTCGCTGATAAGTACGACATTAAAAATTTCTTTGATGTCGGTCAAATGGGAATTGAGCATTCACTTTTGCCTGAAAAAGGATTGGTAGGTCCGGGCAGCCTTTGTATCGGTGCTGACTCTCACACCTGTACCTATGGTGCATTGGGTGCTTTTTCAACGGGTGTCGGTTCAACGGATATGGCAGCCGGTATGATCAGCGGCAAGGCGTGGTTTAAAGTACCGTCGGCTATCAAGTTCAATCTGACAGGCAAGCCTGCACAATATATCAGCGGCAAAGATGTGATCCTGCATATTATCGGTATGATCGGTGTAGACGGTGCGTTGTACAAGTCAATGGAATTTGTCGGTGATGGACTGAAATATCTCAACATTGACGACAGACTTTGTATTGCGAATATGGCGATTGAAGCAGGTGCCAAAAACGGAATTTTCCCTGTCGATGATATTACCAGAGCGTATACCGAGGGTCGTTTTACCGGTGTTCCGCAGGAGTTTGCCGCAGATGATGATGCAGAATATGATGAGGAATATACTATTGATTTGTCTAAGCTGCGTCCAACGGTTGCTTTTCCGCATCTTCCCGAAAATGCAAGAACGGTTGACGAAATAGGCGAAACAGAAGTGAAAATTGACCAGGCAGTGATTGGTTCATGTACCAACGGCAGAATCAGCGATCTTCGTGCCGCTGCCGAGATCCTGAAAGGTAAAAAGGTTGCCAAGGGAGTACGCTGTATTATTATTCCGAGCACACAGAGTGTTTATTTACAGGCAATGCACGAGGGACTGTTTGACATCTTTATCAATGCCGGTGCCGTTGTTTCCACACCAACGTGCGGTCCGTGTCTGGGTGGTCATATGGGTATTCTTGCAAAGGGTGAGCGTTCCATCTCGACCACAAACCGTAATTTCGTAGGAAGAATGGGTCACGTGGAATCCGAAGTTTATCTGTCCAGCCCGGCAGTGGCAGCAGCCAGTGCGGTAACGGGATATATTACAGATCCGGCTAAGGTATAAAACCTAAAAATGTATTGTCATCAAGAAAGGATTGTTTAAGATATGAAAGCTCAGGGCACAGTACATAAGTACGGCGATAACGTAGATACAGACGTTATTATTCCTGCCAGATACCTCAACACAAGCTCGCACAAAGAGCTTGCATCACATTGTATGGAGGATATTGATATTGACTTTACCAAAAAGGTCAAGGAAGGTGACATTATGGTTGCCGAGAAGAATTTCGGATGCGGTTCCTCCAGAGAACACGCCCCCATCGCTATTAAAGCATCGGGTATCAGCTGCGTTATTGCATCGACGTTTGCCCGTATTTTTTACCGTAATGCTATCAACATTGGTCTGCCTATTTTGGAATGTGATGCCGCTGCCAAAGAAATCAAGGCAGGGGATGAAGTCAGCATAGATTTTGATACAGGTATGATCACCGATATAACAACGGGTAAGACTTATCAGGCAGAACCGTTTCCGCCGTTTATCCAGAAAATCATTGCAGATGGCGGTCTGATCAAGCACGTTACCAAAGAATTGGAAGCATAATCAGCAGTACAATATAAAAGTTTTGGTCAAGTTTTTACAAAAGCTTGCGGTTTCCAAAGGCAGAGCTTTTGGTCGTTCTTCGGAGAGAGCGAAATTCCCTTTTTCATTGTTTTATATCAATGTACAAGGCACAGCGGAGTATTTGAAACTCCGCTGTGCCTTAGCTTTCGTTTGGTGTATTTTTGTATTATGCAGTATAGGTAGACTCAGGAATAACTTGCGCTGTTGAAGCGCTTGCGAACCTCAAGAAGAATTTTGGTGTCGTTTTCGTGACGGCACATATGGAGTGCTTCATCAATGCTTGCCCATCGGTAAAAATCAATTTCAGACGGTTGTAGACTTACATTGCTGTCTTCGGAACGTGCCAGAAAAAAGACGACACGCTTTTTGATTTTGCCAAACGGGCGGTAAACACTGGTTTGTCGGAAGTTGGGTTCGATTTTGACGGTAAGACCGGTTTCCTCTTTGATTTCTCGGAGAGCAGTCTGTTGTTCTGTTTCGTTGTTTTCTACGTGTCCTTTGGGGAATGTCCAGCATTTACCATTGTGATTTTTGACAAGAAGTATTTTAATATCGCTGGAGGCGGTTTTGCGATAGACAACAGCTCCGCAGGATTTTTCGTACAAGCAAATCATCTTGTAAAATCGCACTGATGTCAAAGCAAGACGGGAACGAATTTCGGGTTCGTAGAAAATTTCCGTGACGGGTGCGGCAACCAGTCTTGTACGGGCTTTGCAGTCACCCGCTGCAATGGCGATCACAGTACACTCTACTATGCCCGACAAATGAGTACAGTTGGTCATCACATAGATCTGACGCATATCGGCATTGGGACAGTTCACGATAAATCCTGAATAAAGGCAGCCTTCGCTGAGTGTGCCGAATATTTCAATTTTTACATTTTTTCCAAGCATTACGGCACACCTCCTTTAAAAATCCTTTATTTTATGATCGAGTACAGCCAATCTGTACGCATTGTTGTGTTGGCATTCATAATGCTGTTGACGATAAGGACGTCGGTATATTTGTTTTTCTTGATATAATCAATCACGCTGCCATCATAATAACGAGGATCCACAATATATACCTCATCAAAATTGGATGCTGTAAAAGGAGCCAATGCACAGCCATAGGAGTCTTTGATAATACAAAGCTTTCTGCCGGTCTTTTTGTCCGAGCGAATTTTCATATAGGGATTATCACCCCATACAAAAGCGCTGTAGGCGTTGGAACCTTCGGCAAATTTGGCAATCAAAGAGGCGTCTTTTTCTTCGTGACTGCCGTTTTCGAGAAGACGGCAGTCATATGTTCCGGGAATATTGTAGTAAGTGACGGTATCGGGATTTTGGTTCAATTCCTCGTTGCCGTCGGGCTGTTCGTCGGATACGGTCGCTTGCAGGAGAGAACCCTTAAAGTTCTCTATTTTGCCTGTGGACAGAGTTTCTTTATCGAGCGGCTGGACATCTGCCTTTTCACAGAATGTTTCATAGGCATAGTAAGCCCCCAGTGCTGTCCAGTTGTTATCCGTTTTGAAATAGATATATTCTGATTTGTGTTGATCAAGCGTATCATATATATCAAGGGGAATAACATCCTCGGTATAAGAAGTATAAATCTTGTTGATGTTGCTGCGTTCATCGGACGAGTCGGTGAGATATTTTTCGGGCATACCATAAACGGAGTGTGTCGGTACGACCATATTATAAACGTTTACCTTTGAACCGAGCGATTTTTTGACGGAAGAAACAGCGGCGGCATATTGTCCTGCGGTAGTATCGGTACCGTAAAACAACTCATAGCCTTGTTGATCATAGATGAATACGTTTTTATCAAAATAGCCTGTTTTTTGGGGATCGATGGAGGACTCCTGAGAAGAACTGACGGAGGACGACTGTTCAACGGCAGCAGCAGTTGATGCGGAAGAAGCGGATGTTTCTTTTTCCGTTTTTCGGGAACTGCCCTGAAGAACCAATATACATATCAGTACGAGTACGACGGCGATGACTGCCAAAGCAGCGATAACAGATATTTTAATCGCTTTTTTACGTTGATTGTTTCGGTTTTTCTTGCTGTAATAGCCGCCCGAACGATACGAATGTGTACCATATGAGCTGTAACCGAACGATGATTTTCTGCTCATTGCGTTACCTCACTTGAATTGCTTATAGATGTACATATTAAGTATAATGTATTTCTCTCAAAAAAACAACATTACAAAGATACAAACTTCATCACACAAATGTCGAATATTTAAGACAATATGAATGGCAAAGTAGGAAAATTCATTCCCGCTGCCAACAATACGGCAATTATAAAATAAGAGATACATTCTGCATAGTCAATTTCTGCGAAAAAGCTTCATTTCCAATGTTGCAGGAATGATTGGAATGTGTTACAATAAATGGTGATAAACAGTCTGCGGGTCAATGACTGTTTCGTATGACCCAATATTCAAATGTAAGGATGATGATTGTATCATGGAATACGTACTTTCTGAAAGAGTCAAAACACTCAAACCCTCTGCCATCAGAGAAATCTTTAAATATGCAGCCGACCCTACCGTAGTTTCCCTTTCAGCGGGCAATCCGGCACCTGAAGCATTCCCTGTTCAGGAAATTGCTGAGATCTCCAACAAAATACTGACAGAAACTCCTATTGCCGCCCTTCAGTACAGTGTTACCGAGGGCTATCCGCCGCTCAGAAAAGCAGTGGGCGATTATATGAAAAAAACATATAATGTGGGTACAGATCGGGATGAATTGATCATTACCTCCGGAGCACAACAGGTAATGGATCTTTTGACGAAATCGACCGTTAATGAAGGAGATACCGTGATCTGTGAGGCTCCGAGCTTTATTGGTTCGCTGAACTCTTTCCGCTCCTATAATGCCCACCTTTGCGGTATTCCGCTGGAAAGTGACGGAATGAATATTGAATGTCTGGAAAAAGCACTCCAAACAGAAAAAAATGTTCGCTTTATCTACATTATTGCTAACTTTCAAAATCCTTCGGGCGTTACCACCAGCTGGGAAAAACGCCAAAAAATTTATGAACTTGCCAAAAAATATAACGTAATGATACTGGAGGATAATCCCTATGGAGAACTGAGAATTAGCGGCGAAAATATCCCTCCGATCAAGTCCCTTGATCAGGATGGAATCGTGGCTTATGTCGGCTCTTTCTCCAAGATCCTTTCCCCCGGAATGCGTCTGGGCTATGTGATCGCACCAAAGGAAATCGTTCAGAAAATGGTGGTCTGCAAGCAAGGAGAAGATGTTCATACCAATATCTGGGCACAAATGGTTGCCGAAAAATTTATGACAGAGTATGACTTCAACGGCCATCTGGAAAATCTCCGTACTGTCTACAGAAAAAAAGCTCATTTCTGTATGGATCTGCTTGACAAGTATCTCGTTCCCAACAAGATCACCTATCAGCCCATAGAAGGCGGCTTGTTCATCTGGTGCAGGCTTCCCGATGGAGTGAATATGGTGGATTTCTGCAAACAGGCAGTACTGCGTAAAGTATGTGTCGTACCCGGCAATGCGTTCCTTACGGATGAAGCCGAACAGTGCAGTTCGTTCCGAATTAACTTCTCTACGCCGACCGATGAACAGCTTGAAAAAGGAATTAAAATTCTTGGAGAACTTGCAAAGGAGATTTTGTGATATGTCCGAACAGCCAACAACCGAAAAGGTAGAAAAGAAAAAAGTTATTCTCAGTGCTATACAACCCAGCGGTACAATTACCCTTGGTAATTACCTGGGAGCACTCCGAAATTGGGTCAAGCTGCAGGATGATTATAACTGTATTTTTGCGATCGCTGATCTTCACGCCATTACTGTCCGTCAGGACCCGCAAAAGTTCCGACAGAATATTCTCAATGCGTATGCACTGCTTTTAGCCTGCGGTATCGATCCCGAAAAAAGCCCTGTTTTTATTCAAAGTCACGTTCATACTCACGCCGAGCTGGCGTGGCTGCTTAACTGCTATACACAGTTCGGAGAACTGTCCAGAATGACACAGTTTAAGGATAAATCACAGAAATATGCCAATAATGTCAATGCAGGACTGTTTACTTACCCTATACTGATGGCAGCGGATATTCTTTTGTATCAGGCGGATATGGTGCCTGTGGGTGCCGACCAAAAGCAGCATCTGGAACTCGCCAGAAATATTGCCGACCGTTTTAACAGTATTTACGGCAAGACCTTCAAGTCACCTGAACCGTATATTTCACGTTCCGGTGCCAGAGTAATGTCGCTGCAGGATCCTGCCAAGAAAATGTCCAAGTCAGATGAAAATGTTAATTCATGGGTGGCTGTACTGGATAAGCCGGAAACGGTGATGAAAAAGTTCAAACGTGCCGTGACCGATTCCGATGCTGTTGTGAAAATCGGAGAGGGAAAAGATGGTATTAACAACCTTATCGGCATTTTGAGCGCTGTTACGGGAAAAACTGCCGAGGAAATTGAATTCGAATTTGAGGGAAAAGGCTATGGTGACTTCAAAACAGCAGTAGGAGAAGCCGTAGTGGAAGAACTCAAGCCGATACAGAACAGATTTAACGATTTTATCAATCATAAAGATTACCTTGAGGAACAGTACAAAAAGGGTGCGGAATTTGCACTTAGAATTTCACAGCGTACACTCGACAAGGCAATGAAAAAAATCGGTTTTATCGCAAAATAAGATACACAGTCAATCAATGCAACACCGCATTTCGTTTGTGCGGTGTTGTGTTATTATAGTTGGGAGGGGATTTCGTTGGCAGGCAAAAAGAAAGCAGATCAACCGAAAAAGAAAATGATGCTTATAGTAAATCCCAAAGCAGGAATGAAATATAAAAAAACATCTGTTTCCGAGATAGCCGAATACTTCGCCGACCATCAGTATGAAACCGCTATTTACTTTACTTCGCCAGAATATGACGCTCCCTTTCTCGTCAGAGAACACGCCAAGGATTTTGATATTTTGGCGTGCTGCGGTGGTGACGGAACGGTCAACGAGATTGTCAGCGGAATGATGTCCGTCAACTGTAAGATACCGCTGGGTTATATCCCGTCAGGTTCCACCAACGATCTGGCAGCCAGTCTGGGAATTTCACCGAATGCCAAAAAAGCAGCCAAGACACTGCTGACAGGCAAACCCAAGCCGTTTGATGTTGGTTCGTTTGATGACAGCTATTTTGTTTATATCGCTTCCTTTGGGGCATTTACGGATGTATCCTACAGTACTCCTCGGGAAGCTAAAAATCTTTTCGGTCACGCCGCTTATATGATGAATGCTGTCAAATCGATGAGCCGTATTCGTCCGTATCATATCAGGGTAGAGGCGGACGGCAAAGCTTATGAGGGTGACTATATTTTCGGCTCGATTACCAATTCGACTTCGGTGGCGGGAACGTTCCGTTTTGAGAATGATATGGTGGATTTTGCCGATGGAAAATATGAGGTTATGCTCATTAAGCGTCCCTCCAGTCTTTCCAATGCGGCGGCAATCTGTATGTCAATGATCAACCGCTCTTATAAACACGAAAATATTCAGTTGTTTCACGCTTCGGAGATCACCGTATATTCCGATGAACCGATGGACTGGGCACTCGACGGCGAACATAAAAAAGGTGA
Source organism: uncultured Ruminococcus sp. (assembly GCA_902802985.1). GTDB lineage: Bacteria > Bacillota > Clostridia > Oscillospirales > Acutalibacteraceae > UBA1213. Next base: position 9,662 of record CADCOE010000008.1, read on the forward strand.
CACTACGGTCAAAATCAGAAACCATTACCGTGCTGTCAATATCATCCGAAAATAAAAATCCCGATGTACTTCTGTCAATGAACAGAAGTACATCGGGATTTTTTGGTGTTTATTTCAATTTTTCTTCCAGTTTGTCCACAGCAGGCGTGATATGCTCGTTGAGAACAGACTCTATTTTGCCTTCGTCGCAAGCCTTGGCGTTGGCAGGATCAATGGGAAGTCTGGCGAGAATGTCAATGCCGTGTTCTTTGGCGGTTTCTTCCAGTTTGCTTTCACCAAACGGATAAAAACGTTTCTGACAGTCGGGACATTCAAACCAACTCATATTTTCGATAATACCCAAAATCGGAATATCCATCATATTTGCCATATTGACCGCCTTGGCAACGATCATAGATACCAGCTCCTGCGGAGAGGTGACGATCACAATGCCGTCCAGCGGCAGGGATTGGAATACCGTCAGCGGAACATCGCCCGTTCCCGGAGGCATATCCACAAACATATAGTCAACATCTTTCCAGATAACATCGGACCAGAATTGTTTCACAGTGCCGGCAAGAATAGGACCTCGCCAGATAACAGGATCGGTTTCATTTTCCAGCAGAAGATTGACGGACATAATATCAATGCCGGAAGCAGTCGTGACAGGGAGAATACCGTTATCTGTACCCATTGCATTTTCTTTGGTGCCGAATGCTTTGGGAATGGAGGGTCCAGTAATATCGGCATCCAGTACGGCGGTATGGTAGCCTTTGCGGTTGAACATAACGGCAAGCATAGAGGTGACGATGGATTTACCTACGCCGCCTTTGCCGCTCACAACGCCAATGACCTTTCTGACTGAGCTGAGTGGGTTTAATTTTTCTTTATTATCCTGAGGGGTACCGTTTGTTCTTGAGGAACAGCTTACATCGCAGCTTTCACAGTTGTGTGTACATTCTTCAGACATTATCAAAAACTCCTTTAACATTTAGTATATTTATATCATAAGCAAATGATGCTTTGCTCATTCATTGATGAGATGGATTGGGCATCTGATTATTCTTCCGTTTCGCCGTCAGAGTCCGTATCGGAGACCAAAGAGGATTTCGCTGTTTTTTCTGTTGTTTCCGTTTCCTCAGTGAGATTGGATTCAGTATTATCGCCTTCAGGCAATTCGTTTTTTTCTTCTTGGCTTTCATCACTGCTTTGAGATTTTTCAGGCTTGTTTGGTTCTTCGTCGATGACTTCCTGCTCATAGCCGCTGACAAAGGTATAGGGAATACCGTAGCCCAGTGCAACACCTGCAAAATAGATGATCTCGGGGCATCGGGAGAGATCCAGCGGAAACGGCAGTCCCGATGCAGCGGATGCCAGAATAATATATAATGCCGGCAGATCCATCAGGATCAATGTGGCCAACGAAAAACGTTTGATTTGCTTGCCGTCACCAATTCTTGTGGCGTAAAACAGCAAAAGACCGAAAATGAAAAATACCCCTGCCATCAGTAAGGTCTGTATCGCTGTATCAAGTCCTGTAGAACTGCGTATGAGTCCGACAAAGAAGAACGCACATATGACATACGCCGTTACCAAAAATGCCGAAAAAATCAAATTTGAAGTATTCTTTTTTTTCATCGTAAAAACCTCCCATTATATCTGTCATTCAGTCGTCCGCCGAGAGGAGATGCTCTGTTTTCCGACAGACGGTATTTTCGATGATGACATATCAATCTTCTGTCACATACCGTGTCAAAAAGATTGCTTGACAGCCACCAGGCACAGCCAGCCTTTTTCTTCATACTGCTCAATTACTTTTAGATTATCAGGCAGAGCTGACAGCACATCATCAAGTCTGCTGTCGATAATGCCGCTCATAATATATTTTGTTTTGTCATTCATATGTTTCTCAATATCGCCCGACAGCATAATGATGGCATCTGCTACAATATTGGCAGTGATAATGTCAAACATTCCTTCTACTTCATCGGCAAGGTTGCCATGGATACCTGTATAACGGTTGCTGACACCGTTTCTCTCAGCGTTCTCCCGAGAAGCTTTCACGGCAAGAGCATCAATGTCAATACCGATGGCGGATTTTGCCCCCAGCAGCAATGCTGCTACCGATAAAATACCGCTGCCGCAGCCTACGTCCAGAACAGAAGCTCCTTCAAAAGTATGTTTTTCCAATGCCTCCAGACAAAGACGGGTCGTTTCGTGAGTGCCTGTACCGAATGCCAGTCCCGGTTCCAGGTTAAGAACAATGCGTTCTTTGGGGTCATAGTCATCACGCCACACGGGGCGAATGAGAAGTTTCTCTCCGATATTGATAGGGTGAAAATATTTTTTCCAGTTTTCCAAACAACTTTCCACATCGCAGTCACCGGAGGTGATCTGAAAGGCGATGTTTTCGGCAGTAAATCTCTCTTTCAGAAACGATACCGCTTCGGCAGGGTTGTCCTTGGGGCTGATGTAAATATGAATTTTGCCTTTGGTTCTGTCCTGTTGGAGCAGTTCCTCATCGATCAGGTCGATATTGGCGATTTCGAGCACTTCCTGCTCCAGATGAGAGTAATCCTCAATGTAGATACCGTAAGGGACGGTCATTTGTGCAATGTTGCCTGCGGTTTCGATGTCTTTGGCGTCAACCTCGGCAATGATTTCTGTCCAGTTCATTTTTGCAGCTCCTTGTTTGTGTTTTTGGGAAATACGGTGTTGGAAACATTAATGTGCAATTTCCAGTCTTTGATGGGAGAAAGCAGAAAGCCTGCGATCAGTCCCGACAAAAATGCAATGACAGCTATTAGAAAAGCTGTTGATTTCTTCATTGTGATACCTCCTGTTGATTGGCAGATACCTCTATTATAAAGCACAATGTCAATAAAAACAATAATAAAATACAAAAGTCTTTATGATTACCCTTGCCAATTTGTCAAAAACTTTTTGGAATAAAATACTTAAAACCTATTGACAAAATAGGAATTGGGTGTTATACTTAATTCATATTAAATAGATATGAATTATAGAAAAAATCAATAACCAGAAATCATTGGTCATTGCGTATCGAATGAAAATCCCGTCAGCGGAGAAGGAGGCACATTATTAATGAGCGTGATATTCAGAGCATTACGGCATAATTTTAGGAGCGGACGAATGTGCTGTATGTTTTCATAACCGTATGATCCAATCGTATTATTAATGAATATCAATAAAAGAAAGAGGTATTTGAATTATGAGTGAATATAAATTTGAAACATTACAGCTTCACGTAGGACAGGAACAGCCCGACCCTGCATCGGATGCCAGAGCAGTACCGATTTATGCTACGACTTCTTATGTTTTTAAAAATTCTCAGCACGCAGCCGATCGTTTTGGGCTAAGAGATGCAGGTAATATCTATGGCAGACTGACCAATTCCACACAGGATGTTTTTGAAAAGAGAATAGCGGCACTGGAGGGAGGCGTGGCAGCTCTTGCAGTGGCATCAGGTGCAGCAGCGATCACTTATACCATTCAGGCATTGGCACAGGCAGGCGATCATATTATTGCTCAAAAGACGATTTACGGCGGAAGTTATAATCTGCTTGCCCACACACTCAGTCAGTTCGGTATTACGACGACTTTTGTAGATGCTCATAACCTTGATGAGATCAAAAATGCGATACAGGAGAATACCAAAGCGATCTATATCGAAACACTCGGTAATCCTAACAGCGATATTCCCGATATTGATGCGATCACACAGCTGGCTCACCAAAATGGACTGCCTGTTGTGGTAGATAATACCTTTGGCACTCCGTTCCTAATCCGTCCCATCGAACACGGTGCCGATATTGTGGTACACTCTGCTACCAAGTTCATTGGCGGTCACGGAACCACTTTGGGCGGTGTGATCGTTGACAGCGGTAAGTTTGATTGGAAAGCAAGCGGTAAATATGCCCCGATTGCTGCACCTAATCCGAGCTATCACGGTATTTCTTTTGTTGATGCGGTGGGAGCTGCTGCATTTGTCACCTATATCCGTGCAGTGCTGCTGCGTGATGAAGGAGCCGCTATTTCACCGTTTGCGGCATTCCTGCTTCTTCAGGGAACAGAGACACTGTCACTTCGTCTGGAACGTCACGCTGAGAATACCAAAAAGGTTGTTGAATACTTGGCAAAAAGCGAGTACGTTACTAAAGTAAATCATCCGTCCCTGCCCGATCATCCCGACCATTCGCTTTATGAAAAATATTTTCCCAACGGCGGGGCCTCCATTTTTACCTTTGAAATCAAAGGCGGTCAGAAAGAGGCTCATCAATTTATTGACAGCCTCAAAATTTTCTCACTGCTTGCTAATGTGGCTGATGTGAAGTCTTTGGTTATTCATCCTGCCACTACCACACATTCCCAGTTGAGTGATGAAGAACTTGCCGATGCGGGCATTACTCAGAGTACGATCCGTTTGTCCATCGGAACAGAACATATTGACGATATTATTGCTGATATTGATAATGCATTTAAGGCGGTTTTTGCATAACCTATTTTCTGCCCCAAAAATCCTCCTGCCTTATGTGTCTTACTGTTCGGATATTTCGGGATTGTTTGGTCGCACATTCCGAAATATTACAGCAAATAAGAAAGTACAGCAGAGCATTCATATATGCTTTGCTGTACTTTTTTGCGATCAACAAAATAAAGCAGCAATTTCATCCGTTTTTTCGGATGAAATTGGCGGCGATGGTCTTATGTTTCGGTTTTTATCCGTTCCAGCACCCTGCGGATGACATCGGCACGGTTAAAGGGAGTAATAAAATAAAAACCGTCAACGTGAGGCTTTATACGGGAAGCAATCTCCGCAGCAATATGGATGCCCGTTTCGGCAGCTTGTTCCCGTGTCATATCGGGGCGGAATCGTGCTACCAGTTCATCGGGAATGGACATACCGGGCACTTCGTTTTTCATAAAATGGGCATTGCGATAGCTGACCATCGGCATAATTCCTGCCAACACTTTGACGCCTTTCTGGCGGGCCTGTCTGATAGAGTTGATCGCTTCCTCCGAAAATACAGGCTGTGTCAGCAGAAATTTAGCACCGCAGCTGATTTTTCGGTCAAGACGTTTGAGAGAAAAGGCGGTTTTGCGTGGGTCCGGATCATAGGCGCCGCCGATGGCAATGGGAGCATCTGAAAAGACGTCGTTGTTCATTTGAGAGATCAGTTCCATCAGGCGTGTGGAGTCTATGTTGAAAACGGGTTTGACAATACCTCTGTCTGTTTCGGCAATGTGGTCGCCTGTGACCGCCAGAACGGCTCGGATGCCTTCGCTGTGAGCTCCTAAAAGAATGGATCGCAGAGCGTTAATATTTCTGTCACGGCAGCAGATATGAGGAAGAATATCGATCCCTGCCTCACGTTTGATACGGGCAGAGCAAATGACAGGATCGGTTTTGGCGTGACCGAGAGGGGAATCTGATATAGTAATGATATTAACGCCGCTGTCTTTTAATATTTTGGCGGCGGAGATCATTTTGCTCAGGTCTGATGTATTGGGCGGATCCAGCTCTGCCGCAATAATAAACTTACCTGTTGTCAGCTGTGACGAAAAGGGGGCCTGCAGATGCTTTTCGGTTTTGTAGGAGATGCGATTTCCGGCAGGGATAACGGGTGATTTAACGATTTCCGATAAGGTGCGGATAAAAGAAGGTTCTGTACCGCAGCAGCCGCCTACTGCCGATATTCCGTAGGGAATGAAACGTGAGGTTTGTTCGGCAAAATAGGAGGGAGTAGAGGTGAAAACTGTACGATTGTTTTCGATGGAAGGATAACCGGCATTGGGCATCACCATTGTGTATAAATCGGTGTTCTGCTGAATATAAGAGAAGAAAGAAACAGCGTGGGGAAACAACTGAAGAGCACCGCAGCCGCAGTTTAATCCCACTGCCGTCAGTTTGTGCTTGTGCTGTTCAATGCTTTGCAGAAGGGCATTGACAGACAATCCGGAACGTGTGCGTCCATCGGGAAGTACGGTAAAAGAAGTAACGATCTCGGCATTGGGGCAAACGCTCAAAATATAGTCGATGGCAGGAACCGCCGTTTCTATATCGGGCAGTGTTTCAAATAAAAATGTTTGAGCACCGCACGACAGGAAGGTATCGATCATCCATTGGTATTCGTCCAGCACTTCCTGTGCCGTGAGGGGGCTGTTGTAGATCACGCTGACATCGGCACAAACGACCGCTTTTCCGTCAGCACAATCCTCTGCAATATGATAGCCTTCGATCAGAATAGCAGCAAGCGTTTCTTTTGAAACGTTGAGTGATTGGGTGTTGGCGGAAAAAGTGTTAGTGCGGATGATTTTTGCACCGGCGTCGATATATTCCGTGTGTATCCTGCGGATGATGTCGGGGTCAATGGTATTGTATTTTTCACACAGTGACGAATTCAGTCCCGTTATTTTGGAAAAGTAAGTTCCCATAGCACCGTCTGTCATCACGGTTCCTTTATGTTGAAAAAGTTCCTTTAATGTCATTGAAAATCTCCTAAAAATAATGGTTACTTATGATACTAATACAAAATCGAAATTTTTTCAAGTGCAGATGAAAAACAAAAACCCCATACAGTATAAAAATACCATACAGGGTCAATGAAGATGGTGTTTAAGATTATATTCCGCTAATCCCGTTTTTCAGTTCTTTTAGACAGTCCTGACAAAGCGTCTGGTTTTTGTAGGAAATAATATTTTCGGCAGAATTGCAGAAAACGCATGACGGACGATACTTTTTGATGATGACACTGTCATTGTCAATGAAAAATTCAACGGCGTCAACACCATCGGTAATATTGAGTGATTTTCTGATGTCTGATGGCAGAACGAGTCTGCCGAGTTTGTCAATTTGTCTTACGCATCCGATAGCTCTCATCACAATAGCCTCCTTTAACCATTTCAAATTTTGATGTAAATATTCACTATCTTAGCTATAATGCTACTATTATTTGCCATTTTTGTCAATAGACAAAATCGAAAATTTGACTAAATTTTTGAATTATTGTGTTCTATCCTTCAAAAACGACTGAATCGACATATATTCCTGAAAATACGATAAAATCTGACTTTTTTCTCAGGTGATCGGCAACGTTTCGGGAACGGAAAAGGAACAAAATAGTATAATTGCGCCTTTATAGGGATATGTAAAATAATATATCGATTGGAAATTGATCCGAAGTGGGACTGATTTCCGCAGAGAGGATACAAGGTCCGTCAGACAGCGGAAAGGGTGGTAATGCTATGCTGGGATATATATGGCTTGGAATGATTTTATTGAGCGTGATATGTGCCTTATTCACAGGCCGCCTTGGGCAGCTTTCGGGCGCCGTACTGGACGGGGCAGACAAGGCGGTGAGTCTTTCCATCGCAATGGCAGGGTCTATGTGCCTATGGACAGGAATGATGAAAATAGCAGAAAGAGGAGGTTTGACTAACGTCATCGCCCGTATGCTGTCACCGCTTTTGCGGCGTTTGATGCCGGATTATCGAAATGATAGGCAGGCAATGTGTGCTGTTAGTGCCAATGTTACTGCTAATATTCTTGGTCTGGGTAATGCTGCCACACCTCTCGGTATTGCAGCAATGAAAGCGATGCAGAAAAATAATCCGCTGCGATCTTCTCCCAATAACAGTATGATAATGTTTGTGGTGATCAATACTGCCTCAGTGCAGCTTATACCGACTACCATTGCCGCTATGCGTCAGGCGGCAGGCAGTATACAGCCGTATTCGATCGTACCATATGTATGGGTGGTATCGGCGGTATCACTAATATTGGGAGTCACAGCGGCCAAAATCCTTTCGGTACGGAGTTGATCAGATGAGTGTGGGGGAATATATTGTACCTGTTGTGATTTGTGTGGTTGTGGTATTTGGCGCCTTTCAAAAGGTGGATTTATTCGGCAGTTTTATTGACGGAGCAAAGGAAGGGATTGATTCTTTGATCAAAATGGCACCGTCACTAATTGCTCTTATCATCGGGGTCAATATGCTGGAGGCATCGGGTTTTTTTCAGATCGTATCGGATTGGCTGTCCCCTGTGTGTGGAATGATGGGTATTCCTCCCGAGGTGGTTCCGCTGGGATTGATGCGCCCCGTTACAGGCAGCGGCTCCTTTGCAATGCTGAACAGTATTTATGAACAATACGGCGCCGACAGTATGATCGGCAAAGCGGCGTCTATAATGGCAGGCTCTACAGAAACAACGTTCTATGCGATTGCCGTTTATTACGGTGCAGCAGGAATAAAAAAGACACGATATACCATTCCGGCAGCCTTGACGGCAGATATGGCGGGAATGTTCCTTTCAGCGTGGATCGTACGCTTTTTCGGGTGAACGGCGAAGGATTTCGCGGTAAGTAGGAGTATTGACAGTTGAGGTGTGCGGCTGGTAAAATATGAAGCGGTGATAATTATGCTGACAGAAAAAGAAAAAATGCAGAGAGCGAAAATGTATCTCCTAAAACTGGTTGACGGAACCAATCCGATTGACAACAGTAGACTAAGCGAGGATGATGCCGCTAATAACGAAAGGATAAAAAAATGCTTCCTTTACATTGCACAGGTGCTGGACAGTCGTATCGGCTCGGTTGGCACCTGTGATACAAAATCGGACAAGACTACCGTTTCCCGTAAATCAAGAGCCAAAAAATCATTTTATATCACATCGGAACAAATTGCCAATATCAAGATCCGTCAGGAGCCGTGTCTTATCTCGGAGTTGGTGAAATCGGTCAACGAAGCGGCAGAGTGCAATGACTGCAAAAAGCTTGTGGCGAAAACGGTCAATGACTGGTTAGTGGACGAAGGATACTTGAAAACGACAACCAATGCCCGGGGACAGTGTCAGCGTGACATTACCGTAAAGTCATCGGAAATCGGTATTTCGAGCCGACAGGGAATGGGGGCGTTTGGTCCGTATCCCATTGTGATGTACAGCGAACAGGCACAAAAATATATTGTGGCACATATGGCTGCTATTATCGAGAGAGTGCAGGAGAGTAAGGAAGAATAATGATGAGATTTTTAGATAATGTTTTGAACGGCGTAGAGGAATATCGAAGTTTGTATCGTGCTGTTATATCAAACAGACTGCCTGCGATGGCAACCGGACTGACCAATATACATAAAGCGCACGTGATACACAGTATATGTGTGCAGTCAGGCAGAAAGGCATTGGTGCTGGCATCGGATGAGGCAGAGGCACAGCGGTTTTGTGATGATCTGAAAGCAATGGGAACGTCTGCTGTGTTTTATCCCGCCAGAGATTTTACGTTTCGTGAAGTGGAGGGCGTTTCCAGGGAGTTTGAACATCAGCGAATTGGTGCCTTGTATGCACTTCAAAATAACGAATGTCAGGTGATTGTTGCTTGCGCTGATGCAGCACTGCAATATACCGTTCCCCCCGATGCACTCAAAAAAGCTGCCGTGACCGTGAAAGAAGGCACAGAAATTTCTCCTGATGCTGTTGTTGCGGCTTTGGTATCGGGAGGTTATGTTCGTGTGGAACAAGTGGAGGGTACGGGTCAATTTGCTGTGAGAGGCGGCATTTTGGACTTTTTTATGCCTGCGTCTGACCGACCGTGCCGAATAGAATTTTGGGGCGATGAGGTAGATACTATTGCTGCTTTTGATGTGGAAAGTCAAAGACGTACCGATCAATTGGACGACTTTGTGATTATTCCTTCCGGTGAAATTATGTTTGATGATGCCGGTTTACTTGCCGATAAAATCGTTCGAAAAGCTGCTTCGCTCAGAGGAAAAGCGGCACCGCTTGCCAAGAAAATATTGATGAGAGAAGCCGAGACTTTGAAAAGTGGGGGACGGCTTGCTTCTGTTGATAAATTTTATTCTTTGGTATACGAGAAAAGTGCTAATTTGTTTGACTATCTCGATGATCAGGCACTGGTGTTTGTGTCGGAACAGCCAAAGCTCAAGGAACGAATGAGAGCAGTGCTGTGGCAATGGGGCGAGGACATCAGGGACTATCTGGCAGAAGGTATTTTATGCAAGGGATTGGATAAATTCACGGGTGACTGGACCGATGAACTGAGAGAACTCTCCCGTCATAATACGATATTTATTGACAATTTTGCAAGGGGAAGCTGTGAACTGCCGCTGAGAGAACTGGTCAATTTTAATGCAAGACAGCTTTCGGCATGGAGCGGCTCTGTTAATGTGCTGTGTGAGGATTTAACGTCACTTCGTGCTAATCATCGGACTTGTCTTATTCTGGCGGGCAACGACAAAACAGCAGAAAATGTCCTGCGTGAAATGACTGCCCGTGGCTACAGTGCCCAAATGTTGAAAAAAACGGATGAATTGAACGGCGAGGGACTTTATATCAGCGGAGGCAGTTTATCATCCGGTTTTGAATATCCTTCGGCGGGATTTTGTTTGATTACCCATTCTGCTATGACAGCACTTCCCAAAAAGAAAAAACGCAGCATATCCAAAAGCAAGGCGATTTTTAGTCTGGCGGAACTGTCAGTGGGAGATTTCGTTGTACACAGTACACACGGGATCGGTCAATTTGACGGCATCCATAAAATAGAAATGCACGGGGTCATTAAGGACTATATCAAAATTAAATATGCCAAGGGCGATATTTTGTATGTTCCTGTGACACAGCTGGATCTCGTGGCAAAATATATTGGTCCCCGTGAAGAAACCAATGTCAAGCTCAGTAAATTGGGCGGTCTGGAATGGCAGAAAGCCAAAAACAGAGTTCGCAAAGCGGTCAAAGACATTGCGGAGGGATTGATCAAGCTGTATGCCGAGCGTATGAAGGCACAGGGACACGCTTTTCCACCAGACAGTGATTGGCAAAGGGATTTTGAACAGCGCTTTGAGTATGAGGAAACGGCTGACCAACAACGCAGTATTGACGAAATCAAGAGCGATATGGAACGATCAGCACCGATGGATAGACTTTTGTGCGGTGACGTCGGTTTCGGCAAAACGGAAGTAGCACTCAGAGCCGCTTTTAAGTGTGTGACCGATCAGAAGCAATGTGCTCTGTTGGTGCCGACTACCATTTTGGCATGGCAGCATTATCAGACGGTACTCAGACGCTTTGAGGGATTTCCGGTCAATGTGGAACTGTTGTCGAGATTTCGTACACCGTCACAGCAGGATGCCATTATCAACAAGCTCAAACACGGTGATGTTGATATGGTGATCGGCACACACCGATTGGTACAGAAAGATGTAGAGTTTCGTGATCTGGGACTGGTCATTATTGATGAAGAACAGCGGTTCGGCGTGGCACAGAAGGAACGCTTTAAAGAATTGTGTAAAAACGTGGATGTGCTTACGCTGTCGGCAACGCCGATCCCCCGGACACTGAATATGGCAATGTCGGGTATTCGTGATATGTCTACGCTGGATGAAGCACCGCAGGACAGACACCCGATCCAGACGTATGTACTGGAATATGACGATGCGGTCATCAATGAAGCCATCCGACGAGAATTGCGGCGGGGCGGTCAGGTGTTCTATCTCTTTAATTCGGTGGAAGGAATTGAGCAAAAGGCTAAGGAGATACGGGAGCGTGTTCCCGAAGCAAAGGTTGGCGTGGGTCACGGTAAAATGACAGAATCTCAGTTATCGGAAGTATGGCGTCAGATGCTGGAACAGGAAATCAATGTTTTGGTCAGTACGACCATTATCGAAACGGGAGTCGATATTCCCAATGCCAACACACTGATTATCGAAAATGCTGATAGAATGGGATTGTCACAGCTTCACCAGATTAGAGGACGTGTGGGACGTTCCTCTAGGAGGGCGTATGCTTATCTGACGTTTCGGCGTGATAAAATACTCAGTGAGATCTCTCAAAAACGGCTGGATGCCATCAAAGAATTTACCGAGTTCGGTTCCGGCTTCAAGATCGCTATGCGTGATCTGGAATTGAGAGGAGCGGGAAATCTTCTGGGTGCCAAACAACATGGGCATATGGCGGATGTCGGGTATGATATGTATATGAAACTGTTGGGAGAAGCAGTCAGTGCCGCAAAAGGAGAAGCACCCGAAAATATGGATCTGGATTGTTTGGTAGATGTTCAGACGGAAGCACATATTCCTGAGTCATATATTCCCAATCTTAACCGCCGACTCGAAATTTATCGCCGTATTGCTGACATCAGAAACGAAAGCGATGCCAGTGATGTGATTGATGAGCTGATCGATCGTTTCGGGGAAATGCCGAAATCCGTACACGGTCTGATCAATATTGCATTGGTACGCAGCAAAGCCGAAAAGCTCGGTATTTATGAAATTAAACAGCAGCCGGATTATTTGCTTCTGTATGTCAAGCAGATAAAATCGGAGGGAGTAGCGGAATTGCTGGGACGCTTAAAGGGCAAGGCAATGCTCAGTGCAGGCGAAAAACCCTATGTCGCCGTCAAAATACAAAAGAGCGAAAATATAGACGCTTTACTGGATAAACTCTTTTCATAAAGACGAACAGCATAAAATTTTTCTCTTTTTTATCCTAACACGGCAAGAAGACTCCGACCTCTATAGGTCGGGGATGAATTGCCGTCAGCCCGTAAGGGCTGAAAATGCTTGAC
>CADCOE010000009.1 GCA_902802985.1 uncultured Ruminococcus sp.
GTACCGAAATGGAGGTATTGGTTCTTTTCTTTTGCTGATAATTTATCGCTTACCGCTGAGGATATTGAAAAAAAGCAAATGTCAGCACCGAAAGGTACAAAACTGTATAAAAACAAAATACTTGGCTTGCGTGGACGTGCAACGGGTCTAGTGTTCAGCAATTTTGAAAGAACAAGGCACGTCAGAAAAAAGGAATGGGCAATGCAATTAATACAAGAAGGCAGGTGTAAGAGCGGCGAATATTTTGAATATTTCTCCGCAGGGCTTGATACTGCTTATTCTCAAAAGTCACCTGATACGATTGCAATGTCGTTTATCGGAATTACAAATAAGGGTACGTGTATTGTGCTCGATGAAAGCGTATATAACAATGCGGAACTGCAAAATCCGATTGCACCGAGCGATACAGTTGCTAACTTTATTGATTTTCTGGAACGCAACAGGAAAGAGTGGGGATTTGCAAGAAATGTATTTATTGATAACGCAGACCAAGCAACAATAACGGAGCTTAACAAATATAAAAGGCAAAACGGCTGTGTTTATATTTTTAACAATGCCTGGAAAAAGACAACGATAATCGACCGTATCAATCTTCAGCTGGGATGGTTTGCAAAAGATACATTTTTAGTACTGGAGCACTGCGGAAATTATATCAATGAGCTTGACGTGTATTCGTGGCTTGAAGATAAAGACAATACTCCCGAAGACGGTCATGATCATATGATCAACAGTGTACAGTACGCATTTTTACCGTATAAGACAAGAATAGGCGGTGATAAAACTGATAGCAGATAAGGTGAGGAATGCTTTGAGAAGTTTTTTAAGAATAGAACCCGCACAATCATCATCAATAACGATAACGGAAAGACTTGATTTTGTATCCAATGCGGCTAAAAATCGCATATGGTACAGGGGAAACGGTCAGGAGCTTTCAGAGCTGTATAAACAGATAAATGCAGACAGAACAGCTTTTTGGGCAGCAGTGCCCACAAGAGGTATGGAAATCAGAAAAGTACACACAGGAATACCAAGATTGATGATTGATGTGCTGACAAGTGTAGTGTTGTCAGATATGAATGATATAAAGCTGCCGGAGCATTTAACTGAGCTTTGGAGTAAGATTGCAGAGGAAAATAATTTTGATGAATTATTACAATCTGCGTTATCACAAACACTCTACATAGGTGACGGTGCGTTTAAAATCAGTATTGATACAGATATTTCTGAAAATCCGATTGTTGAATTTTATCCCGGTGATAAGGTTGAATTTGTCCGTAAACGAGGAAGAATCTGTGAAATTATATTTAAAACAGTTTATACGCATAAGAGCGGAATTTATACTTTGCACGAAATATATGGATATGGATATGTTGATTACAAACTGTATCGTGGAGAATCAGAATGTCCGCTGACGGCAATTCCACAGACAAAGGAACTTTTGAGAGTAACTTTTGACAGGTCCTTAATTATGGCAGTGCCGCTGATGATATATCAAAGCCAGTGCTATGAGGGAAGAGGTCAATCTTTATATGACGGAGGAAAAACGGATAGCTTCGATGCACTTGACGAAGCGTGGAGTCAGTGGCTGTATGCCGTAAGAATGAGCCGTCCGCAAAAGTTTTTGCCGCCCGATTATGTCCCAAGAAATCCGTACAGCGGCGAACCGCTTAACCTTAATTCATTTGATAATGTTTTTATCGAAAGTACGGGAGGTATGCCTGAGAACGGCGGAAACAACCGCCCTGAGTTGATACAGCCGGCTATTCCTCACGAAAGCTATTTAAGCACCTATATTACTGCACTTGATTTATGTCTGCAAGGAATTATTTCTCCGTCAACACTCGGCATTGATGTCAAAAAACTTGATAACGCAGAGGCACAGAGGGAGAAGGAAAAAACAACACTCTATACCCGAAATAAGATTGTTGGTGTGCTGCAAACGGTAATTCCAAAGCTGATTGAAACGGTTTTCAGAACATATGCAGAATACAGCGGACAAACATTTAAAAATATTGAGGTTGAAGTTCCATTCGGAGAGTATGCAAATCCAAGCTTTGAAAGTCAGGTTGAAACCATAGGCAAAGGCAGAACACAAAATATAATGAGTATTGAAGCAGCGGTTGATGAGCTTTACGGGGATACAAAGACGGATGAGTGGAAAGCAAAGGAAGTCGAGCGTATCAAGTCAGAAACAGGCGTTGAGAGTATGACTGAACCAATATTTACGGAGTGATGAGAAATGCCGTATAATATTTCGGAAGCGTTTGAAAAAATAGAAGATGAGCTTATTGGCTCAATGGTGCGAAATCTTAGCAGGCACAAAGCAGAGGAAACGGAACGTGGTTATAATTGGACTCAATGGCAGGCTTTACAGCTCAGGTCACTTGAAGAATATCGTAAAAATAATCAAAAAAAGTTTCCGCAGCGTTTCAACAAACTCAACGTACAGATTCGTGAGACTTTGCAGGATTCCTACAATGACGGAAGTACAAAGCAGGAACAAAAGATATTGCAGGCAATAGAGCAGGGATTCAAAGGCAAGGGTACTAATAAGCCTGCATTTACAGGGCAAACGGAAACGAACGGAGAATTTTTCAAGGTAAATGACCGCAAGCTGGACGCTTTGGTTGAGGCAACAACACATGATATGCAGAGAGCAGAAACCGCTGTACTCAGGCGTGCAGATGACCAATACAGACAGATTATATATAATGCTCAGGTATACGCAAATACAGGAGCAGGTACATATGAAAAAGCGATCGATATGGCAACACGAGATTTTCTCCGAGCCGGAATAAACAGCATACAGTACAAGAATGGCAGCCGTCATACGATTGAGGAATATGCGGATATGGCGATTAAAACCGCTGCCAAGCGTGCGTATCTTCAAGGAGAGGGTTCAAAACGTAAGGAGTGGGGGATAACTACTGTAATTCTTAACAAACGTACCAATGCCTGTCCTTTATGTGCTCCGTTTTGCGGAAAAGTTTTTATTGATGATGTGTGGAGTGGCGGTGACAGCAGCGGAATATCTCCTGTTACAGGAGTAAAATATCCTTTACTTTCAGAGGCTATTGCGGCAGGGCTGTATCACCCAAGATGTCAGGACAGCCACACTACATACTTTGAGGGCATTAATACTGTTCCGAATGACAGCAAGTACACCAAAGAAGAACTTGACGAAATGGCAGACAGATATAATGCCGAGCAAAAACAAGCCTACTGTGAACGTCAGGAAAAACGATACTCTCGAATGAGCAAGTACAGCCTTGACAGTGATAACAAGCGTATGTACAAAGCAAGGACTGATGAGTGGAGCAGGAAAGTTAACAGTTTCAAAAAGCTTGCAGATTCTATCAGTACTTATAAGAAAAAATCTGTTGAAACTGTTGAAAAATCTGCAGAAAGTGGTATAA
>CADCOE010000010.1 GCA_902802985.1 uncultured Ruminococcus sp.
AATCCTCCGGGTCTATCCCGTTGTTTCTTGCCATTCGCAGCAGCTCCTCCGGGGAGGCATCATCCACTTCCCCGGCTTCGATCAGCGCACCGCCAAAGCCGCCTACAAATGCAGCACAGTACAGTTCCTGTTTGATTGCTTCTCTAAGGGCTTCATAGTCGATCATAAATTATCTCCTTGTTAGCTGATCCATCTTTCTGTTGTAAACATTACAGTACTAAAAAAGATGATTACAGAATTCTCCAATCAGAATTTGATATTCAATGCAGGACGTATCCCCGTAGGATAGGAGACATTCTGACCGTATTCACAAAACGATCCATCGGTTTTAATATAGACTGCATATTTTTGATAACGTCCCGGACACCTTACCCATAGCCATGTGCTTTCAAATCGTTCTCTCGTAAAACCTAATCCGAATCGGGACTTTGGATCCAAAAAATATTTTCCGACATCATCCGCATCAAGAATAAAGATTTTATCTATGGTATTATTACCGCCTTTTGTAACGGTTATATTAAATTTCTTAAAAAAAGCATCTCCGTAACCATCTCTGTTAACTACTTCTGTATCTGCAATTATCTTCTTTTCATCATCGGAAAATCCCGCATATAACTCCTCATTCAACCATTTGCGAAGCGAACAGTTTTCCCATGTGATATCAACTCCGTCATTATTATAAGCAATTTTATCAATGATTTGTTCACTGATAATCAATACTCTTTTATTCTGAAGATCAATATTTAACACTGACCATTTGATAGGTTTATTTTTATAGCTGCCAAACTGAGATGGGTTAAATGTTTTATCAACTATGGTTAAAGATTCTAAAGATGTACAGCCATTAAAAGCAGATACCCCCACTTTCTTTATGTTTTCGCCGATATAGACTGATTTGATTTTTAACAGAACATCCTTGGTTTTGGGACTCGTTCTTGGCTTTATGGGTGAAAACGCCATATCTCCTATTGCTGTAACCGGCTTTCCGCAGATAGTTTCGGGAATGATTATATCTGTATCACTGCCCTTATATGAGGTTATTGTTATCTCTCCATCATTTATTTCATATCCAAATATTTTTTTCCATTCAGCAGCGGTGCGTTCCTTAAAACCAAGTTCTTTGTCCATTCTGTCAGTTTCTATTTGTTCTATCTGCGAAGAAGTGAAGTATTTGTTTTTATAATTAAGCAGCAAAGCAGTCAGTTCTGTATCTTCCTTTGCAAGCTCAAGATATTTGTCTATTTCATCAATCTTGAATCCACCCTTACTATCTTTAATTTTAAGCAGATAATAGATAATCTCTTTGCACCCTTTTTCAAATGCGTATTCAACTAACTTGCCGGTATTTGACTTAGTGAAAAATCCATACCCTTCGAATTCTTTCAGCTCATCCATACATTCCCTGTCAATAGCATCCTTTGCAAACATGCTGAATCTCTTTTTGACATAAGCCAGACAATCTGTCTTCCCATTTCTGCAAAGCGAAAGGAATACTGATGAAATGTTTTTCTGATTTTTAGCTTGCATAAGATATTCTGCTGTGATTTCCTTTTCAGATAGGATCATTTCAATTAGTTCACGAAATAAAGTGCTATCATCTGAATAATCCGAATCTATTTTTATAATCATATCCTTATATTTTACTGCGGAAACACCGTAAAATAAAAAGTTATGGTCTATTTTTTCTCCTTTGTGAGTCCAGGTTTCCGGTATGACCACAAGACCATGGAACCAATAATTGTCCATATCCTGTGTTCTGATCATATCGTTGAGAACAATTTCCTCCAAGTAAGGACATCCCTTGAATGCGCTTCCACCAATCCTTGTGATGTTGTCTGGAAGCACAAGTTTCTTTTCTTTGCCAAAAGCATTTTCAAGTTTTCCGTCTTTAATGATATATCTCATATTTTCACACCTCATCATTCTCTTTCTTGATTTTGCGCTCCACTTCACGCTTATAATTCTGTGAACGTCTGTTCAGCTCTTTGACAAGTTCATTGCCCTCTTCTGCAAGTGCTTTTAGTTCTTCTGTTTTCAACTGTTGCTTTACAAGTGCATGAATAAGTGTATTTCGTTTATCTTTCCATATCATCATACGATCAACAAGAGCATCATCAAAATACTTACCGGGAAGTGCTTTCTTGTCCCTTGAAATTGTTTTGATCTTGTTGAGCTTCTTCCCGATATTTTGCGACTTACACTCATTTCCCTCATATCTCAGGATTGCTTCTGTTCTGTCCTCCATAATTGCATACTCAATAAATATTGCTTCGAGATAGAATTCATATAACAAAGCCTTTTTCAGTCTGCCCATCTGCTCCTTGTAGTTGTAGTATTTTATCATATTACCTGATAATAGTTCCGACATTATTTTTGCCCCCTGTTAGTTATCTCTTCAATATTTCAGATTCAGTACCGGACGAACTCCATCAGCAATACTGTAAATATTACCACGGAATAATCCACTGTAGTTAATACCATCTCCATTTTTTCTATTCGACCTCACCCACCAGGACTGGTAACCAGAACGAGGTTTAACATAGGAAGAATACTTATATGTTTCCTCCATACTGAGGAGAAATATTTTTTCAGTGGTTTCATTGGAATTCCCGCTGGTAAATACTTTTGTTTCTGCAATCATATCTTTTTCTTCATCCGTAAAGATCGAATAAAAGTCCTCATTCAGCCACTTTCGTATGGGGCATGTTTCCCATGTGATATCCAGTTCATCCGGGTTATAATACCTTTGGGCAATAACATGTTCAGAAATAACCATTACTCTGTCGGAAGTTTTTTCAAGTACCCTCCAGTCAATCTCTGCAAACTCGATAATGTCACCGACATTTATATTTTTCAGTTTTTCTTTTGTTACGTTCATAATGATCATCCTTTCTGGTTTTTTATTCTTCATCAAGTTCGGCTAATTCCTGCATGATCTCCTGATTTCTTTCATAGATAAGCAGATCTTTGTTGTGTTTATAGTATTCGTCAAGTCCATATTTGCCTATGAATTTTGAAATGTATTTATTTGAGGTAAATTCCGTTACGATAATAAGCACCTCCTGTCCTTTACTGAAGCATTCATTACAAAATGACAGTGCATTCGTCATTTTCCGGCTTGCACCATTTATTTCCTTTTTCATTTCTGCTACATACTTATCAAGGATCACTTTGGCTGATTTAAATGCATCAGCACCGTTTTTATCTGCTAAACCTGCGTGCATTGTTTCAAGAAGTCTGATAACTTCTTTTATTTGTCGGATGCTGTCCTTTGAAAGACTTCCTGCTTTTTTCCCGTTTGACAATAATTCCTGCTTTTTTTCTATTTCAGACATCATGATATTCTGTGCGGAAGCATCCGGACGGAGTAAACGAGCTTTGTTCATTTTCAGTACATTCAGCACTTCTCTTGCAACGCTGTCAATGTCTATTACTGCTCTTGCACATTCCGAGCAAGCGTCAATAAGAAGTCCCAACAGCGACAATCTCTCGTCAAACTTTGCATTTTTAGCGCGGTTCTTTATGTTCTCGTCCACCGTGCCGTCAAGAATCTTATCCACCTGATAATCACTGCGGTACTTATTGAACAGGTCGTAATACACCGCAAAATCCTTGGCAATCTTTTTATTCTGGAGGTATTGTCCGATGAGATCCTCATCAATTTTGATGTCATTTCTCTCGTATAATTTTATCATCTGGCTGAGATCGTCCCAGCCTCTTGCTGTTACAAATGTTTTTCCGTCAACGGTTGTTTCTATACGATAGAAATTTGCTTTCTTTATTTCAAGGTAAGTAAGTACAGCCGGATGGACACCTGTATTATAGGCGTATTCTTTCCAGACTGTGTAATCAGGTTCAACATCAATGCGCTTGAGCCTGTCCCATGTAACAATATCAAAATCACGCACGGAATTGTTATATTCGGGCGGATTGCCTGCCGTTACGATTATCCACCCATCCGGAACCCTGTGCCTGCCAAATACTTTATACTGCAAAAACTGTAGCATTACAGGCGCAAGAGTTTCGGAAACACAGTTAATCTCATCAAGGAAAAGAATTCCCTCCCTGATACCTGTTTCCGCCATCAGATCATAAACAGAAGCAATTATCTCACTCATTGTATATTCGCTGACAGCATACTCTTTGCCGTTGTAAGTCTTATGCTCGATATACGGCAGCCCTAATGCACTCTGCCGGGTATGGTGCGTCATTGAATATGAAAGAATACCTACACCCATTTCGGCGGCGATCTGCTCCATTATCGCTGTTTTGCCAATACCGGGAGGACCCATGAGAAAAACAGGTCTCTGTCTTTCTATGGGAATTATATAGTCGCCGTTATCATCTTTAGTAAAATAACATTTTATTGCATTTGCGATCTGCTGTTTTGCCGTTTTTATGTTCATTTTATATCCTCGCTTTCCAGCACCAATTTTATCGCCCAGACAGGCACTTCCGGATTTTCGTAGCCGTCATTGATATAGACAAAAGCAGTCTGATATTGCGGCTGCCGCTCCGGAAATACCCCGAAGCCGTCCGTGAAATAGATCAGCCCTTTCAGGTTCGTAAACTCCTTCTGCTCGATCAGCTTATCCACATACTGAAAAACCGGACGGAAATCCGTGCCGCCGAAACCGTGCAGCTTCATGGTTTTCAGATACTCGTCAAATTCCTCCTGACTGGTGATCTTCACGTCCTGCTGAATATCCGCATCGCACTGTATGATATGCAGATTGATCTTCGAGAAAAAACTCTCGGTGCTTTTGAGGATGTTGTAGGTCTTTTGCACGAACTTCTGAACCAATTCTCCGGAAACTGACCCCGATGTATCAATGGCAATGACAAACTCCCGTATGCGCTTGACATCCTTATATTCCAGCGGCTCAATAAGCGGCATATTGCGGTACAGC
>CADCOE010000011.1 GCA_902802985.1 uncultured Ruminococcus sp.
ATGTCAAGTATTTTCAGCCCTCACGGGCTGACGGCAATTCATCCCCGACCTATAGAGGTCGGAGTCTTCTTGCCGAGTTAGGATAAAGCTGCCGGTGCAACATACAGAGTTTTTTGATTAATATAGATTACCATACCCGGCTTAGCCCCCTGAGGCTTACTGACATAGCGTATCTTGGTGTAATCCACAGGTACTTTACCGGCTTCTCTTGCCTTGCTGTGAGCAGCAGCAAGAGAAGCTGCATATAAAATTGTATCTTCGTCAGGCTCTTTGCCGTTACAGATAATGACCGTATGTGAACCGGGAATATCTTTGGTGTGAAACCACAAGTCATTTTTATCTGCTTGTTTTAAGGTCAGTTTATCATTCTGACGATTGTTGCGTCCGACAAGAACCGTAAATCCACTTGCTGATGTAAATTCCAGCGGCGGCAGTGCTGCTTCACTTTTTTGCTTTCTGCTGCCTTTCGATTTGACGTATCCCTGCTCCGTTAATTCCTGACGGATTTCATTCAGTTCCCGTATGCTTTCGGCTCTGGAAAGACTATCCAGAACGGAGGATACATAATCCAATTCCTCTTCTGCTTTGGCTATCTGTACCTTGAGGATCTGCTCAGCCGTTTTGGCCTTTTGATAGCTTTTATAATACCGCTGAGAATTAGCCGCTGCCGAAATCGCAGGATTAAGGGAAATCGTTATTTTACTGAGATTTTCGTCATAAAAATTTTCCGCCTCCAGTTGAGATGCTCCCTTAGGGATACGATACAAATTAGCTTGTATCAGATCGCCGCATATTCTAAAATGTTCCCTGTCGGCACAGGTTTTCAATTCATCCTTTTGTATGTATATTTTTTTGATCAATCTGGTGGCAGCATTGTTCATTAGCTTATGAAGATCATCAGATTTCTGTTTCATTCGATCCAGTGCATCCCGTCTGGCATAATAGCGGTCAAGCAGCTCACAAAAGCTTTGAGTTTCTGTCAGCGAATGCCCTGTACCATACTGCTGAATATCTTCAAAAGTGAAGTCAATCGGTTTTTTGGCATTATCAATAATGAGATAGGGATGACCATTGGTTTCACGGATAGCTGTAATCATCCGCTTCAAAAAGAAACGCAGGCGTGTTATCCATTCCTCGTTCAATTCGGCAGTATACAGTTCCCTTCCTCTTCCCGTTAAATGTTCCAGTTCCCGACACAGGATTGGTGAAAAGCCCTGCAGCAATGACAGCAATGCTTTGGAAAGCAATATATTTTTCGGATAATTCTGAACCGCATTGATGATATATTCTGCATCGTGATCCAGTACACAAATTTTATTTTGTTGAGGAGGCATTTCGTACTTCATTCCCGGCAGTATTAAACGTTGTGACGACATTGTAGCATCCACTCTTTTAACTGCGTCGATCACGTTTCCTTCTCCGTCCACAAACACAATATTGCTGTACTGCCCCATAATTTCAATCACCAACGACAACATTACATTGTCTCCCAGTTCGTTGGTTGCCTCAAAATCGAGCATTAACACACGTTCCAACTCGGGTTGGCGAATGGTACGCAGCCGTGCTCCTGATAAGCGTTTTCTGAGCAGCATACACAACATTGGCGGTGTTTTGGGATTTTCATACAAACTCTCCGTAATATTAATTCTCGGACTGTTAGCTCTTGCGGAAAGTAAAAGTTTTTGTGCTCCTTCCCTTGACCGCATTGACAGCACAATTTCCTCCCGTGACGGCTGATAAATTTTATCCACCTTGCTGTTGATCAAATTTTCTTCCAGTTCCTTTTTGATATGTCTTAAAAATGCTCCGTCAAGTGCCATAGTAAAAATTCCTTTTATATTTTAAGATAAATAAATCATTCCGTCCGTAAAAGACGCCGAACAGATCCATTCCGTATCCGGAAACTGCTGACGGAACAAGTCCGCCAAACGCCCGATAATCAGATTTTCGGAATGATAATGTCCCAGATCAAATACGGCGATATGATGCTCATTGGCAAAAATAATTTCGTGATGTTTGATTTCTCCTGTGATAATGGCATCCGCTCCGAGCGATGCAGCCAAATCAACACTGCCGCCGCCCGCACCGCAGGCTACTACCGCTGTTCTGACAGGATTACCGGAGTCTGTATAGCGAAGTCCGTGAATCCTCAGATTTTGTTTGATTTTCTGTGCCAGCTCACTGCTGTGCATCACATTTTCAAAGTGTCCCAACAAAGCACAATCTTCATCAAAGAATTGGTCTGCTGTCACACCGATCGCTGCCGCCAGCGTATCATTCACACCACCTCGTGCTATATCCAGATTGGTATGGGCACTGATGATCGTTATTCTGTTTTGTGCTGCCAAATACGGTACACTATCTGACAGCAATGTTTTGAGCGGACGAAAAATAACAGGATGATGGGTCACAATAATGTTAGCATCCAGACGAATTGCCTCTTCAATGACAGAACGATCTGCATCCAAAGCGATCAATACTTTCTCACTTTTGGTTTGTTCACTGCCAACCAGAAGTCCCGCATTGTCAAAGCTCATCTGTGTTTCAAACGGTGCAATACTGTCTATATAGTCGTAAATTTGTTTGGCGTTGATCATTATTTCACCCCGATAAAAGAAAATGGCAGGCTTTCAATATGAGAAATAACGGACAATAATCTTGTATGTTCATCGTCACCGGGTCGATAAGCCCGAAGTTTTTTTTGAAGCTTCTCTTTAACGGTGCCAATATACCGCTCCGCTTCATACGAATGTTCGTTTTCCAGATCACCGATATAGCGAAAAATATCGGTACAGTCCCGTTTTTGACCGTCATATTCACACATCATTACCGAATAAGATTTTTTTCCCGAAACACACGCTTTTTCCTGTATAATCTGAAATCCGCTGCTGCATAAAAAGAAACGCAGCGACTCTGCTTTTGTCATAGGCTGTAGAATTAATCTACGTCTTGTATCGCAAAGCCACTGCTGTCTTGTTATTATATCCGCAATTAGTTCACCGCCCATACCGGCAACAACAATATCAAGAGCAGCATCCGGATCAATATTGTTCAAACCATCAGACAAAACAATCGATACAATATGTTCCACATGATAACTGCGGATATTGGCAGCCGCATTTTCAAGCGGTCCCACACGGACATCGCAGGCAACGGCAGAACGTATTCTGCCGTTGAGTGCAAGCCATATCGGAAGGTAAGCGTGGTCGGTACCTACGTCAACAAGCCTTGTATCATTTCTGACAAACGATGCACAAAGAGCAAGACGTTCATCAAGGCTAAACATAGTACCTTTCATCATTGACACCACCGACAATTATTTGTTTGCGATATGCTCATTAATTTTCTTAACAAGCTCATCCGCATCGACACCGTGAACCGCACAAGCCTGTTCCACAGTTTCGCCTCTGGAAGCGGGACAGCCCAGGCAGTGCATACCGATAGAAAGAAAAATCGGTACTGTTGTTTCATCAATATCGAGAATATCTCCTATGATTGTATCTTTTGTAATCTGTGTCATATTGAACATATCCTTTCTTTTAATATCATATCCACATTATAACATTCTATACCCAAAAATGCAACACATACAAAACAGCAAAAATCATTTTTATTCCCTGTTCATCACACTTTCCAAAAGAATTTCATCAGCACGAAAGCGTACCGAGAAACTCTGTAAAATAGGGCGGCAGAGGTGCTGAAAATGTTAATGTTTTTTTTGTTCTGGGGTGTACAAAGGAAATATAGTACGCTTGCAGACATTGTCCATTCAGCTTTTTCAGATAATTTTTACCGCCGTACACAGGATCGCCTGCCACAGGATGTCCGATATAAGACATATGCACCCTGATCTGATGGGTGCGGCCTGTTTCAAGGGTCAGTTCAAGATGAGTATAACCTCTGTATCGGGCAAGAACACGATAATGTGTAACAGCATTTCTGGAATTTTTAAAAGTGACCGTCATTTTTTTACGGTCACTCGGATGGCGGCCGATCGGAGCATCAATCGTTCCCTCATCATCCTTGATATTCCCTACCACAACAGCCTGATATTTACGAGTAAAGCTATGCTCCTTAATTTGTTCGGCAAGCAGACGATGGGCAAAATCATTTTTCGCAACGATCAGCAAACCACCGGTGTCTTTATCGATCCGATGCACGATCCCTGGACGAAGTACGCCGTTAATACCTGAAAGACTATCACCACAATGATACAGCAAAGCATTGACCAATGTACCATGATAGTTGCCTGCGGCAGGGTGAACCACCATTCCTCTGGGCTTATTCACAACCAATAAATCATCATCTTCGTAAACAATATCGAGCGGAATATTTTCGGGAACTGCCTGCGGCAAAACAGGATCGGGAATAGTCAGCTCAATGACATCACCGGATCTCAACTTAAGATTTTTAGAGGGCAATTTGCCATTGACCAGCACACTGCCGTTTTGAATTAATTTTGCTGTGGAAGAACGTGTCAGATCGTTTTCTTTTTCGGCAATCAATTTATCAAGACGAACACCTGAACAGTCCTCCGGCACCGTTAATGTTTTGGTTGTCACTTTACATCATCACTTTCTGTATTGGCAGTTGGTTCACCAAGATGGTCAGTATCAGCGTTGTTGACTGAATTAGCAGATAACTTTTCCCGATTTTGAGGTAAGATCAGGCTGAGAATAAACAAGGCAGCTCCTACCGTAATACAGTAATCTGCAAAATTGCACACAGGCGGGAAAAAGGAAACAGCAAGATAATCCACCACAAAACCTCTGAAGATCCGATCGATCAAATTGCCGATACCGCCGCCGATAATCAGCATAGTGGCAGCCGAAAAGAGTTTTCCCTTGAACTTTCCTGATATAATAAAGTAGACAAACAGTCCCATCATCAAAAATGTGATAACGGCAAATATCCAAACCTGATCTTGAAATATTCCAAACGCTGCTCCCCTGTTTTCCACGTAGATCAAAGAAAACAAGTGATCGATGACCGTAACCTCTCCTATCGGTGCCAGATCTCTCAACACAAAATACTTAATGATCTGATCTGCTGTGGCTATCAAAGCTGAAACAATTAAAACCAAAGCTAATGTCATTACAACTCAGCTCCTTTTTTTCGTTATGGCATTCCTATTGAACAATTTTAACAACAAAGGGGAAACCCAAGAAAAGGTTTCCCCTTTGTCAATATAATTGGATTGATCAGTTCAGAATATCTGTAAAATCACCTGCTTCGATAACAGCGGCACATCTTGCACAAAGTGTCGGATGATCGGTGTTCTGACCGACTGTGTCACTGAATGACCAGCAGCGTTCGCATTTTTCTCCATCAGCGTGTTTTACTTCGACTTTCATCTCGTCTGTATCAGCATTTACGATAGCAACCTGCGAAACAATAAAGGCACCGGCAAGCTCATTTTCTGCCTTTTTCAGGAAGTCATATTGCTGACCGCCTGCTGTCAGAATAATTTTCGCTTCAAGAGAAGACCGCAGCGTCTTTTCTTTAATTTTCACTTCGAGTGCCTTTTTGACAACATCTCTTGTTTCGTGAATTCTATCCCATATTGCAATAAATTCTTCATCCAATGCGACGCCTGTTTTCGACGGCATATCGTTGAATACCACGTTTTCTTTATTGTCCTTATCTTTATGGGGCATATACTGCCAGATTTCATCGGAAGTATAAACAAGAATAGGAGCAATCATTCTTGTCATTGCGTCAAG
This sequence comes from uncultured Ruminococcus sp., assembly GCA_902802985.1. GTDB lineage: Bacteria > Bacillota > Clostridia > Oscillospirales > Acutalibacteraceae > UBA1213. The sequence goes on from CADCOE010000011.1 coordinate 5,724, forward strand.
TATGATATAAATGGCTGTCTGAGCAGCACGTCTGGATTGGCTGTCGGCACTTTCGGTATAGAGTCTGTCTTTGAGTACATCAAAGTAGAAGTTAGACATATCTACCACACAGAAATTATGGACTGCCTGATATACTTGGTGAAAATCAAATTTATCATACCCTTCACGCACCTTATCGTTGAGGGCATCCAGTTTGAACAGTGCCCACTTATCCAGCGGAAGTAGATGTTCAAGCGATACCATATCCTTATTGGGGTCAAAATCACTAATATTACCAAGAATATATCTTGCTGTATTGCGGATCTTTCTATATGCTTCGGAAAGTTGTTTCAGAATATCTTTTGATACACGAATATCGGCGTGATAATCAGAAGAAGCTACCCACAGACGAAGAATATCCGCACCGTACTGTGAAATGATTTCTGACGGTTCTATACCATTACCGAGAGATTTAGACATTTTACGTCCCTGTCCGTCTACCACCCAACCGTGAGTAACAACAGTTTTATACGGAGCCTGACCTTTGGTAGCGATAGCGGTAAGCAGCGAAGACTGGAACCAACCTCTGTACTGATCGGCACCTTCAAGGTACAAGTCAGCAGGCCATTTAAGATACGGACGAGCTTCACATACCGCTGCGTGGGACACGCCCGAATCAAACCAAACGTCCATAATATCTTTTTCTTTCTCAAATTCGGTACAGCCACATTTCGGGCAGGCAAATCCGTCCGGAACAATTTCTTTTGCTTCTTTGGCGTACCACGCGTCCGAGCCTTCCTCAGCGAAAAGCTCTGAAACCACTGCCATCACATCTTTATCAATCACCGGTTCACCGCAATCTTTGCAGAAGAATATAGGGATAGGCACACCCCATTTTCTCTGACGGGAAATGCACCAGTCTTTACGCTCACGAACCATTGAGGTAATTCTGTCTTCGCCCCAAGCAGGGATCCATTTGATATTTTGAATAGCATTGACCGCTTCTTCCTTAAAGTCTTCTACCGAACAGAACCACTGTTTTGTTGCCCTGAACAACACAGGCTTTTTGCATCTCCAACAGTGCGGATACTGGTGGATGATCTTTTTAAGGGCAAAAAGTGCATTGGTTTGATCAAGGTACTGTGCGATTGGTTTGTTGGCTTCTTCGGTAAGAAGTCCTGCGAACTGACCGGCTTCTTCGGTCAGTCTGCCGTGGGCATCAACAGGCACTACGATCGGCAGTTCCGGATAATTGCGGCATACTTCGTAGTCATCCACACCGTGACCGGGTGCTGTATGAACACAGCCCGTACCACTTTCCAGTGTAACGTGATTGCCCACAATGACCAACGACGTTCTGTCAATAAACGGATGAGCCGTTTTCATATATTCAAGTTCACTGCCCTTAATCGTGCCGATTACTTCATAATTTTCCTTACCGGCAGCTTCCATAGCGGAAACATACAGTTCCTCTGCCATCACATAATATTCGTTATCGCATTTGATCAAACTGTAGTTAAAACGGGGACCCACACAAATTGCCACATTAGCAGGCAATGTCCAAGTCGTAGTTGTCCAAATAACAAAGTAGGTATTTTTGACATCCGCTCCCATTGCTGAAAGCTTTCCAAGGTCATCGGTCACTTTGAACTTAACATAAATGGAGTGACACGGATCTTCTGCATATTCGATCTCTGCTTCTGCCAAAGCCGTTTCACAGTCCGGACACCAATATACCGGTTTTAATCCTCTGTAAATATAGCCCTTGCACGCCATCTCTGAAAAAATCTGAATTTGTTTTGCTTCAAATTCGTGCTGCAGGGTGATATATGGATGATCCCATTCACCGATAGCGCCCAGACGCTTGAACTGCTCACGTTGTCCATTGATGTATGTCATTGCAAAATCACGGCAGATTTTTCTCAATTCCACTTCAGAAATCGAAGTAGAATTGTCCACACCTGCTTTTTTACGTGCTTTCAGTTCAGTTGGCAAACCGTGGGTATCCCATCCGGGAACATACGGTGCCTTGTAGCCTGTCATATTTTTATAACGAACAATAAAGTCCTTAAGTGACTTGTTAAGTGCGTGTCCAAGATGAATGTCACCATTGGCATACGGCGGACCGTCGTGAAGGACGTAAAGAGGTTTTCCCTCATTGTTTTCCATCAGCTTTTCATAGACCTTATGATCCTGCCAACGTTGGAGCATAACCGGCTCCGATTTCGGCAGACCTGCCCTCATTGGAAAATCCGTTTGAGGCAGATTTAATGTTTTGTTGTAATCCTGCGGCATTGGTTTACTCTCCTCTTATATAAAATGAATTGATAACAAGCCAAAATCCGACACTTTTCGGGTGTCGGAATTTAGCAGTTAAAAATAATAGAATGTATGATGCACCATCATCTTAATCAATGTCATCAAGCTTCAGTACACCGTACTTCGTGCTGTTGGATGATTTGAATTCTTTTTCCACACTTGCCGAGCTGAAAATCACTCCGTCATCCTCAATCTCGCTGTCGTCAAACTCGATGTCCGTATCCTGCGGTTCTTCGGATTGATTGCTCTCCCCGGTCATTTTTTCCTTGACCTTTTTAATTTCCGACTTCAGATCATTAATGTCGATTTTAATTTCCCCCGAGCTTGATATATCAATTCCCTTGGATTTTGGCTTAGGCTCTTCCTGTTTCGTTGCCTTGACGTGCTCTGTATCGCTGGATTTTTCAGACGTTGCCGAATGATGGGTTTCCTGTTCGGTTTTGGATTTAGTTTTGGTTTCTGCCTTCATTTCGACTTTCTTCTTTTCGTCAGGCTGTTCGGCAGACTTTGTGTTATTTTTCTCCGCCGATTTTTTCTCATTTTCTTTTACCGAAACAGAAGGCTGAGATTGTTTCTTTTCGGCAAGAAGCTTGGATGCTTCCACTGCCGCCTCCTGCGCATACTGTTCAACTTCTTTTTCTACTTTTTTGGGGGTATTGGGAGCAATCTGAGGATAAGTCTTTTCCAATTTTTTTCTATACTGCTCAAATTCTTCACTGTCCGACAGTGAGTCTAATATCTTCAGATGTTCTTTATAAACTTCGATGAGGTTGATTTTAAATTGAGTGACCTCATCCTGAATTTTTTTAATTTGCTGTTTTTGTTCTTCAATAATGCGGTTATTTTCATCAACACTATGTGCCGATTTGGAAAGAACATTATTGAGTACAGTTTCTGCCTTAGTGCTGGACTCCAGAAGCGTTTTTTCTGCCTGTGCATCGGCATCACTGACTGTCAGATCAGCCTTATCCTGTGCTTCTTTTAGGATAGTATCCGCTTTTTCCTGTGCTTCACTGACAATTTTTTTAGCGGTTGCCTCTGCCGTAATAATGGCATCCTGAACACTATGAGCATTTTCTTCATATTTCAGAACTTTGCTGTTGAGCTGCCCTATTCGGGTTTCAAGTTCCTTATTGGCAAGCTCCAGTTCCTTTACCTTAACGATAACACTGTCAACGAAGTTATCAACATCGTCCGGCTTGTAGCCGCCAATTCCTGCTTTGCGGAAGCTTATGTTTTCGATTTCTTCCAATGTTAGCATTATTGTACTTTCCTTTCTGTATCTTTATCATTCCCGATAAAAAATCAATTCTGCTGATCCAAAGAGATCCCGTTGTTCTCGGACAGCTTTCCTATCAGAAATAGATATTATCGCTTTCTACCTCATCCATCATATCTTCACCCGAAAGCTTAACATTACTTGGCATAACAATATAGGTATCTTCTGCCACACGGCTCACCTTACCGTTGTGAGCGTAAGCAACACCGCCGAGAAAATCAATAATTCTTCTGGCAACATCCTTATTGGTCTGTTCTACATTAAGAATGACAGTATTTCTTTTGATCAGCTCATCGGCAATAGTAGTAATATCTTTGTCAAAAGATTCCGGTTTAAACAGCACGAACTGCACTTTAGTAGAATCGTGGATATTGATAACATTACTCTGTGAATCGTCATCTCCGCCCATATCATCGGAGGCGTCGGAATCTGCTGCACCGCTATCCATATCCTGTTCTTCATCATCATAATAATCTTCGTAATCCATTTCTTCCTCCGGCTGTTTTAACATATTTTTGAACTTTCCCATAATATTTGGCATAATATTTTCCTCCCAAAATTATCTGTAAATTCTGGCACCAAACAAAGAGGAACCCACTCTGATCATATTGGCACCCGAGATAATTGCTTCTTGATAGTCATCGGACATACCCATTGAAAGGTAATCCATACATACATTATCTAATGTTTTGCCCGAAATGTCAATAAATAATTTGTACATCTTATCAAAAAATTTACAAACATCAGATTTTTTGTCGCAAATCGGAGGGATCGCCATTAGTCCCCGTATTTGTACATTGTCAAGTTTCGACACATTTTCTATCAATTCATCAAGGTTTTCTGTTAAAACGCCCGATTTATTTTCTTCCCGTCCGATATTGACTTCCAGAAGAATATCCGTAATAATATTTATTTTTTTTGACTGCTTGTCAATTTCATTGGCAAGCTTAATGCTGTCAACCGACTGTATCATTGAAACCTTGCCCACAATTTGTCTTACCTTATTAGTCTGCAAATGACCGATCAACTGCAAATCGCAGTCAGAAAGGTTATATTCGTCATATTTTGACAAAAGCTCCTGTACTTTATTTTCCCCGATATGTTTCAATCCAAGTGAAATGGCATAGTTGATTACCACAGGCTCCACCGTTTTGGTAGCAGCAAGAAACGTAATGTCATCGGCGGTACGACCCGATATTTCGGCTGCCTTTGCTATTTTTTCGGTAATGTCATAATAGTTAAATTTCACTGCTTCCAGCTTCTCAGTTAGTTCTGTTGATAATTTTTCCGTCATAAAGGTTGGCTCCTTCCACTACAATTTCATCATAAAGCTGAACAACTCCTACTTCATCGGAGTAGATCTGATCACTTTTAGGGGTAACATCGCATATCACAAAATCATCCCCTGAATAAAGCGGGACAATTTGTTTGAATTCCAATTCTGTACCGATACGTACATAGACACCTGAAATAGTTTCTGTTTCTTTCTTTTCTTTTCCGTCACTTGTTTCGACCGTTCGGCTGATCACCGCATCGTGTACTGCTTTTTTGGGAACATAAATACCCGTATAAGTATCAATAATAACAGCAACTTCTTCATTTCTGATATTTGCCATTTCAGGGCTCATATAAGATCCTCTCAGAATGATGACTGCATCATCAGTTTTGCTTTTGCGGTTAACGGAATACAGATCAACATTGATTTTTTTGGTGGACGCCTGAGGTATATCAACACTTAAGGATCCGGCATTTTCTATCTTCAATGCTTCCTCTGCGTTGACGTGACAGGCAATGTACCAGTAAACTCCTTCGATCGTTTTTCCGATCACATTATCCTTCACTTTTTGAGGCTTGATCTTGGACGGTTCAAGATCTTCCGTGGTAATGCGGTTCAGGTCTTTGGTCGTATAAAGATCCTCATATCCATCCGCAGAACTCACAAAGTATCCCGTTGCGATCGCCGGAATATTGGCATTATTCTTCGTTTTTTCGGCTGTTTTTTGAAGCTCATCCGCCTTTTTTTCCAGTTCAGATATTTTTTCATCAAGGCTGGAAAGCTTTCCTGTCACCAACTGACGCTCATTAATATTATAAACAACACTGTCAATATTTTTCTGTGCTTCCTCAAAATTTCCATCCGAAAGAGAAATATTAATGAGAGAAAGATATGAATCAATATTTTTATCTATCACATCAGGCGTTTCTGTGATAGAGTCCCCCGACAGCTGCAGTTGTTTCAGTGAAGCGATCTGTGCCTGCACACGCTCTAACTCGTGGTCGGCATTGGCTGCAGCATTATCTGCAAATGATTGTGCGATTGCCTCCCCTTTTGATACCTTATCTCCGTCATTAGCCAGATAAGATACTACACCGCTACCGCTGTATGTGATCAGCTTTTCGTCGCGTATCACGTAACCCGTCGTGCTGACCGAATTATAAACTGTCATCTGCTTGGCAGTTTCTGTTCTGATTTGTGTAAAGCTGGCTCTGCCTATCACATAAACCACATAAACAATCACAAGTATGGTCAACAAGGTCATAATTACTTTTCTGAACAGATTAGATCTGTCTATTGTTACCTTATCCATTTTTTCCCTCCGTTATTTTTCACCCTATAACAACCGATCAACAAGCCACAGTAAAGCCATATACAATACATTTTGATTGACAAATCAGCATTTTATGGCAATGTTATTGCCGGAGATATGCTTATTTTAACACCATTTCGATGGATTGTAAACCCAACATCCCCATCATTTTTTCTGAAAACTGTCCCAACAAAGAATATCTGTTTGATTTTTTACCGGAAGTATCTGGTTTTTCATCAAACAAGCCGGATATTTTTATGTTTTTGAGCATATCCTAATGAAAACAAAAATAAAATTTAAAAATAGTGTTGATTTTTTTAAATTGATGTGTTAGAATATCATTGTTGCCGATATTTCGGTAGATTGACAAGACAGAAACATATTTTTGGATATGTATACGGGCAGGCGCTGTGCAACTTTGTACCGTGAACCATGTCAGGCGGGGAACCGAGCAGCATTAAGCGTGATGCGAGGTGTGATGCAGTTAGTCTGTTCGTATGCATATCCAAATATATGAACCGTTGTTTTACGGTCTGTCTTGTTTTTTTAAGTCGTTTTTATTCATTCGGTCATTTTCGGAAAGGGATGTGATACCCATTGTATAGAGTATTGTACAGAAAATATCGTCCCCGTTTTTTTGCCGATGTAGTGGGTCAGCCTCAAGTTACCGATACCCTCAGAAACGAATTGAAATCGGACAGAATTGCTCATGCTTATTTATTTACAGGATCCAGAGGAACCGGTAAAACAACCTGCTCCAAGATCCTTGCCAAAGCTGTTAACTGTCTTCATCCCAATAACGGTGATCCGTGCGGAAAATGTGAAGTCTGCTGCGGCATTGACGACGGTAGTATTATGGACGTGGTGGAAATCGATGCTGCCAGCAACAACGGTGTAGACGATGTCCGGATGCTTCGGGAAGAAGCTAATTTTACTCCCGTTAACACTAAATACAGAGTATACATTATAGATGAGGTTCATATGCTGTCGATCGGTGCCTTTAATGCATTGCTCAAAACATTGGAAGAACCTCCTCCCCACGTTATCTTTATTCTTGCCACTACGGAAGTTCATAAACTTCCATCAACGATTTTGTCAAGATGCCAGCGGTTTGATTTCCACAGGATCTCTCCTCAGAGTATCGCACAGCGTCTTGAGGAGGTTTGTGAAAAGGAAAATGTATCCATCGAACACGAAGCGGCTCTTCTTGCAGCCGGCGTCGCTGACGGAGCAATGCGAGATGCCTTGTCTCTCCTCGATCGCTGTATGGGTAATGCGGATCATATTACAGAAGATGTGGTTCGTAATACCGCCGGTCTTGCAGATAAAAGCCACCTGATTGCATTGACAGACGCTGTTATTGACCATAACGGTGCCGAGGCTATTCATATCATTGGCAGGCTCTATTCGGAATCGAAGGATATGGCAAGATTGTGTGAGGAGCTTATAGAACATTTTCGCTCCATAATGCTGATCAAAACAATGAAACAGCCCCAAGAATTTCTTGTAATGCCCGAAAATGATTATCGCAGAACAAAGGAACAGTCCGAAAAATTAAAACTCGGTTTTGTATTACAGGCAATCGATACTTTACGCAATGCCAACGAAAAAATGCTGAGAGGTGCAAATCGACGGATTGAAGCGGAAATGACGGTCGTCAAGTTATGTACACCTGAAACCGCTGTAGTTTCATCTGATATATCTGAACTGGAAACAAGAATTGCTGCATTGGAGCAAACGATCAAAACATTGCTAACCAATCCCCCACCGATACACACAGCAGCCAAACCGTCTGCTGCCAATATGCCGGCAAAACCGGCAAAACGACCGTCACAGGCAGAAATGGAAAGACTTAGAAAAGAAGCCGTTCCGATGACACAGTGGCCTGATGTCGTAGAGGAAATGAAAAAATATTCCAGAACAGTCGCTTCGGGATTTGAGGGCAGTACAGCATATATCAGCGGCAGATATGTGTTGGTGGACTCTACCAACGATATTTGCTTTGAGCTGCTGAGAATGCCTGCCCAGCGTGACAAAATGCGTGATACTATCAAACGCATTACCGGTAAAGAATATAAATTGGGACGATATTCTTACCCTGATGAAGTAAAATCCGAAGATGCCTTATCACAACTGGTATCGGATTTTCAATCGGCAGGAATACCTGTTGAGGATAAAAATAAAACTTAGTGAAACCGGAGGAAAATACAATGAAAGCAAGATTACCAAAAGGCTATAGCAATGGCGGCAATACCACCAACATTCAGCAGCTGGCTCGCCAAGCTCAGAAAATGCAGGAAGAAATGGATGCTGCCAGCAAGGAGTTGGAAGAAAAAGAATATACCGCAACTGCCGGCGGCGGAGCTGTCAATGCAGTGGTCAACGGCAAACTGGAGATTGTTTCTCTTGACATCAAAAAAGATGTTGTTGATCCAGATGACATCGATATGCTCTCTGATCTGATCATTGCATCTGTTAACGAGGCGATCAGAAAGGCTCGTGATGAAAAAGCAGAGGTAATGGATAAAATTTCAGGTGGACTTAACGTTCCCGGTCTGCTTTAATAATGGCTGAGTATAATATAGCACCGCTGTCCCGGCTGGTCGAACAGTTTGAACGCTTTCCGGGAATCGGTCATAAATCGGCAGTACGTCTCGCCTATTATGTACTGTCTATGCCCCAAAATGAGGCAAAAAAGTTTTCCGATGCTATTCTTGAAGCTCACCAAAAAATACACCGATGCCGTATTTGCTGCAATATGACGGACAAGGATATTTGCTCCATCTGTTCTGATGACAGACGTGATAAATCAATTATCTGTGTTGTGGAAGATTCACGGGATGTTATCGCTTTTGAGAAAACACGGGAATTCAATGCGACTTATCACGTTCTTCACGGTGCCATCTCTCCATTGAATGGTATCTCCCCCGATATGATAACCATTAAAGAGCTTTTGACACGACTCTCTAACGATGTCGTCAGAGAAGTGATTATGGCAACTAATGCTACCGTTGAAGGTGAAGCTACCGCTATGTATTTAGCAAAGCTGATTAAACCGCTTGGCATTAAGGTCACAAGACTTGCTTACGGTATTCCTGTAGGCGGAGATCTGGAATATGCGGACGAGGTAACTCTTTCCAAGGCAATCGAAGGCAGAAGCGAAATATAAAGATCCAGTAACCATATTATTTTCCGGAGGTGAAGCTTTCATGGCAAAGGAATCACTTAAAACTATCGCACAAAATAAAAAGGCTTTCCACGAATACTTTGTTATTGAAAGCTTTGAAACCGGAATTGAACTTTTTGGTACAGAAGTGAAATCGATCCGACAAGGAAGAGTTAATCTGAAAGATGCTTGGTGTACGGTCGAGGATGGAGAACTTTATGTAAAAGGTATGCATATCAGCCCTTATGAACAAGGCAATATATTTAATCGTGATCCAATGAGGGTTCGCAAGCTTTTGATGCATAAAAGAGAAATTATGCGACTGTATGGTACCGTTAAACAGGAAGGGTATTCGCTTATTCCGATTTCACTGTATTTCAAAGGCTCTAAGGTCAAACTTCAGTTAGGACTTTGTAAAGGTAAAAAACTTTATGACAAACGCAGCGATATGGCTGCTAAGGCTGCTAAACGTGATATGGAACGTGCCGTTAAAATGCATAACAGATAATCATTGTATCCATTAACAATTCTCTTCTTAATATGGGGGCGTAAAGGCTTCGACGGGGAGTATAAGCTTCGGTAAGCGAGCAGCGGCACTGTGGAACCGCTATAAAATCCGCAGATCTTAAAATTAAACGACAACAATAAAACTGTTGCTATCGCTGCCTAATTAGCGGCGATCGTTCTTGGCGGAAATACCACGGTCTGTCAAGGGCGTTGATGATGTGGTGAACGTGAACAGAGCAGTGCTTTGAGCTTTGTCATGAACAAAAAGCTACCGTAACACAAAGTCCGCTGTCGGACGCTGTGCGAGGGGAATCATAATACGACAGCTGCGCTCGGAGAAAACCGTTGTAAGTGCTTTTCGGACAGGGGTTCGATTCCCCTCGCCTCCACCAAACAAGTATTGGACGAACACTTACTTTTTCAGCGGCGGTTTCGCCGTCAGATGTGTTCTCTGATACAAAAACAGAACGCCGTTTCAGTGTAAAAGCTGAAGCGGCGTTTTTCTGTTTTTAAAAGATTTTTTATCC
>CADCOE010000012.1 GCA_902802985.1 uncultured Ruminococcus sp.
CCGATACAGAGCAGCAGTGTATCAACTCCGAGCATAGCGCCAAGTCAACCGATACAGAGCAGCAGTGTATCCATTCCGAGCATAGCGCCAAGTCAGCCGATACGGAGCGGCAGTGTATCTATGTCTAATATAGCTCCTGCTCAGCAGTCGCCATATAATACACAGGGTTATCAGTCTACTCAATCTCAGCAGTCGCCGTATAATACACAGGGTTATCAGTCTACTCAATCTCAACAATCGCCATATAATACACAGGGTTATCAGTCTACTCAATCTCAACAGTCGCCATATAATACACAGGGCTATCAGCCTGCTCAATCTCAGCAATCGCCATATAATACACAGGGTTATCAGTCTGCTCAATCTCAGCAGTCGCCATATAATACACAGGGCTATCAGTCTGCTCAATCTCAGCAGTCGCCATATAATACACAGGGCTATCAGTCTGATCAATCTCAACAGTCGTCATATAATACACAGGGCTATCAGTCTACTCAATCTCAGCAGTTGCCATATAATACACAGGGCTATCAATCCACCACTCAATCAGTTTCTCGTCCGGTAAGTATCAAAAAATCGGAAGAACAACTGACACAGGAAGTGATGAACAAAATCAGCCTTTCAAAGGATAAGGTAAATCTTGAAAAGCACGTCATCAGCTTGTCTAAGTGTGTGGTTGATTTGAGTAAAAAGGGCAAAGTGGATCTTGGCTCAATGAGAGCGAAAGTGGTAGTGGTGTTAGATTACAGCGGTTCTATGAGTAGTTTGTACTCCAACGGTACTGTACAGAATACTATTAATCGTTTGGTGCCTTTGGGACTGACTTTTGATGATAACGGGACGATAGATGTATTTTTGTTTCAAAGCGATTATCGTAAAATGGAAGACTTAAATCTTTCTAACTATGAGTACTATGTTCAGAATGTTATTAAGCGTTCAGGGTATTCGATGGGCGGTACGAATTATGCCCCTGTTCTAAGAGCTATTATTGATGGCGACAGCAAGCGTAAGGGTGGTTTTTTGGGAATTGGCAGAAAGACAGTTGCTACTAATCCTATTGTTGACAATGGAGATCCTACATTTATCCTGTTTATCACGGATGGAGAAAATGGTGACAGGTCGGCAACAGATAACATTATTATCAAATGTTCTACAATGAATGTATTTATTCAATTTATTGGGATCGGAAACTCCAGTTTTACTTATCTTAAAAAGCTGGATGAGTTCCCGGCAAGAGCCAGAGATAATACAGGATTTACAAAAATGGCGGATCTTAACAGAGCCAGTGATCAAGAGTTATATACCAATGTACTTGAACAGTTTTCAGCATGGCTTAATAATTTACAGTGATCTGATCAAAGCGGAGTTTTTACGACTCCGTTTTTGTTTGTTTATAAATATACAAATAGTATATTTATTATTTTATTTAGTATTTGTATATTATATTAGTGATATATTTTTTATAAATAATTGACATATAAGATTTTGAATTGTATAATGATTACAATTATAAATAAAATATTTTTATTATTATTAATTTTAAATGTATATAATGTACAATTAAGGGGTCTTGATAATGTCAGAGAAACGGGGAGTGGGGATTGAACTATCGGCAGCATCCGTTGCGTCTGTTTTGACATGCTTATTTGGAATAGTTTTTGGAATTCATTTCAGCAGATTTTTTGATTTGCTTCATATGTATTCTTTTTCTGCTGATTATAATATTACGGTGGACTCATATAACAGGATTATATGGTGGGTAGGAATTTCTCAGATTGTTTTTTATGCATTATATGGGGTGTTGGCATCTGCACTAATGGTAAGAAAGAAAAAATTTGCTATTATTACACTTGAGATTATGTGTTTGGTACGGTGTATATCTTTGGCACTGCTTTTTGTGATAGGTTTTTATCTGGTGTTCCAGATAGGTTTTTCTTTTTTAATGGAAATTGTGACATTTATTTTAATTATTCATATGAATAATACTCCGCAAGCATTGATAAACAATCCCGACCGCTGGAAAACCATAGGTACAGTGGGTGTACTTTCGGAGTGCATTCCATTTGTGCAGTATATACAATATGTTTTTGATACCAACGTCAGTATAGTACAGTCTTTCACGGCAGTGATGGTTCCGATATTTGTGGGCGTAACAATATATGCTCTTGCATTTTATTTTGCTTATCCCTATCTGCCTGAAAGTATCGCCCCAGATGATGAGGAAACAGAAAATTAGTTTTTGGTGATAAAACGCTTGTGGAAAAAATGATCATCAAAGAAACAGACAGGTGTCAGTGTGGAGAAGAAAAGAAACCCACTGCCGGCTTCCGCACAAGGGAAACCGACAGTGGGTTTCTTTTTGGTATGATTACGTTTCGTCATCTTCTTCGTCAGTGATAGGCGGAAGGTCATTGTTAATGGAATGATGGAATGTAGGTACGATCTCGGCAATGAGCTGTTCGACGATCTCTTTATTGTTATGCTGAGCGGCACTGTATAGCTTTATCAGATGCTTCAGGAACATTTCCTTATCAAACTCGATTGGTCTGCCGATGTAGATTTTCTTGTTGTCAGTTTTGGTGATGCCTTCCTCATTGAGAAGAAGTTCTTCATAAAGTTTTTCTCCGGGACGCAGACCTGTGTATTCGATTTTAATGTCCTCATAGGGCTTAAATCCCGAAAGACGGATCAGGTTTTCTGCCAGAACACGGATTTTAACAGGTTCGCCCATATCCAGAATAAAGATCTCGCCGCCCTTGGCAAGGCTGCCTGCAGTGAGTACCAGCGAAACTGCCTCGGGAATAGTCATAAAATAACGGATAATATCGGGGTGGGTGACGGTAACAGGACCTCCCGTGCGTATCTGTTCTTTAAAAAGCGGAATGACAGAGCCATTAGAGCCAAGAACATTGCCAAAACGTACGGCAACGAAATTGGTTTTGCTGCGTCTGCCCATCATTTGGATGATCATTTCGCAGATACGTTTGGAGGCCCCCATAATATTGGTAGGGTTCACTGCCTTATCGGTAGAGATCTGAACAAAATTTTTGACGTGATATTTGTCAGCAGTTTCCACAAGTTTGAGTGTGCCGAACACATTATTCTTCACGGCTTCTTCGGGGTTGGTTTCCATCAGGGGGACATGTTTATGAGCAGCAGCATGGAATACAACATCAATTTTTCTTGTTTTGAAGATATGGTCCAGCTTTGCCTTGTCACGAACCGAGGCGATCTGAACTTCAAAAGAAAGGTCGCTGCCGTGCTTACGAATGAGTTCCTGCTGTATTTCGTAAGCATTATTTTCGTAGATGTCCAGTATAATCAGATGACGGGGCTTGAGTCGGGCAATTTGTCGGCACAGTTCAGAACCGATAGAACCGCCGCCGCCTGTTACGAGCACTGTTTGACCAATAATATATTTGCCGTATTTTTCGGTGTCGAACACCACCGGTTCTCTGCCGAGCAGATCCTCTACTTCTACCTGACGGATAGACGATGTAATCGGCACACCAGAGGTCATTAAATTGTAGATATTGGGAATGATTTTGACTTCGAGATGCGTTTTGGCACACGTATCAAGAATTCGCTTTTTATCCGCAACGCTGATTTGTGAAATGGTAAACAAGATAACTTCAATATCATTGTCACGACAAATTTCAGGTATTTCATAGGTAGTGCCGGCAACTTTCACGCCTGCGATGCGGCGGTGCAGTTTTTCTTTGTCATCATCGACAATACACACGGGAATATATTCGTTGCCGGGGGATTTAGACAGTTCACTGAGTACAGACAAGGCACCTTCTCCGGCACCGACAATAAGAAGTCTTTTTTTGGCTTTACCGGCGAGATTACGCCGTTCCAGAATTTTGTTCAGTCGGTAGACAATACGGAACATCATAACGAAAAAGGTGGACATCAAGGCAAACGTAATGTAGATACGTGACCCCAGATTGAGATGATTTTGTTCATTGCCCACAATCATCATCGTTGACATAAAGACCAGATTGGCGGTAAGAGAGGCTATACCTGCATAGAAAAAATCTTCTATGTCGGCATATCGCCATAGTTTATCATATAGCCTGAACAATAGGAAAATGACAGTAAAACACACATTCTCTGCCAGCAATCCCCACAAAAAAACATCCCATTCTGTATGCAGAGAGAAATTATCTTTATTAATAGCGAATGCCATATAGTAAGAAATATTCCATAGGATAAAGTCACAGACAAACAACACCGTTCGTCGATATTTTTTCAAAGCATTATATATTTTAAACATATCATATTCTATCCATTTCTTAATGAATTATCTATACAGTCCCAATCATACATTCCCATTATAATACACTTCCTCCGAAATTACAAGTGTTGTGCCGACTGTATGGCAGGGCTTACGGGCAGCTATCTGTAACTGACAATTTTTCCCTTTTTCTATCCAATTTTAATATAAAAAGGTTGAGCGCATCATTCCGGAGTGATTGGTTATGGTTTCCTTTTGCATTTCCCATTGATATTTTTGTTGAAGAACAAAAAACTTTGTTGTATAATATATAATTAGTTGATTAAGGAAATAAAATGGAGAAAGGCAAATTTGCCTGTATGCATTCCGTCTGAAAGGAAGTTAGACATTAATGGTAAGGATCGGTCTGGATATAGGGTCAACAACGGTAAAATGTGTTGCTCTTGATGAAAATAATCATATTCTGTATAAAACCTATCAAAGACATTATTCACAGATCACAAGCAAGGTATCCGAGCTGCTTTGCGAGGTCAGAAAATCAGTGCCTGATGCCGATAATGCCTATATCGCAATGTCGGGATCGGCAGGTATGGGCGTTGCTGACGCCTGCGAGATCGATTTTATTCAGGAAGTGTATGCCACCAGAGTTGCTGCCAATACCTTTCTCCCCAAAACCGATGTGGTGATCGAACTGGGCGGAGAAGATGCCAAAATCTTGTTTCTCTCAGGCGGTATGGAAGTGCGTATGAACGGTTCTTGTGCCGGCGGCACGGGGGCTTTTATTGACCAGATGGCAACCTTGCTTAATGTTCCGCTGGAAGAACTGAATGACCTTGCTGAACAGCACGAGAAAATTTATACCATTGCATCACGCTGCGGTGTGTTTGCTAAAACCGATATTCAGCCGCTGCTAAATCAGGGTGCCAAAAAAACAGATGTTGCCGCCAGCATTTTTATGGCGGTGGTCAATCAGACGATTGCCGGTTTGGCACAAGGCAGAGAAATTACCGGTCAAATTGTATATCTTGGCGGACCGCTGACTTTTATGCCTCAGTTGAGAGCAGGATTTGATGAAATTTTGAAAACAAAGGGCATTTGTCCCGAGAATTCATTATATTATGTGGCACTGGGAGCTGCACTTTGTGCCGAAAAAAATGTTGATTTCGATAAAATTATCGCTCAAACAGAAACATACAGAGGAACGGGCAATTTTGCCTTTAATAGACCCCTTTTTAAAAGCAAAGAGGAACTTTCACAATTCCGTCAAAGACATTCGCAGGCAACCGTTCAAAAAGGTGAACTCAAAGGTTATCGTGGAAAAGCTTTTGTAGGAATTGATGCAGGTTCTACTACCGTGAAAGGCGTTGTGACAGCGGAGAACGGTACTCTTCTGTATTCCGAATATCTCTCCAACAGCGGTAATCCTGTGCCGATCGTTAAGGATTTTCTGACGCATCTCTATGAAATAAACCCCGATATTCGTATCGCCGGCTCTGCTGTTACAGGATATGGTGAGGAAATTATTAAAAATGCCTTTAACGTTGACTATGGTATTGTGGAAACGATTGCACATATGACTGCTGCCAAAAAGTTTATGCCTGATGTTGAATTTATTATTGACATTGGCGGTCAGGATATTAAATGTTTTAAAATCAGGGGCGGCGTTATTGACAATATCTTTTTAAATGAAGCTTGTTCTTCAGGGTGCGGTTCGTTTTTGCAGACTTTTGCCAATGCGTTGGGATATTCCGCAGAAGAATTTTCACAAATCGGACTTCTTGCCGGACAACCCGTTGACCTCGGTTCACGCTGTACCGTCTTTATGAATTCCTCTGTGAAGCAGGCACAAAAGGACGGAGCAACTATTGAAGATATTTCGGCAGGATTATGTATCAGTGTGGTCAAAAATGCACTGTATAAAGTCATCCGTGTGGCAAGTCCCTCTGAATTGGGGAGAAAAATTGTTGTACAGGGCGGTACGTTCCTGAATGATGCGGTGTTAAGAGCTTTTGAGCAGGAGATGGGAACGAATGTTGTCCGTCCTGAAATATCCGGTTTGATGGGAGCTTACGGTGCGGCTCTTTATGCGGCTTCGCTCAGTCACGACAAGTCTGTGTCGGGTATTCTCAATACCAAACAGCTTCAGGAGTTCCAACACGAAATCCGCTCCGTTAATTGCAGCGGATGCAGCAATCACTGCCGATTGACCGTCAATATCTTCAATGACGGAAGAAGATTTATTGCAGGAAATCGCTGCGAAAAACCTGTGACCCAAAAATCACCTGATGAAAGTATGAATATCTATCAATATAAACTGCGGCTGCTCAGAGAGTACCAGCCCCAAGAAGGTAAACGGGGTAAGATCGGCATTCCGATGGGATTGAATATGTACGAGCTGCTCCCGTTCTGGCACACGTTTCTGACAAAGCTGGGATTTGAAGTGGTGGTGTCACCAACGTCTACAAGAAAGCTGTATCTGCACGGTCAACAAACCATTCCGTCAGATACAGTATGTTTCCCTGCCAAGCTGATGCACGGGCACGTTCAATGGCTGCTGGATAACGGTATTGATAACATTTTTTATCCCTGTATGTCCTATAACTTTGATGAAAAACTGGGAGATAACCATTATAACTGTCCTGTTGTGGCATATTATCCTGAGGTTATTCACGCTAATATGAAGGAAATAGCGGACAGCAAATTTTTCCACGAATTTGTGGGTATCCACCGTCCCAAGGATTTCCCAAAGAAAATTTGTATTGCATTACAGAAGTATTACAGCGATATTACGCTGAAGGAAGTCAAGGAAGCGACAAAGGCGGCTTATCGGGAATATGACTGTTATTTCGAAAAGGTAAGAGCGTACGGCAACGAAATCGTTGAAAAGGCAAGAAATCAGGGAAAACCGATTATTGTTCTGGCGGGCAGACCGTATCATATTGATCCGGAAATTAATCACGGAATTGATAAACTGATCACCAGCTTTGATGTTGCTATCGTTTCGGAGGACGTAGTGAGTGCTTACGAAACCAAAAAGAAAACAGCAGTGCTCAATCAATGGACCTATCATTCGAGAATGTATGCTGCTGCCGAATACGTCAGCGGGTATGAAGATATGGAACTGGTACAGCTGGTATCATTCGGATGTGGTGTGGACGCTATTACTACGGACGAAGTGCGGGCTATTCTTGAAAGAAACAGTAAAATTTACACACAAATCAAAATTGATGAAATTACCAATCTGGGAGCTGTCAAGATACGATTGAGAAGTTTGTTGGCGGCAACAAAACAGATAAATCATTAATTGTCGGATAAAAAACGATGGATGCCAAAGGCAAAAAAGTCTTTGGAAAGAGGAACGAGTGGAAAAAGCGGAAAAACGGAAAGGTGTGTGTGGCAATGGCAAAGCTGGTATATGATAAGACAGGCAGACTGCTGTTTACAAAAGAAATGAAAAAAGATTATACGATACTTATTCCGATGATGGCAAAGATCCATTTTGATATTATCAAAAATGTGTTTGTCCATTATGGTTATAAGGCGGTGCTGCTTGATACCGATGGTCCTGAAATTGCTCAGGTGGGATTAAAATATGTTCACAATGATACTTGTTATCCTGCTATCCTCGTGATCGGTCAACTGATACACGCATTGCAGAGCGGTCAGTATGACATTGATAAAACCGCTTTGATGATTACCCAGACAGGCGGCGGCTGCCGTGCTTCCAATTATATTCATCTGCTGAGAAAGGCTCTGGTGAAAGCCGGATATGAAAATATTCCTGTGATTTCACTGAATATGTCGGGACTCGAAAAAAACAGCGGTTTTAAAATTACACTTCCGATGATACGCAGAATGGCAGCCGGTTTGCTGTACGGCGATATGCTGATGAGCCTCGACAATCAGGTTAAACCGTATGAGATCAACAAGGGTGACAGTGCCGCTTTGGTGGAACGATGGATACAAAAACTCACCGAAATTCTGTCAGGCGGTCACGGTTTTCATCGTAAGGAAATCGCAGTATATCTGGATAAAATCGCTGAGGATTTTGCTAAAATTCCCATCAGAAAAACACCGAAAGTGAAAGTCGGTATCGTTGGAGAAATTTATGTCAAATATTCCCGACTCGGCAATAATAATCTTGAACAGTTTTTGTATGACCAAGGATGCGAAATCAATATGCCCGGTATATTGGGCTTTATGATGTTTAAAGCGGATAACCGTTTGGAGGATTACAAGCTTTACGGCGGCAGTAAAGCAAAATATGTTTTTGTCAAAAAACTGATGGATTATCTTGAGGAACTGGAGGCAATGATGATTGACAGTCAGACACGGTTTGGCTTTCAGCCTGTGACGAAGTATTCCCATACCAAAAAGCTGGTCAAGGGTATCGTCGGCTATGGAAGCAAAATGGGAGAAGGCTGGCTGTTGACGGGCGAAATGATGGAGCTTGCCGAAAGCGGTTTCCCTAATATCGTATGCACACAGCCGTTCGGCTGCCTGCCCAATCATATTAACGGCAAGGGAATGATACGCCAAATCAAGCGTGTCAATGAAAAAGCTAATATTGTGGCAATTGATTATGACCCCGGTGCTCCCAGAGTTAATCAGGAAAACCGTATTAAATTGATGCTTGCCGTGGCAAGAGAAACCCTTAAAAGCGAATGGACACAAAATGACGAAAAATGGAAAGTTAAAGTCCCTGTCAAAAAGAAATCAACTTCTTCGGTAAAATAGGGTTCACTCTCTGCGGAGAACAAGCAGGGACACTGTTCCGTGCATCCCACAAGCAAGCTGGCAAGGCTTGTAGGGTTGATATTATGTCTTGTGGTATGAGTGGCAGATGTGCGTGCAAAACCCGATCTGTTGCAAAGCAGCGTAAGCATACCGCCGCTGGGGGGCTGCGGGAGGAGGAGTTTTATGAAAAAAAATGGTTTAAGAGTGGCTTTGCTGTCAATCATTATTTTTGGATTGATCGTTTTGCCTGTGTTTTTTGCGGAAACAACAGCCGCATTGCCAATATGGATCGTTTCCGTTATTGCATTGATGTTGATTAATGTTTTTCCTTCAACGGTACACAGACCTTCCGTCAGATTGAGAATTTTATCTGACGGAACAGACTTGTTGTGTGCCTTTCTGGTCAATCTCTTTTTACTGTCTGTTTACGGCATTATGATAGCACCGCTTCTTTTCGGCTGGTTTACGTTCTCCTTCTGGATGAATGTGTTGGTTTCGTTCCTGACAGAACTTATTGTGTTTTGGAACGGCATTATTCGTGTGTATTGTGCCGCTAATATGATAGGAATGAAATGGCGTGTACTGGGACTGATTTGCGGAATGATACCGTTGGCTAATATTTTTGTGCTGGCTAATCTTATCTCTTTGTCACAACAAGAGGTCGCCAGAGAAGAACAGCGTGCTATCAGACAAGCTCAGCGTGATGGTCAGTTTATCTGCCAAACAAAATATCCTATTTTGCTTGTACACGGTGTGTTTTTCCGCGACCTCGAAAAATTTAACTACTGGGGACGTGTGCCCCAAGAGCTTCAAAAAAATGGGGCTGCCTTGTATTATGGTAATCAGCAGTCGGCATTGAATATCGTTGACAGTGCCCAGGAATTGACCGCCGCTATACAAAATATCCTGCATACAACGGGTTGTCAAAAGGTCAATATTATTGCTCATTCCAAGGGCGGCCTTGACAGCCGCTATGCTATATCGTGTCTGGGAATGGCAGAATATGTTGCTTCCCTTACAACGATCAATACTCCTCACCGTGGATGTGAGTTTGCGGAATGGCTGCTCGATCATGCCTCTGAACAGTTCCGAAACGGTGTGGCGGATAAATATAATTTCGCATTGAAAAAAATGGGCGACAGTACCCCTGATTTTCTGGCGGCTGTTTCTGATCTGAAAGCTTCGCATTGTGCTGAGTTTAACAAAAATGTCCCGGATATGCCTCAGGTATATTATCAAAGCGTCGGCAGCAAAATCAACCGACCAATGCGAAATATTTTTCCGCTGTGCTTTTCTAATTTATTTGCCGGATTTTTTGACGGTCCCAACGATGGTCTTGTGACAGTGCAGTCGGCAAAATGGGGATCTAAGTTTACGTATGTGGAATCGACTGCCCCCGAGGGATTGTCGCACGCTGATATGATCGACTTGATGCGTCACGACAAGACGGATTTTGATGTAAGAGAATTTTATGTGGAATTGGTTAGCGACCTCAAAAACAAGGGATTTTGACGTTGACGGGAGCGGATGGAAATGAGAAAATGGGAAGCTTTGCCCGAACAATTCAAAAATGACAGTGTCAGACAATATTATGATGTGCTGTGCCATAAAACGGGCAGCCTTATCCTTAAACGAATTTTCGATGTAGTGACAGCGTTATTGATCACTGTGATAGCGTTGCCGTTTATGCTGCTGATCGCAGTGTGGATCAAGTGTGATTCACGGGGCAGTGTGTTTTTTTTGCAGCGTCGTGTCACTACTTACGGCAGAGTGTTTCGTATTGTCAAGTTCCGCACGATGGTATCTGATGCCGAAAAATTGGGGACACAGGTTACGGTTAGCAATGACAGCAGAGTGACCCGAGCAGGAAAATTTCTTAGAAAATGTCGGCTGGATGAACTGCCCCAGCTTTTTAATGTATTAAAGGGCGATATGAGCTTTGTAGGGACACGTCCCGAGGTGGAAAAATATGTTGCCCGTTATACCGACGAAATGAAAGCAACTTTGTTAATGCCTGCCGGTATTACTTCGTTAGCCAGTATTCGCTTTAAGGACGAGGAAAAACTCCTCAGCGGAGCAGACAATACAGATGAAGTGTATGTCAATGAAGTGCTCCCTCTTAAAATGACATATAATCTGGAATATATCCGCCAATTTAACTTCTTTTACGACGTCAAACTAATGTTTATGACCTTTTTTGCTGTTCTCTAATGACCGCAGTAAGGATGTTGAACAAAATAGCTTGCAGGGGAGTGAGAGGGGGACAGCGTTCCCTTCTTGGCTGATACAGCCCTAAAAGCAGTTTTCTGTTTATCAGCGGAGGTGGATTTGTGAAAAAACAAAAAAAGATGGCGGTTATCAATGACTTTTCCGGATTCGGAAGATGTTCTCTCGCCGTTTCGATCCCTATTATCTCGGCTATGAAAATACAGTGCTGTGCAATGCCTACGGCAGTCTTCTCTAATCATACGGGATATGAGAACTATTTCTTCGATGATTATACCGACAAAATGCGGCCCTATTATGCTATGTGGGAAAAACTGGGGCTCGAATTTGATGGAATTTATACGGGATTTCTCGGATCTGTCCGTCAGGTGGAAATTGTTGCTGATTTTTTACGGAAATTTAAAAGAAAACATACTTGCGTTGTCGTAGATCCTGTTATGGGCGATAACGGAAAACCTTATGCGACATTTGATCGTTCACTCTGCTATCATATCCGACAACTCCTGCCGCTTGCGGATGTGATTACTCCTAACCTTACAGAAGCTTGTATGCTTTCCGATATGCCTTATCACGGGGAGCGCTTCAGCTATCAGGAAATCTTTTCAATGGCCCGAAAGCTCTTTCAGACAAATGGCTGCCGTGTTATTATTACCGGAATTAAGGACGGGAATAATATAGCTTGCTTTATCTGTCATAACGATCGGGAATATTCTGTGGTCAAAATGCTTGATACCGGTACCGCCAGGGCGGGTACAGGAGATGTTTTTGCATCAATTATTGCTGCCGATTGTGTCAATGGCGTCCCGCTGGAGGAAAGTGTTAGAAAAGCAGCGGATTTCGTCAGACGTGCTGTTTTGATTTCTGATCAGATGAATGTTCCGATACAGGACGGCGTTTGTTTTGAAGAAATACTCGGCGACCTGCTCTGACAAATTCCTTTGCTCTGCTTTGAAAAAATGCGAAATATTTCGCTGTTCTGCTTGGCTTTTTTTAATGAAATAGCAGAATTTATAAATTGATGTTGTAATATACATTTCCTTTATGTTATGATAGAGAGTGTTAAATGAAGATGGATGATGGCTTATATACGAATATCCGAAAGGAACATCTGGCTGTATGAAAAAGCATAATAAAAATATCGCCGT
Organism: uncultured Ruminococcus sp.; assembly: GCA_902802985.1. GTDB lineage: Bacteria > Bacillota > Clostridia > Oscillospirales > Acutalibacteraceae > UBA1213. The sequence continues at coordinate 12,349 of CADCOE010000012.1, forward strand.
ATATATCTCTGCCGTCGCAGTATCGTTTCTCTTGTTCTGCACGGTGACCTTTTCCGTTTTCGCCGAATATGACGAATATGGAAATTACTATGACCCGTATGAAGAATATGATCAGGATATAGTGACCGACAGTTATTACGTGAATAGCAGTGACGACAATCCCGGACTGGGTTATTACTATGACGCACAGGGGAATATTCATTATGGGGAAACGTCTCCGCCAACTCAGGAACCAACTTCTGAAAACAGTTCGGTACAGCCTTTGGATATTAGCGGAACTTCTGTAGATACCTCTGAGCTGACATCGGACGATTGGGCAGATGTGCAGGCAAGTCTTAGCTCTACTTTTCGGATGAACCCTTCTAAAGTGACCGATGAGGACGGAGAAGATTTTAAAGACATTAAAAAAACAGAATCAACCGATATGGCTTCTCAGACCAATGATGTGTGGATCTATCTGATGGCGGGAATTGGACTGATTATCGCCGGTGTGATACTTATTTTTGTTTTGATGGTGACAACTGCCCGTACAAAACGCAAGCTCAGACTCAAAGCGGCAAAGTATAGCCAAAGAAATGATATGGTCGATATTGTGTCGGATGAGTATTTTAATCAAAATTCATCGGGTCACAGTTTGTGACACCGTAACAAAAAAGTAAGGTTATGTCGTTCCTTATTTTTCCTTTGGAGAAAAATAAGGATGTGCAAATATGTTATAATCTTGTTTGTACCTATACGGCATTTGAATAAATTTCAAAATAGCTTGAATCGGAGGCAAGGATCAGATGAATAATCAACAACTGTTGGAACTAAAAAAAACTGCCTGTAAAGTCAGAATGCAGATCATTGAGGGCGTTTTTAATGCAAAATCAGGTCATCCCGGCGGCTCTCTTTCGTCAGCCGATATGATCACTTATCTGTACTTTAAGGAAATGAATGTGGATCCCCAAAATCCCCGAGATCCTAAAAGAGATCGTTTTGTTCTTTCAAAAGGACATTGTGCGCCGGCTCTTTATGGTGCGCTCGCTTTGAAGGGCTATTTCTCAGTAGATGAAATCAAGTCCCTTCGTCATATCGGGGCAATGTTACAGGGACATCCTGATATGAAGCATACGCCTGGTATCGATATGAGCTCGGGTTCGCTGGGTCAGGGTATCTCCGCTGCCTGCGGTATGGCATTGGCAGCTAAGTATGACGGCTCTGATTACCGTGTCTATACAATGCTTGGCGACGGCGAATGTGAGGAAGGTCAGGTGTGGGAAGCCGCTATGTTCGCTTCGCATTATAAACTGGACAATCTTTGCGTTGTTGTTGATTTCAACGGTTTGCAGATTGACGGTCACGTTAACGATGTGGCAGGTCTTGAGCCTATCGACAAAAAATTTGAAAGCTTTGGTTTTGAGATCATCAAAATCGACGGTAATGACTTTGCACAGATCGAGTCTGCCTTTGAAAAGGCAAAAACAGTGAAGGGCAAACCTACTGTTATTATTGCTGCTACCGTTAAGGGCAAAGGCGTTTCATATATGGAAAATCAGGTCGGCTGGCACGGTAAGGCTCCCAATGCCGGTGAATACAAAACGGCAATGGAAGAACTTCAAACTCAGCTGAAAGCATTGGAGGCATAATCATGGCAGAAACAAAAAAAATCGCAACAAGAGAAAGCTTTGGTCTTGCACTTTGTGAGCTGGCAAAGGACCACCCCGAAATCGTTGTTCTGGATGCTGATCTTGCCGCTGCTACCAAAACAGAAATTTTTAAAAAAGCATATCCCGACAGATTTTTTGACTGCGGTATTGCCGAGGGAAATATGATCGGCGTGGCTGCAGGTCTTGCAGCCTGCGGTAAAGTACCGTTTGCTGCGTCTTTTGCTATGTTCGCAACAGGAAGAGCTTATGAGCAGATCAGAAATTCTGTTGGCTATCCTCATTTGAATGTTAAAATCGCCGGTTCTCACGCAGGCATTACTGTCGGTGAAGACGGTGCTACTCATCAGTGCTGTGAGGATCTGGCGTTGATGAGAACGATCCCCGGTATGGTGGTTCTTAATCCTGCTGACCATTATGAGATGACAGAGGCAGTTAAGGCTGCTTATGCTTACAACGGACCGGTCTATATCCGACTTGGCAGATTGGCGATCGAAACCTTTAACGATCCCGATAACTATCATTTTGAAATAGGCAAAGGAATTACTCTTAAAGAGGGTAATGATGTTACCGTTATTGCAACCGGTCTGGTGGTAAATGAGGCACTTAAGGCTGTAAAGGCACTGGAAGAAAATGGTGTTAATGCACGTTTGATCAATATGCATACTATTAAGCCTATTGACAAGGATATTATTATTAAGGCAGCAAAAGAAACCGGCAGAATTATTACTGTCGAAGAACACAATGTGATCGGTGGTCTTGGCGAGGCTGTTTGTGCTGTAACTGCTGAAAATTGCCCTGTTCCTGTCAACAAAATAGGGGTGGAGGATATATACGGCCACAGTGGTCCTGCCCTCGGTCTTTTGGAGGAATTTGGTCTGGATGCCAAAGGTCTTGAGAAAAAAATAACCGAACTTCTGAAATAAATTTCGACTGATCTTGAAAAAATGGCAACTACAATCCCATCGGCTTAAGACAATAAATAGTTCAAAGCAGACACAAAGCAACTGTTTTGTGTCTGCTTTTTTGTTGTTGTTTGAACTGTACACTTCAAAAATATCAAAACTGTGTATTTTCATAAGGTCAGTTTTGCTGTATTATAGGGGTATACTTTTTGAGGAGGTACATAAAATGGAAAGAAAAAAACGACAGGAGCATCTTAAAAATATGGTGTTGACAGCTATGTTCGCAGCAATGGTTTATGTGCTTACGGCATTTCTTAAAATACCGACACATCAGGGCTATATCCACGTTGGTGACGGAATGATCTATTTGGCGGCTGCTTTACTGCCTACACCTTATGCAATGGCTGCCGGAGCATTGGGAGCTGGTTTATCCGATTATCTCTCGGGCTACCCGATGTGGGTATTGCCGACTGTGATCATTAAAGCCTTGACAGTGCTGGCATTCTCTCGTAAAAATGAAAAAATTATCCATCCACGCAACCTTATCGGAATGGCACCTGCGGTTTTATTCTGCGTCGGCGGTTATTATCTGGCTTCCGCTGTGATGTATGGTGATTTCGGTGTCGCTCTGGCAGATGTTCCTACTAATATCATTCAGGGAGTAGCCAGTTCTGTATTGTTTGTACTTCTTGGTCTTGCTCTGGACAGAATGGAATTTAAAAAACGATTTATTGCTTATAAGCCTCATAAAAATACTAAAACTGCTTGAGAGATTTCCAAAATAAAAGATCGCTTGCCGTATACTCTTGAGTGAGTGTACGGCTTTTTTGAAATCATAAGTTAGTATAAAATAGTATCATAAAGAAAATAAAAGAATTTTAAAGTTTATTAGAGGCTAAATTAAAAAAATCAAAAAAATGCTTGACTTGGCATTAAAACTGTGGTATTATCTATTCTGTTACTTGAAGTATGTCGCTTCGACATACTCCGCCAATAAGAAAAAATGATCTATTAGGGAGGATTATGCTATGTCAACTTTTATGGCTAAGGCAGGCGAAGTTGAACGTAAGTGGTATGTTATCGATGCAACTGATAAACCACTCGGTCGTCTTGCAGTTCAGGTTGCTGACCTTCTTCGCGGAAAAAATAAGACTACTTTTACACCTAACGTTGATTGCGGTGACTTCGTTATCGTAACAAACGTTGAAAAAGCTGTTCTTACCGGCAAAAAGAAGGAACAGAAGTTCTACTATCATCACACAGGTTATATCGGTCATATGAAGGCCGTTCGCTATGACAACCTCATGGAAAATAAACCCGAACTTGCTCTCGAACTTGCTGTTAAGGGTATGATTCCCAGCAATACCATCGGTCGTAAGGCTATGACCAGACTTCATATCTATCAGGGAAGCGAACACAAGCACGAGGCTCAGAAGCCTATCGTGCTTGAGTAATCGGGAAGGAGGAATTTCATTATGTATGATAAGACACCCTATTTTTACGGTACAGGCAGAAGAAAAAGCTCTGTTGCCAGAGTAAGACTCTATAAAGGCACAGGTAAGGTAACTATTAACGACAGAGATATTGATGATTATTTTGGTCTTGAAACTCTCAAGCTCATTGTTCGTCAGCCTCTCGCTTTGACTGAAACTGACGGACAGTTTGACGTAGTTTGCAGAGTAGCAGGCGGTGGTGTGACTGGTCAGGCAGGTGCTATCCGTCACGGTATTTCTCGTGCTCTTCTTCAGTACGACAGCGAGAACCTCCGTCCGAAACTTAAGAAGGCGGGCTTCCTTACTCGTGACCCGAGAATGAAGGAAAGAAAGAAGTATGGTCTCAAGGCTGCACGTCGTGCTCCTCAGTTCTCAAAGAGATGATTTTTGCCTTACGGCGATTATCAGAAATTCAGTGTTTGTGCAGGTTTTATCGTTTTGGATTTGCCTGAAATACGGTGAATTCCGCATGGTAACTAACAGGTAACTAACAAATTTTAAGCCATTCATCGTTTTGATGAGTGGCTTAATTTGCATAGGAGAATGAAAATGAAGTGTCC
>CADCOE010000013.1 GCA_902802985.1 uncultured Ruminococcus sp.
CAGCCCGAATTGACGCCTGTGGAGTTAGTAGGTTACGAGGACGATGAAGCAGGAAGCCCATTGACTTTAGACGATGGGTAGTTCACTTTCTTCTTGTCCGATAGAAATATGTCTGTTCCTGCCTGCAAAAATAGGTTCATGTATTTTGCGATGACATCATTCCCCAATAGGATACATAATCCCAATGACGACGGGACAGAGAGAAGGAAGATGATCGGTAAGGATAAATCGCAGATATAGTCACTCAGCATAAGAGTAAATGGTCGGTGCAGAATGAATATCCATAAGGAGTTTCGTCCGAACATTGTCACAAGAGGAATTTTTCTGTCGGGAGAGAGACATCTTAATGCGTATATCGTCAGAAAAGCCGTAAGATACAGAACAATCCTCCCGAATACTTCAATCGGTTGCTGGTAGCCGATCATGAGCAGGGCATCATCGGTATATCGGAAATATTGGTAGGCTGTGAAAGCGATTCCTCCTGCACCCATCAAGAATAGTATGCCGTCTGCGGCTCGTCTGATGTATTTTTTGTTGATGAGAGCAACACTCTTTTCTTCGCTCAGTTGATAACCAATCATGTAGTAGGGATAGAATCCGATGATTCTGGCGGCCGCAAAAGTATTGTCAATATCGGGATAAAACCCGATAAACAAGGCTGTCACAAATAGTATCAGGTTGATCTTCTTGAATTTTGCAATATGATGTGTGGTTATACGCCAGACAATCAGTGCCACTAGATACCAACAGGAATACATGGGCTGCAACAAAGAGGTAAAACCATAGATAAATCCCATGATACTGTTGAAGATAAAGTAGAGAAAGATTAGCTTGATGATACTTTCAAAGCTATGGGAGCGTTCACTTTTGCCAAAGAAACCCGATATAAAAATGAAGGCAGGCATATGAAACATATAGATATAATCTACTGTTGCATTGATGGTCTCAAATCTATCCTGTAATTGAGAAAGTATGTGGGCAAACACGACAAGAAATATCAGAATTCCTTTTATGTTATCCCAATAAGCACTGCGGTTCTTTGCAGATAATGTATTCATGTTATTGTTTTTCCTCCTGATTGGTGCATAAATCAGATTTTGATTTGCCACCTATTGTAGTATAACTAATTCGTCTTGTCAAGAGAAACAAAATGAATTAGGAGAGAAAATCAACACGATATTAGCTGGTCGCCCTGACATGAAAACAGGACAATATTGACTGTTTGTACATTTTCGTTGGCGGCGGTATTTTTGTGAAATTGACAAGATACAAAAAATCCGCTACAATACAGTGGACAGGAGGGTTGCATTTTGAAAAGATATGTTATCGCCGAATAAGCATTGGCTATTCGGTATCATTTGAATATGATTATAGCCATTACTTACCCTAAAGCATCTCAATATTTAGGAGGCAAAAATGAGCTATATCAAGGCAGACGATGTGCTGCCACAGAACATTATCAAAATCATTCAGCAATACATTGACGGGGAAAATATTTATATTCCTAAGAAAGATGGTTCCCGTATCGATTGGGGAACAAAAACAGGCGCAAAAAAAGAGCTGCGCCAACGAAACACTTTAATCTATCGGGAATATCTTAACGGCGAAAAAATATCTGTACTTGCAAGTCGGTATTATCTTTCCGATAAAACAATTCAACGTATTATCCGTGAAATGAAAATCAGTGAGTCTGTTTAGTGCAGGCTCATTCTTTTTTATAATTATTTTCAAGGTAGTTTTGTATCAAATTTTGTATTATAATGATGTCAGTAAATCAGAAAGGATGTTTGTAATGGACGCATATCAATACATCACGCTTCGTAATCGTCCGGGATTAAAGAATACAGCCGCTGAGTGGTTTCACGAAAAATGGGGAGTCCCTGTTACCGCATATCTCGAATGTATGGAGAATTATCTAAGTGAAAATACCGAATACGGCTGGTATTTATGCCTTGACAGGGATTAGATCATCGGCGGTATGGGAGTCATCCAAAATGATTTTCACGAGAGAAAGGATTTGTTTCCGAACGTCTGTGCCGTCTATACGGAAAGTGAATATCGAAATCAGGGAATCGCAGGAAAGCTTTTGAATATGGTGGTAGAGGATATGATGTCAAAGGGAATTTCTCCGCTTTATCTCGTAACCGACCACACCGGCTTTTATGAGAGATGCGGATGGGAATTTCTTTGTATGGTTCAAGGCTGCGATCCCGAGCCAACAAGAATGTATGTACACTACTAAAATGAAAGGATAACAATATGTTCAAAATAGAAACCGAAAGATTGATAATTACAGAATTTATGCCGGATATGGCGCAGGCGGTTCACGAAAATTCGCTTGACGAGGATAACCGTCGTTTTGTTCCCGATGAGGTTTTTGAAACAGTCGAGGAAGCAGCGGAGACGATCAAATTCCTTGTGTCGCAGTATGGTAGCTGTGAGGGTCCGTTGGTATATCCCGTGTTGCTAAAAGATAAAAGCAACATTGGTTATGTGCAGGCTGTTCCGCTTGGCAATGGTGTTTGGGAGATCGGTTATCATATCGGTGTCCGTTATACAAAAAACGGTTATGCCACGGAAGCAGTAAAGGCCTTTCTTCCTGTTATTATGAAAAAATTAGAGCTTGCAAAAATGGCAGGAATTTGCCTTGCTGACAATATTGCTTCACAAAAGGTGATGGAAAAATGTGGCTTTGTTTTGGAGTTCAAAGGTCTTGATAATTACCAAGGCGAGAAAAGAGAAATCTGTCGCTATTGGTATGAACGATAGTTTTTTATGAACGATAGTTTTTTCAGTTAGTAACGCCCAAACTCACAAAGCAATATAATTATCCTACCGCTCAGTTTTCGCTCCCTGGAGGGCGCATAAACAGTGCTTTTTGAAGCTTAAAAACGTGACATTTTTTGATTCAATAGATACTTAGAAGCCTAATATAATTTATCGCTTTAAAGTGTTGATTTTAAAAATTGTTTATGCTACAATAAATATAAAGCTATTTATGAGTGTTAATCTATTAAAAAAAGATAGGAGGAGATTGGCATAGAGCTTTGGGACGCATACGACGAAAATTTCAATCTTATCGAGGATGTGACCTTAATAAGAGGAGAGAAGATTGACGACGGCATTTTTCATCTCGTTTGTGATATAATCGTTCGTCATACAGACGGAGACTATCTCATTATGCAACGTGACAAGCGGAAGCATTACGGCGGTATGTGGGAAGCGACAGCTTTTTAGCCGTCGCTTGCCTATTCCTATATTCGTTTTTTCGGATTTACCCCAACTATTGATATAGAACCAAAATAAATTGCCATCTACACACATCAAATATTGCAGACCTTGTAACAGAAGTATGTTCCGGGAACAATATTGTCATCATCATAATAGAATAAACCTAACCCATTAAACACAAATTTTCTCTTATAATCTTGTTTTTTCAATATGTCATACGCTCTTTGATACGATTCAAAGCTTGCTCCGCCAATGGCAAATGTCATATGAAAAATATAATCATCATCGTGATCTGCGGGGCAAGGTCCGAATTTATTATACAACTTTTCATTCAACTTTCTTTGTGCCTCTAATAATTGTGGTGTTTCTTTTACTCTAAGGCTCATACATCCTGACGGCACACCGCCTAACACATTGTTTGGAAATAAATCTATATCAACAAACTCAATTTCAAATGGTTTTAGTTCCTTTGCAAAATTGTCAAAGAATTCTTCCATTTCCTCCAAATTCGGAATAAAAAATGTTTGCTTGAGCGAAACGTGCTGTGGCAATCTTGCCATCTCAAATCCCATTTCGCCATATTTATTAGCATCCAACATCAGTTTTCTTCCGAAATTTTCAGCTTCATTGTTTGCGATTAAAACGATTGTCGCTTTCATTTACTTAACTTCTCCTTTCAAACTGTGCAGGCACATGAGCACTTGTGTACCGGAATGCCTTTTACCCTCTGCTTCATCAAAATTTACCGCAATAATTTCTCCGTTTTTTCTTGAGATTTTTCGTGATTTGCTTCCCCTTTCTTATTTACAAATATTAGTAACAACTAAGAAAAGCACCCAAAAGACCACAATAATGCAATACAGTCTTAAGGGTGCAATTAGCACGGTTCCACCTTAACTTTTCACTTTGGATTCTAACAAATCCTATCCTTATATACCTTAACCGTATTGTCGCTGAACAATTTCAGTTTCGTCATCAAGAGTAAGATATGGGTACATCATAGTAACACCTCCGTTAAGATTGTTGTAACACACTGATTATGATTATTCAATATTTTTGTCCCATTATTCAGCGAGCATAGGATTTGTAAAGACAAATTCTTTTATTGCTCTTTAATATTGTATTTTTTAGCCGTGATGTAACTATATGCTGTATCTACAGCGGCAACGCTAATCAACAAACCAATCATTAAAAAAATATTCGGAAAAATAAAGGCTGTCGCAAAACAAATAACGCCCGATACAATCATCGAAATACCGCCGAACATCTGGCATTTTTTCCATACCGTATCATTTTTCATACTCCATTTTGTTCTTAGTCCCACAAAAGAGTTTCTGCGCAACATCGGCATCAGATTTCCGATAAAAATAAAAAACGCTCCAAATATCAACAGTATAATCCTTTCAACATTGAAAAAACCCGCGTTTAAACTCTGAAAATCATTAGCCTGAACATAAAGTATGTAATAATCCAATGCGTTAAATACAAGAATTAGCGCTATGCCTATATTCAGGGTCAGTTTTTTATTTAGCTCGTTCTTCATAAAGATTCCGGGCAGCAAAAAAATCAAAGAGATAAAAAGAATTCCTATTGGAAAAATCAATGTTTCAAACTTATTGCCGTAACGGTCAACCGTAAAATTCGGCCCGTAATGAGCGGGTATCTTTTCGGGAAGAAAAATCAGCGCGATTAAACCGATTATCAGCGGCAGTACCGTCAAGGATATCAGTAATATCTTTTTAATTTTCATCATTTGTTTCTCCTTTCAAAGTATCAAGCCAAACAATCAATTCGCCGAGAACAGAAAGATTAAGCTCGTAATAAATAAAGTTTTTATACTTTGTTTCATAGATGAGTTCCGCATTTTTCAGCTTGGACAAATGGTAAGAAAGTGCCTGCGGAGAGATACCGAGATAATCGGCTAAATCTCCTGAGTTTATTTTTCCTTTTCTAAGTTTTATAATAATTGAACGACGCGTGTCATCAGCCAAAGCGGAAAGAATTTTGTTGATAGAAATCAAAACCACTCCAAACTATTTAAAATTTTTCTTAAATAGATTATAAATCATTATGCTGCTAAAGTCAATAGCTATTTAAAAAAAAATTTAAATAGCTCGCAAAAAGAAGTGTCCATAACATAAATCCGTTATGAACACTCATACTGGTGCGCCTGACAGGACTTGAACCTGCACCCTTGCGGACTAGAACCTAAATCTAGCGTGTCTGCCAATTCCACCACAGGCGCATTTATATTTATTTTTTCACCGATACCATTATATAAGAAAAATGTTGTTTTATCAAGAGTATCCGCTACTTCTTGTGCAGCGGATATTCTTGGTACGATGATACGATTAAAGATTAACCGATTTGCCTTCTTCTTTACCATTTACAACGTAGTAAGCTACGCCATTCTCAGGCTGAACATACAGGTCGATGGTTTCGATAGCGTCTGTATTGCCTTCGTTCTTGTAGGTTTCTTTAACGGCATCAACGAGAGCGTCAACCGATGTATTCTTGCTCTGGAACTCAACAGTAACAGTTACTTTAGCTTCCTTAGCCTTAGCAGCAGTTGTTTTTGTTGTCTTTTTAGCAGTTGTCTTTGTTTCCTTAACTTCAGCCTTTGCAGCCTCTGTTTCCTTAACAGCCTTAGTTTCTGTTTTTGCAGCAGTTGCCTTCTTTGTTGCCATAAATAATTTCCCTCTTTCAAAAAATAATTTCAATATACATCCTACGAAATACAAAGAAAAAGATGGGGACTACCAAAACTTACTTTGTACTTTATCTTGATTATAACTGTATTTCGGCGCTTTGTCAAACAAAAGATGTTGATTTATGTATCATTTCACTAAAAAACAGTTACTTACCCAAAACCGCAAAAAAAATTTCCCATTTATTGTTAAGTGTGACCATACAAAAATGATTGGAATGAATATTTTACGATTTTATTACCCATAATAACAATACACATCCGGAACGAAAAAACGGTGGTACAGATGGCATTTTAAGATATGAAGTCTGTTTTACCTTTTGTCATTCCGGCGAAAAGAGGAAATATATGTGACTTATTTTAAAGTGGTACTGATGTTATGGAAGGGGTTCATTATGGCAAAAAATACAATGAATATGGTCAAGGGTGTAGGAGCAGGATTGGTTGCCGGAATGATGTTTGGTTTTGTCAGCTCTGTGATGATGAAGGACAGCCGCAGAAATAAACGGAAAGCATCTAAAGCGATTGATACCGTAGAAGGTATTCTTGATAATATGCAACAGATTTTTAACTGATCCAATCCCCCTCTTCAAGGTTGATCGCCTTGCGGTGGGGGATTATGTTATATTTTGGATAGGTTGGCCAAGAAAGAAAAAAGTAGTTGTGTTTTTGGGAAATTGATGCTATGATAAATAAAGTGCGTTATCATTTAGAATTGTGGGGGAGAAACTTTATGGAAATTACAAGAGCATTTGAAATTGTCACCCGTAAGGTAGAAGAGGTGCTTCTTCAAAAGGATTACAAAAAGCAGGAAGTAGTGCAAAACGAAAAAGAAATCACAGCACTCTATACAGGTGAAGTGGCATATAGTATTGTTTATTATACCGAAAAAATGAGAATGGTTCTGCGAACTTGTGCAATGGACGGCGATGAGCCCGACAATTCGTGGAAAACAGTAGCCACGTGGCTGTTTGATCCTGATGCTGATACCGCAAGGGAAGCAGAAAATATTGGTGATGATTTTGCCGAAACGATCAGAGGTCCCAAGCAAACCGCCGTTCAAAAACAGAAAAAAAACCATAAGAACAGTGATAATAATTCCGACCCACTTTTCTTTGCGAACCGTATGGTTACTTATTTTCCCGAACTGCGTGATGAAATCGCATATGAAAAGGCTCACTATGCAAGTTTCAGAGGGATTACCTTTGCGGAAGAAAAAATCAAACCTCGATTTCAGGACAGCGTGAACAGAGCAAATGAAAAGTTTCTTGCTAAGATGGCTAAAAATATCGCTTCTCTTTATGACACAGGAGATCTTGATGTAAAGGGTATTATTACTTATATTTTGCTTAACTCGCTGGAAGATGACAGATATGAAATGCTGGCCGAAGGTTTTGACAAAGATATGAAAAAAGTGACCGATGCCGCAAGAAAACTCAGAGGGAAAAAAGTGAAGCCGGAAAAGCTTAAAAAAAGAAAAAACTTTATCGCTGATACCCTAAATTCAATGTGATAGGATGCTTTGCCGTTTCCTTTACATTATTTTAGGGAAATATTCAAAAAACTGTTGACAAATAACCTCTTGATGTGGTATATTGATAGTACCTCATCAGAGGTTATTTTTTTGTGCCTTTTTTTGAGGGAGGCTAAATTATTCCGAAATACCGGGAGGTGCCGTCATGAGAGTAAAAATAACACTAGCCTGCACAGAATGCAAACAGCGCAACTACAACACCATGAAGAACAAGAAGAACGATCCGGATAGGCTTGAGATGAACAAGTACTGCAGATTCTGCAGGAAGCATACTCTGCACAAGGAAACCAAGTAA
>CADCOE010000014.1 GCA_902802985.1 uncultured Ruminococcus sp.
ACGGGTTTGATTCTTATCACGCAGTTAAGATGGTTTTATCAGGTCAGATCAATCAGGTTTTTGGGGTGGGGTGCTGAATAGTTACGTAAATTTCATATCTTCGCCAACGGATTCGCATTAAGTCCTTTTTGAATTTGGTCATCAGCTATGTGAGTATAGATCTGAGTTGTACCTAAGTTGGAATGTCCAAGGATAGCTTGCAGGGTTCTTATATCTACCCCACCCTTCTGGTACATCAAAGTCGCGGCGGTATGTCTGAGCTTGTGAGGTGAATAACCTTGATTTCCCAGACCAATCTTTTCTAAATAATGATTGACCATGTGATAAACACCCTTACCTGTAATACGGCAGTTCTTTCTGCTTATAAAGAGAGCATTTTTGTCGGAAATACCATTAACCGGTCTGACCTTTAGATATTCATGGAGAGCTTTCACACAGGCAGGATTCAAATATATCGTTCTCTCCTTGTTTCCCTTTCCTCTTACAGTCAACATATTTTCACTGTTGATGTCGGAGAGGTTTATACCTACAAGTTCCGAACGTCTCAACCCACAATTCAAGAAGAAAACCAAGATACAGTAGTCTCTTTCTTTGAATTCTCCGTCAACTGCTTTCAGAAGCCGCAGGCTGTCCTCCAATGTAAGATATTTAGGCAGTTTTTTTCCTTTTTTGGGAGATTCAAGCCCCTCGGTTGGATTATACGAAAGTTTATGTGTTTTCACCGTCAGATAATTGAAAAAGTCTTTCAAACTTGATGTTTTCCTGGATCTTGTTGCTGCATTATTCCCTCTTTTGTCTTTGCAGTAATTCAGAAAAAAGAGTATTTCCGAAAATGTTACGGTTTTGACCATTTCCAGATCTACACACGAAATATCAATTTTATCTATTTCTATATCTTCGTTTACAAGCCCGCGATCCTTTATGATAAATCTGAAAAAAGTACGTAAATCACGATAATATTCGTCAACTGTCAGATCTGATCTTCCCTTAATATTGCCTGTGTAGCTTAAAAATTCTCTGATAATTGGTGGTGCTTCTTTAAATATTGTATAGCTCATTGTAGGTTTCCCCTCCCTACTTTTTGTATTTATTATATCATTCCTAGTTTTTTAAGTCAAAGAGTATCGGAAAATACGTATTGAAACACTGGTTTTATCGCAATATTCTTAATTTTCTGTATCCTTGAAAAAAGCTTTGTCAGATAATGACCGTAGGTAGAGTCTCCTTACGGCAAAAACATCTGGCACAAAATCAACTTACTCTTCTTTCATAGCTTTGCGTATCCTGCTCAGTGACTCTGGTGTGATACCGAGATATGTAGCAATATGCTTTTGTGGGGCACGATGGCAAAGCTTTGGGTAAAGCTTTTTGAAGTGAAGATACCGTTCTGTGGCATTCTCGATCAAAAAACCGTTTTCACGATATATTTTGTAGCGTAATCCGTTTTCTAATAATCCAATCCAAATTGTTTTTAGATTTTCATTGCTCATAATCATAGCCTTGAACTCTTTGACGTCAAATAGCATCAATGTAGATTCCTCCACTACTTCCCACATACAGACATATTCGTTGTAACCCATTATACCTTCATCCATACACATACCGCCTTCAATCACAAATCCTCTGGTAATATCGTTGCCGTCGCCGTCAATATAATAGCCGCGGACAAGCCCATCAAGGACGATTGCTACGCTGTCAGCTTGATCTCCGATATTTTTGATAAGGAAGCCTTTTGGAAAAACCTTGAATTGTGCAAGTTCAACAGCCCTGTTCAAAACCTCATCTTCAAAACTGAGCCCATTGAGATCGGCAAGCTTTGTGATCTGAACAATAATTAATTCTTTATTCATTTGCCTTATACCCCACTTACAATAAAAATATAAATAATCGCTGCCAAATTCGCTCCACCGTGTGCGATCATCGAAGAAATCAGATGACCACTCCTTTTGTAAGACCAGATCCAAATCAATCCTGCAAAAAATGAAAATCCAAAATTATACCAATCAAGCATAGCAAACATCAGATTGAACAGCAGCAGTGCTTTGTTTTCTCCTATAACAGAACCGACAAAACACTTCGCAAATCCCCTAAAATAAATCTCCTTACAAATACCACTGACAAAGACTAGTGAAATCATTTTCATAATCGTTGTTTCCAACGACATATCCGTATTAGTGAATGAAAGCTCCGTTCTTCCAGTGGAATAAACAAAGCTATATACCAAAGATAAAATTAAGGTAGCACAAAGTGCCGCTACGCCTAAAAGAATATCCTTGCCAAGGGTTTTTTTCTCGGTAATTTCTTTTTTCAAGCTTACACCACTTTGATGATACAACAGCACTGCGGACGGTAAAAGTATCAGATTTGCTAGAATGAGTATAAGGCAGTAGACATTCATATTTGCATTGGCATAGCTGGCGATGTCAAAAATATTCATTCCCAAACGATATCCGTCTGCTGCCATAAGCACTTCAAAACCTGCAACGAATAGTGTAAGCACAGTTGTGATCACGATTGATGTTTTGGCATATTTAATATTGTTTTCTTTCATTGGTATCAACCTCCTAAATAAAGTATACAACACTTTGCAGCTATTTTGCATTGATATATGTTAATTTCTATCAATTTTTTGACTTTTTCTATGATAAACTTAAAATCCCCTTGACATATTCTACAAGTAGAATCATAATATATTCAACAAATGGAATATATGGAGGTAATTATGCTAAAACATGGTATACTAGGACTGTTGAATTATGGGAGTATGAGCGGATATGATATCGTCCGAATTTTCAAGCAATCTCTCAGTTATTTCTGGCAGGCTCAGACAAGTCAGATATACAGGGAATTGCAGACCATCAAAAAGAACGGTTGGGCAACCGATGAAACCATTCCACAAGACGGCAAGCCTGACAAAAAGGTATTCACCATTACTGAAAACGGTAAGGCAGAATTAAAACGATGGCTGACAGAAGATAGTGTGGAATTCGAACCGAGAAGCCCACTGATGATGAAAACCTTTTTCAGAGGAGAACTTGATATTGATGAAAATATTGATTATTTTGAAAAACTTCAAAATGACAGCTATGCCTTTGCTTATAAAATGTCATCTGATCCGCCCAATATAGAAAAGTATGCAGGACTTCTTGATGATCCGATGAAAGCATTGTATTGGAAAATGACGATAGAATACGGAACGATGTATTCAAAAATGTATAGACAGTGGGTAGAAAATTGTATCAAACATTTGGAGGAATTGAAATATGAAAATTCTGGTGATTAATGGCAGTCCGAAAGGTACAAGAAGTAATACATATAAGCTTACAAGTGCATTTGTAAATGGTATTTCAGAAAAAACTGAAATTGATTGTGAAGAAATTATTGTCAAGGATAAAAATATCGGTACCTGTATCGGATGCTTTGGATGCTGGAACAAAACACCCGGAGTCTGTGTGATAAAAGACGATATGAAAGAAGTTCTTGATAAAATACTTTGGGCTGATATAATCATTTGGTCATTTGGTCTTTATTATTTCAATGTTCCCGGCAGAATGAAAATACTGATCGATCGTCAGCTCCCTCTTGCACTGCCGTTTATGGTCAAAGAGAGCGAAAGCGGAGGTCATCCGATGAGATTTGATATGTCCGGAAAGCGTCACGTGATCATTTCTACTTGCGGTTTTTATACCGCAAAAGGTAATTACGGTTCTGTCAATACGATGTTTGATCATTTTCTCGGAAAAAATCGTTACGAAACGATCTATTGCGGACAAGGTGAATTATTCAGGATCGAGGCATTACATAACCGTACAGACGAGTATCTCGGTTATGTAAAGCAAGCCGGTGAAGAATTCGTTACAAGCGGTATCAGCAGTCAGACAAAAGAACGTCTGGATGAGATGCTGTTTTCCAGAGAAACCTTTGAAACAATGGCGGACGCAAGCTGGGGCATTTCTAAAAAAACCGGCGAAAAGGAGGATGAAACTTATATTTTTACAAAGCAAATGGCTTCTATGTACAATAAAACTTCGTACAAAGGCAAGAACATTGTTCTGGAAATGGATTATACCGATAAAGAGAAATCCTATCAGATCATCCTCAAGAAAGATGGGTACGAGGTTAGAAAAGATAATTTTACTTCTCCTACAACAAAAGTTATAACTCCGTTCACTGTATGGAAAGATATCGCCGCAGGAAAAATCAGTGGTTCTCAGGCAATGATGAAAAAGCTTTATCGTGTAGAAGGCGATTTTGATGTTATGCTGAACTGGGGAAAATATTTTGGTTCGGACAGTACAAAGCAAAGGTCAAACAAAAGCACTGCCAACAAAAAGAGCAAAGGAACCAGTCTGATGCTTACACTGATTCCATGGAGCACCTTCTGGATAGCCGCAGCGATAGACAGCTATGTGGGCGGTTTTGTTTCCATCGGTGTATGTGCGTTAATGGGGCTGATCTTCTTCCGCTTCCGCAAAACAATTTATGATGCTGTTTCCGTGACAGCAGTTGCCGGTTTTTCTGTAATGGCACTTCTTCTGCCGGAAATGATCAGGCTGTTTTTACCCGGATCCTATCTTGCATTTGGTCTTATGTGGAGTTTATCGTGTCTGACAAAAATACCGCTTACAGCATGGTATTCTATGAACAATTATAACGGCGAAAGTGCCTTGGAAAATCCCTTGTTTATAAGAACAAATCGTATTCTGACGTTGGCATGGGGAATTTTGTATATCATAACAAGTATTTGGACATTTTTCTTAATGGGTACACCGATTTCTTCTTATCTTGCCATTATCAATAATGTTATGCCTATATTGATGGGGATTTTTACAAAGTGGTTTCAGAATTGGTACCCAGCACATTATGCTTCAAAATAATTTCCGTATAAAAGTTTGTTGATAACATAAAAAGCAGTACGATTTGATCGTGCTGCTTTTTACGGATTTCAAAAAACAATAAGTCAAAGCTTCACCATTTTTGATACGAACTTTTATGTACAAGATAAACTATCAGTTTTTTTGAAATTCATACATTCTGTAAATACTTTTTGCAAATCTGCCGCCAAACAATTTCTTGAAAATGAAACGCTCAGTTCCGTGAAGTTCATTTATCATTTCTTGCGGTGTTATATTATGTTCGCAGATATAAGAAAAATTTGTGCCCTTCTCCAATATTTTGGGATCGTCAATAGCATATGTAACAGTTACACCGACATCATTGATCGGGTTCTTATACCTCGTTGCGTTCGCTCCTCTTCCGGTATAGCAATCCATAAGCAGCGAAACTTTTTGAAAATGCTGACTTGCCGAACACATAAATGCTTGAAGTTCATCAGTCTTCAAATACATACTGATGCCCTCGAAAACAATAATAGCGTTGCATTGGTTGGGAATTTCATTCAGCCATCTGGGATTTCGTACATCACCAATAATCATTTTATAATATTGACAGGAACTGAAATGCTTTTTTCTTAGTGAGATAACATCTTCAAAATCAATATCATACCACATATGACCATTCGCACCAACACGCTCAATGCGGCTATCCATTCCGCAGCCGATATGCAAAACGATTGCTGATGCCTCCTTTGACATTTCCCTTTTTAACCAGCCATCAAAGACTGATGCACGCATAGCCAGAAAGTATGCCAGCCACTTAGATCGGGATTTTCCCTTTAATGGAAAACCTTCCTCCGACCAGATCTGTTCCGCTTTTTTGTCAGATAAAATAATACCTTTTTTACTCACTAAAGCTTTTCCGTATAAGGGGATATATAAGGTTTTATTGACATTATCCATAGTTAATACCCTCCATGAAATTATCAAGAGAAAAAACAAAATATCCATTGGCATAAACCTTCGATGTTTTTCTGTGTTAATTTCTTTTATGCTTTTCAAATTCATTGTCAACCATCTTATTTTTTATAATCTCGGGTCGACTGGTTCACTTTCAAATGCCAGCACACCAAAAACACATTCATGTACACGATAAAGTGGTTCATTAGCAACAAATCTATCGAGAGACTCCATACCAAGTGAAAATTCTTTCAATGCAAGGTTTCGCTTTCTTGTCAGTGAACGAGTTTTCAGACGCTTTAAATGATCCGGCATAAGGTATTCCGGTCCATAAATGATACGCAGATATTCCCGTCCCCGACATTTAACAGCAGGCTGGATTACCTCTCCCTTGTATTTTGTTGTAAAGTTTTCAGGCTTAACAACCATACCTTCTCCTCCATTTTCTGTCAGCTTCAGCCACCACGAAATACCGCTTTGTACACTGCTTTCGTCTGTAACATCAACAAAGATATACTCTGTTGCAATAAAAATCATATCAACTCCTGTACAGTACTTCTTGATAGTTTCCATATGCCATATATGTGATTGATCGGAAAAGGTTTGTCCCTCCACCGCAAGAATGTGAAAGGGAGCAATTTTCAGATCATCCACACTTTGCACTGTCCAGCAATATTCACGGTAAGCATCTACATATCCGTTTATTGCATCTTTCTTTTGCTCAAATTTCGTTAAAAGTGCAGTTGGATCAAAGTTTTCTCCCGAAGTTTCCTTCGGAACTTCATATTGTATATTTTCACGCTGACACAGCTTTCTCAACGCCTTTGATACCGCTGCAAGACCGTCACGTCCTGCGCGGCCGACGGGAGCATATTGCTTTTCAAGAAGCTCCTGTGCCTTTTCCGACCAGGGCATAAGTTCTGTATCAAAACATACCCAGTCGGTATGAAAATCATCCCAAAATTTTGTTTTTGTAAGCACATCATCTAGTCTGTCAAGAACAGCATTTTGAACAGCACTGTCAGTAAAAAAATGTCTGCCTGTACGAGTATAAATAATACCACGGCTGCCGTCTGGAATGCAGAAACGTTTTTTGGCAGTTTCTGCATTCCTGCAAAGAATAATCACTGCACGGGAACCCATATGTTTTTTCTCACAAACAACTTTTTTAACACTATGATTACGATAATACTCAAAAGCTTCCAGCGGATGCTCCAAAAAGTCTTCAAGCTGACTTGTTTTACACGGTGACATAGTAGGCGGAAGATATATCAGCCAATGAGGATCGGCAGCAAAGCGTGACATAATTTCCAATGCGGCTGCACTGTTGTTTTCATGTATGTTTATGGAAGGCATAAGCTTCGTCTGCAAATACAGCTTGCCTCCTATATCTCCCAGAGTCAGCATATCATCCACTTCCTGTAGCTTTTCGGGAAGTTGTTTTGCCGGCTCATAATATTGACGCAATGCTTTAACGCTGACACATTCTCTTTCAGGGTAGCGAAAAGCTGTCAGGTTGCCGCCAAATACACAGCCTGTATCAATACAGTATGTACCGTTGTGAGTCTGTACCTCTGTCTGTGGTATATGACCGTAAACAATTGTTGCCCTGCCGCGATAATCAGATGCCCAGTCAAGGCGGACAGGCAATCCGTATTCATCAGTTTCGCCTGTAGTTTCACCGTAAAGGCAAAAATCACGCACACGCATTGAACCTCTGCCGATATATTCCTGTTTAATGCCTGCATGGGAAACAACCAGCTTAACGTCATCAAGCACATAATGGCTCACAAGGCTGTCAAGAAAAACAGTGACCTGGTTTTTGAGGTCCAGCCCAGCCGCTTCCAGCTGTGAAATGGTAATATCAAGTCCGTGTGTTTGTTGAACATTCTTACCTTTGAGATATTTCAGCAACTTAACATCATGGTTACCCGGAACAGCTATTGCATTTCCCGATTTTACCATACTCATAACAAGGCGAAGCACTTCTGTATTCTTTGGACCCCTGTCACATAGATCGCCAAGAAAAGCCACCTGTCTGCCAAATGGATGATGAAAAGTACCATTTTCATTTTGTATGTAACCAAGCTTTTCAAGCAGCATAACAAGCTCATCAAAACAGCCGTGTATGTCGCCGATAATATCGAATGGTCCGTGAAGTTCACGCTTATCGTTCCACAGCTTTGTTCGGACTATCTCAGCATTATCAATTTCTTCCTGTGAGCTTAATACATATACGAAACGAAAACCATCCTTTTTCAGGTGACGTATGCTCTTTTTTAAACTTGTATAATGACTGTGTATCACTCTTTCAGGATAGCTGCGATCTGCACGTTCCTTGTTCCTTTGCAAAAGCTCCTTCTCGGGAATATCAAGCACTATGGCAACCGAATGAACATTTTGCTTATGTGCAAGCTCAATCACCTGTTGTCTTGCATTTTGAGTAAGATTGGTAGCATCAATGATGGTTGTTTTCATTCTGTCAAGACGCTTATTTGCCGCAAAATACAGCAATCCAAAGGCATCTGCTGAGGCAGTCTGATCGTTTTCATCATCCGATACCATAGCACGGAAAAAATCTGATGAAAGAATTTCTGTATCTTTAAAATGCTTATGTGCAAAGCTTGTCTTACCACTAGATGTCGCTCCAATCATTGCGACAAGTGCAAATTCAGGTATTTCCATACGCATTTTGTAAACACCCTTTCTTTGAAGTATGGATTTGATTTAACGTTTCTATTGTAAAAACTGCCCCTTGGGTCGGAGTTCCTAACTTTTCATCACTTTCTCCGATATTCATATATTTAACAGTATAACCAAAGTCCCGACAAATATGTTCACACCATTTTTTGAACTGCTCCCTTGTCCATTCAAAACGGTGATCTTTGTGTCGGAGTGTACCGTTTTCAAGTGTAGTATAATTGTTGTTGTATTCCTTATTCGGAGTTGTTAATATTACTGTTTTTGGTCTTGCCGTTGCGAACAGCACTTTTTCAAAAAGCGGTATCCTTGCTTCGTCCATATGCTCTATCACTTCTACTACACAGGCAGCATCAAAACCTTCAAACCGCTTATCTTTATACATAAGAGATGCCTGTATCAGTGTCAGCTTGTCTTTCATAAAGGGCTTCATTCTGTCATAATTCAGCTTCTGCTTTGCTTTTTCAAGAACACTGACAGAAACATCGGCGGCTGTAATCCTTTTTATTTGAGTTTCACGCAAGAGTATCGAGGTAAGCTTTCCCTCTCCACAGCCAATGTCAAGAATAGATACCGCTCCGCTTTCAAGAACAGCATCTCTAACTGCTTCCATTCGCTGTGTATTCAAAGGAATATGTTTCTTAGTCGGCTCTATGGATTCAGTCATTTCTTCCTGTTGTTCCGTTTCGGCTTCTTCTTCAAGAAGCCTTGCAATAGCCTTATTTGCATAGCTTCGTTTCATATCAAAGTAGCGTCTTATTATCGTATTCTTTTTCGGATGATCATTGAGCCATCCCTCTCCGTGTCTGAGCAACTTGTCAATTTCATCTTCACTCATATAGTAATGTTTGTGCTTATCAAAAACCGGTATCAAAACATAAAGATGGTTCAGCAAATTTGAAAGTTTTATCTTTCCACTAATGGTCAGATCGATATAACAGCTCTCTCCCCACTGAACAAACTGTTCATCCAGTACGCTTGCACGCATTGTAATATTGTAACCAAGAGGTTCAAAAACCTCTTTCACAAAATCCTTATCACCACGTACAGGCAGATTATAAACCGTTGCATCAAGTTCAAGTGTACTGTCTGCAAGCTTTTGACGCTTGATACATTTTCCATTCATTGCAGTACCGAATACACGATTAATTGCGGTACTCATAAATGATGATGAAACATATGGTCTGTCGTTGACATAATCGAAAAGCCCCCCATCCTTTGAGCCAAGTTTGCCCCTTGCAAGGTCTATGGGGTTCAGTTCAAGCAATAACGCTGCTGTTGTCCGACTGTCACTCACTTCGGTATAGAAAACGTATGATTTGCCGAAGCCCAAGTCAAAGCATTGTGCTCTATATGGATTTTTATGAAGCAAGTATCCAAGCTCCTGCGTATGTGTTCCTTTCATTGTTATCGTTAAAAGCATTTTATTCATCCCTTTCTGCTGCGCTGAATAAATGATAACATATTTTTCCTTTTTTATCGTGGAAAAAAAGCTGCGAGTTCTTACAACTCACAGCTCTTTTGTCTTTTCAGTCTGTTTCTTATCATTGCTATGAATCGTTCCGGTGCAGTAACATGCACCATCGGACCAAATGATAATACACGGATCAGCATTTCTGTTTCGTCACTACGGTCATAACAGATAGTCAATCGATAATGCTTGTCGCCAAGCTTTTCTGCTGTCTTTTCAAAATGTGAAAAATGCAGCATTACTCTTTCCAACGCATTTCTTTCATCGGTCAGTTCCAATGTCAGTGTTCGGAGCCTGTCAAAATGTTTCCGATCCTTTTTCACATAGAAATCACCATTATGTACATTACAGGATATTATTCTGCCAAGATTGATAACAGAAGCTGTCGGACTGCCGCTTGTCAGCAGTCGAAATTTATCATCCTTTTCGGAGTATTCCAACCTGTCAGGCATAACCGTACATAAAACCTCATTATCATTTTTGTTTTTTATAGTAATGTCAAGAGCCTGTCTTTTTTTAATTGCCTTTAGTATCATCTGAAAGCGGCGGATATAATCCTCATTCTCATAATCATCACCGTCATGATAACTGTCAAAAACGTAATAATCTTCCTGTGTGAACAGAGGCTCTATGTCTTCAGGTAAATTAAAATCGCAGTCAAAAAGTTTCATTCTGCTGTCAAGTGAAATTGATTTAAGCCATCGCATCTGCAAAGTGGATATTGGAATATCCGGTTTGTTATGTAACGGAGTATTGCCATCGTTCAGAATAAGCTGCCACGCTTGCTTTTTTACAGCTGTTTCCACAGGAATAGTACTTTCCGCAAAAGCATATTTTATGGCTATTTCACGTATCCGCTGTATGTTAACAGTATTTTTTACTGCTTCGTTCAGGATCTTTGAAACAGTAATATAGTAAACACTGTATATTTCATGAAATATCACTGTCACTCACCCCATACATTCTGTACATTGCTTCAAGATCAGCTTTAAACTGTGTTTCAATCTCTTTATTGGAAAAATGAACGGATGTAATACGACAAATAAAAGTACGCATCCATGTCAGCAATTCATTGGCATCATATACTTCAGCATAAAAACGTGCATTGTTTTTGTCAATTCTTTCGATCACTCCGCAGCGTTTTTCTCTTTTCAGGCGGTCATAAATATACTGTTCGTTATTATCAAAATAAACAGTAAATTCTACCGTTTCCCGTCTTTTCCCCGTTCCCTGTGTGCTGACACCCCAGATATAAGGCTGCATACCTTTTAGTTTTTCACGGAGAATATCAAAATCGGCTGCTTTCCTGTATGGTTTAACAGACAGAATATAATCAAGCCGAAAAGAAATAATTCTTCTAGTATTTCTGCGATATGCCATCAGATATTGTCTTCCGCTTTGTACGCTAATAAATATACGCAGGGGAACAATTCTTAATGTATGTTTTTCTCCTTTGCGTGTCAGTCGGATGATCTCTGTTTCCTGTTTACTTTTCATCGCTTCCAATAATAAATAGAGTATCTCACTGTCAAGCGCTGCATTAATGTAGTGATGTTTAAAAGAAAATATATCTTTGTATGCTTCTTGCCTGTCCAGCAGGAACGAGCCTATCACACCGCACGGAGCAGTTTCGGAAAAGAAGTGCAGTGCATCCGTGTCGGTAAATATATCATTTTGCGTTCTGCCATAATATAAGGTTTTTCCTCGTTTTTCTGTTTTCAGCAGACCAAGAGAAACATACTCATTCAGCTTTTTCCGGACAGTGGATCTGTCAAAAAACTTTGGTCTTTCAAAATGAGATAAATAATCTGTATCAATGCGTTCTATGATTTCGCTCAGGGGTAAGAAATCAGATGGCTCGTGAAGAATATCCAGTACAATAAAAAATAAAGTGATATCTCCATCAGTGAAGCTTTTAGCCTTCCATGCATAATAAAGGGGGTTATGTACGGTACTTCTGGTATCTACTGAAATAAACACCCTTTTTCCGTCTACACTCTGTCGATAATGTATGTATTCTCCCAGCCAGCTTTCTAAACGGCGTTTTGCGTCATCATACGTGCGGGCACTCTTTTTATCATATGTCTCACGGCTTCCCCATCCATAAATATAAAAATTTCTCATATAATCTCTGATAATATCGAAATTTTTAATCAGTTCACTGTAACTCATCGCTTCACCATTTTATATTTCAGAATTATAGCTTTACGATCCACATTTTATCTGCTCTGTAAATCGCATCAAAAACTCCGCATATTCGGGATATTTGTCATAGACTTTATTGCATACTCTTTCTGCACAATGAATATTATTGCGAAGATATTTTTCATACATATCCCTTTCCTCCTGACATCCTTTGCTTTTATAGCTGTAAGTAAGTCTTGTACTTCGCAGAATATCTATGGCAATCAATATTTTGTCCTTACGCTTCAAAGGAATAGTTCCGCCGTGCGATTTTATCTGACCGGATATAAACATCTGATCTATTACAGTCTGGTCAAAAAAGTGTCCAGCTCTATAGGCGGAGGAAGAGTATCTGTAATATGCTTCCGGCTGTTCGGGTGCATATCTGAAAGCTTGCAGCAAGATTTGATGAATACATCGTCCTGTCCAATTATATGAAATGTTTTCTCCTAAAATATCTGAAGGTGGAATATACTTCTCTTTTTTGCTCTGTACTCCTCTGTATGAATATTCATTCCACGTAACATATTGCAGCTTGCTGCATATCGGGGAAAAAATCTCGTCAATCCCTTTGAAATCTCCGAGATCAATATTTTTTAATTCTTTTTCATCTATAGCGTATTTATGTATAATGCCAAGTTCCCTACTGTCCTTTGGAAGCAGCGTGATATTTTCCACACCCATTTCAAGTGAGAAAGGCAAAAGATTTTTTCCGTAAATATCAAAAGTGGCACATCTGCCGGAGTTATCCCTTGTCATTTTATAAGTACCGTTATAGCTATCACCCTGTCTGTTATAAGTGTCAACAAAAAGAGGGAATGCATATTCTGTACCGACACCTTCTACTCTGCAAAAATACTGGGTCTGGTATACCCCGAATGGATCTTTGTCCTGATTGAAAACAGGCTGAAAAAATTCAACAGAGCGGCAATGAGAAAAGTTGAGTTTACAGGTCGTATTGACGGATTTTTTCGCCATATAAACCTTGCTGTCATCATTAAAAACGATATCTGAACGAATACCAACTGTCAGCACGATAAAAGTATTGTCTTCCTTAGTAGGAAGCAAAATCATTCTATATTTGTTCTGCAAAGGAGTTGCATAGAAGGCACTGCCATCCCGAAAGCAGTAAAACGGGTTTTTATATATCGGTCGACGCTTTTCGATATTGAATGAAAAACCCTCAAGTCCACTTCCACAGAATGCCTTTTCTTCAATATTTATCAGATGATCAGGCAGTGCGATATATTTCAAAGCCCCACAATGAGAAAAAGCAGCTTTACCTATCACATTCAGATGGTACGGAAGATGTACCTCGTACAAACAATTTGCAAAAGCAAAAATTTTGTCGGGAATGAAACGTATACTATCAGAAAAGATAACACGCTTTATTATTTTCCGATTAAATATGTCATTGCCTATTTTTGCTACTCCGGACGGCATTTCCACGTCCTCAACATCGGTTGCTGCAAAGCATTGATCTCCTATTTCGTTTACTTTGATACCATCGATTTTATAAGGTACGATAACCTTTGTTTCTTTTCCGTGATAATTCGTTATACGGATGGATTTAGATTTTTTTCGGAATGACCAGCCCAATCGAACAGCTTCTTCTTCTGAAAGCTCAATATTTTTGACAAATACTTTTTCAGGCGATTTGATATTAGGATAATATACTCGTTTCGGGCGTTTGGTATTTTCATTGAATACATTGAGTATTTCTGCAGCTCGATAATGGGATTTTATAGGCTCCGGCAAATCATCCGTTTTTTCTTGTGGTTGCAACGAAACTGCAGTTTCATCAGATTTTTCGATGTTATCTGTATTGGTTGTTTGTTCTCTTTCAGATGCATTGATTATATCTTTTTTAATTTTTGCATCTTTCGATAACAGTGAAGAAACCGTCTTTCCCAAAGCTGATATTATATCATTAAAACTCATCTTTTTATTTCACCTCAATAATCAATCACTTGATAATCTTTATAAAAACTTCCGTTATCTATTATTTTTTCTTCATTCAGATTTTTTACAACAGGATATAATACACGGGCCGCTCCGTCATCAAAAGTAAGATAGGGAGTAAAATTCTTGCTGATCTCATATTCCGGCGGAAATTGATTTGATACCCAACCGGGATCACAGGAATAAACAAATATTCGATCTTTCGCAAAATCCGTAGAAATGGAGTGTGTCATCATATTGAGAGACGCTTTAGCCATATTGGTATGAACATGACGGGCAAGTTTTTGTTTTGTATTAAATCTGCCCTCGACAGAGCTTACATTAACAATAAATCTATTCAAAGTGCTGCTGTTTCGCATATAACTTCTTAATCCGTTCGTAAGCAAAAACGGTGCGGTAACATTGATCAGCTGTACTTCAAGCATTTCTTTTGCGGAAATATTTTCAGATTTTCTGACCCAAGAATTATCCGTTCCGGTTTCACCGTAATCAGAAAGTGTCCCCAAAGAAATCATAGAGTTTTCTGTACAGATTGGTTTTGACAAGAGAAGAGGAGAATTATTATTTTCGATCAAAAGCTGATTTTCATAGTTTTGCAGACGGGAATAATATTCGTTGGACTTTTTGACTGTCTGGGCAGCATTGTTGATCAAAATGTCTATTTTCCCTTCGGAAATATGTACAATATCTTCTATCAGTTCAGTAATCCGATCAACTCTCAGAAGATCAAATCCGATAATAAACAGCCTGTCACGAAAAAAGGAGAAATCCGTTTCTTTACTGTAATTCTCCAAAGCAGTTTTTGGGTATCTTGTCACTGCGATAACATTAGCTCCTGCCCGCAAAAGACGCAGACATACGGCATAACCAATCTTTATCCTGCCGCCTGTTACCACAGCCCATCTTCCACTCATATCACAACTTTTTTCGCGCATAGTATCATTGAATTCCCTGCAAGAAGTGCAAATTCCGTAATGTTCAATATTTCTCTTTCTGCAAATCAAACAAATTTTCATTACAAGCTCCTTGACGATAACAAAAAATAATTGTATAATACAAATGTCGGTAGTTTATATAAAATCTCCCACCTCACGGGAAGAAACGGCTTGCCGTCCGACAAAAGGCATAGCTCAACGCAAGAGCAGTCCGCTCCGCACGGCGGAAAGACAGCGGTTCAACTCCGCTGCCCTTTTTTATTTTAACACCAAAAAATATTTTTTTCAATATTCAAAAAAGCCTATTGAGCGTAACAGCTTTTTTCGGTAACATATTAGGTAACGTGAAAATTCATTATATTATTGATCAATGCATCGCTGTGCTTTGTATCTATTTGCACGTCTGTAAAATGCAAAATTGTATTGATATAACAGGCACAAAAGCGGAAAAACTCGCTCCCTATACGGTAATACATCAGCAGAACTGCCTGCACTGCAAAAACTGTAAGTCAATCTGTTCGATAAGCGAAGTGAAAAAACATAACAAAAACATCCGGCCGATTATTTTATCTTCCGGATGTTTTTGTTATTCATCTGTCTTGTTTCCAGTATCTTTGATATAGACCTTATCAAATAATACTCAATCAGCACCAAAGTACACATATTTACGATAGGCGGCTACAGCCGAGATGAATAAACTCAAAAAATAAAAATATTTTACACGTAATCTTACACACAATCAGTGTGTTTTTCCCGTTTTTTGATTTTTGGTAATAATGAACATACAAAATACCGCAAATTTATAGTTTTTATCCAATCGTGTTTTAATGATTATTTAATAAATTTCCTGCTATAATACAGTTATCATAAAACACAGGAGGAAACAATATGTATCTCGGTATATTAAAGCGTGATCTGAAAAGAAAGAAAACAATGAATACGATACTTCTGATATTTATGTTCTTATCTGTTATGTTCGTATCATCAAGCGTCAACACTATGCTCTCTGTTATTTCGGCAACGGACAGATTTCTTGATTTGTCAGGTGCAGAAGATTATTTTGTTGCAACTGTCGGCAAAAAAGCCGGAGAAGAAACTCAGAAAAATCTGTACTCCCTTGACTGTGTCAGTTCAATAAAAAGTGAATACTTTTTTTATCTTAACGAAAACTCTATTAAATACAACGGTAAAACAGCAGAAATATCGTCCAATGGAGTACTCAATAGTATTGATGACATTAGCATAAAAATTTTTGACTCAAACAAAAATGAACTGACAAAAATCAATGACGGCGATATATATGTTAAAAATTCATTCCTTGAAAAAAACAACATTCCGGTTGGCGCAGAAATCAAAATAACTTCCGGTGGTTATACAGGGAAGTATACAATAAAAGGAACTGTACTTGATGTGCTTTTCGGCTCAGAGATGATGGGGACTCCCCGCTTTATTATCAGCCGTAACGATTTTAATAAATTTGTACAGAATAGTTCAGAAGAAAAATATGATATGTACCGTGGAGTTATTCTGAATATCGCAACGGATGATTTGAGCAAAGTGG
Organism: uncultured Ruminococcus sp.; assembly: GCA_902802985.1. Classification (GTDB taxonomy): domain Bacteria; phylum Bacillota; class Clostridia; order Oscillospirales; family Acutalibacteraceae; genus UBA1213. The sequence continues at coordinate 16,609 of CADCOE010000014.1, forward strand.
AAAACACTGTCAGCAGCGTTGACGGTGTTGCTTTCACCGGTACACGAGAAGTCATAAAGCTTACCTACATAATGGATATGATAACAGCCGGCATATTCCTTATAGTAAGTATCTGTCTTATCATTATTTCTCTAATACTTCTGAAATTCACTATCGGCTTCACGATTAGTGAGGAATATCGTGAAATCGGTGTAATGAAAGCGATCGGTATAAAAAACGGAAAAATCCGAACTCTGTATATGGTCAAATATCTCGCTATGGCAGTTGTCGGTACAACGGTAGGCTTCATTTGCGGTATTCCCTTCGGAAATATGATGGTAGCACAGTCTTCAAAGAATATTATTACAGGTAAGAGTTCAGATTTTTGGATAAACCTGATATGCGCTGTCATTGTTATTTTGATCATTGCCACTTTCTGCCTCCTGAGTACAGGAAAGGTAAAAAAATTCACACCTGTTGATGCTATCCGTAACGGTGAAAACGGAAAGCGCTACAAGAAAAAAGGGATGCTAAATCTTTCAAAAAGTCCCTCCCGACCTGTTTTCTTTATGGCAGTCAACGATATTCTCAGTGGCTTCAGGCATTTTGCTGTAATGACAGTTACCTTTATCGTTGGTATACTGATGATAACGATTATTCTCAACACAATGTCTACATTACAAAGTCCTAGGCTTCTTGCATGGTTTTCAATGGCTGACTGTGATATTTCCTTGGAGGATAAGGCAAGCAGAGAAAAATACAGCAAACTTGATGGTCAAAAACTCCAGTCAGAATATCTTGAAGATATGGAAAAGACACTTGCAGAAAATAATATTCCGGCTGAGTGCTTCGCAGAATCGCTCTTTAAATTTTCAATACAAAGCGACAACCACAAAATCGTTTCACTTGCTTTTATTGGCTCAGGTACAACCACAGATCAATATGCCTATATTGAGGGAACTCCTCCGGAAAATACCAATGAAGTAGCTCTCAGTTATATCATCGCCGACAAGCTGAATGTAAAAATAGGAGATAATGTAACCATCAAAACAGGAGGAGAAAACGAGGAATACATTGTAACAGCACTATTTCAATGTATGAATAATATGGGCGAAGGTATTCGTTTTAGCGAAAAGCTTGATATGGACTTTTCAAAGGCATTGGGCTATTTCAGCTACCAAATAAAATTCACGGATAATCCTTCAGGAGCAGAGTTAAACGATAGATATGAAAAAATAAAGAAACTCTACCCTGACTATACGTTTCGTACCGCAGGCGAATATGTCGATTATTCCCTCGCTGGTGTTTCCGGTTCGCTCAGTGACACCAAAAACTTTATCATTATAATCGTTATGATGATCAATATTCTTGTCGTTGTACTAATGGAAAAATCCTTTCTTACAAAAGAACGCGGGGAAATCGCTCTGATGAAAGCAATAGGTTTCAAAAACAACTCTCTCATAATATGGCAGACGATAAGAACAGCACTTCTTATGCTTGCGGCAGTGATTATAGCTGTACTTCTTACCGAACCGTTCAGTCAGCTGGCAGTGGGCGGTATCTTTAAAATGATGGGTGCCAAATATATCATCTTTGACGTTAATATTCTTGAAAGTTATGTGATATATCCGCTTATTATATTCGCTGTAACAGTTCTGGCAGTATTCATAAGTGCACAGGGAATCAGAAACATTTCCTCGCAAGAGGTCAACAACATAGAGTAATAATATAGAGTGAGGTAATTGATATGAAAAAAATACTTGAAGTAACCGATCTTTGCAAAACTTATATCATCAATAAAAGACAGAATAATGTACTCCGCAACGTTAGTTTTTCGATAAATAAGGGTGAAATGGTGGCAGTGATGGGTCCGTCCGGCTCGGGAAAATCAACTTTGCTCTATACTGTTTCCGGAATGGACAGTATGACAGCCGGTCAGTCGGTGTTTGACGGAAAGGATATTTCAAAACTGAGTCCGAATGCACTTGCACAGCTCAGACTTGACGAAATGGGCTTTATTTTTCAACAGATGTATATGCTTAAAAACCTCAGCGTACTGGATAATATCCTCCTCCCTGCCCGTCAATCAAAAGCAAATACATTATCCGCAAAAGAAAAATTCGAATATGGCAAAAAACTTATGCACAAGCTGGGTATTATTGAAATCGCAGATAATGACATCAATGAAGTTTCCGGCGGTCAGCTGCAAAGGGCTTGTATCTGTCGCAGTATGATCAACAAGCCAAAAATGATCTTTGCAGATGAACCCACAGGTGCGCTTAACCGTTCCAGTTCCGATGAAGTGATGGATGAGCTTTGCAAGATCAACAGTGAAGGCACAACAATTATGCTTGTCACACATGATGCCAAAGTCTCTGCACGGTGCGGAAGAGTGCTTTATATCGTTGACGGCAATATCAAGGGAGAGTATAATACTATTGAAAGCGATGCTCGTAAGCGTGAGAGGGCACTCAACAACTGGCTTCTTGAAATGGGCTGGTAAGCACAGGATGGAGAATGAAACGATGACTGATATTCTTGTTGTAGAGGATAATATGGAAATGGCAGGTCTGCTGTGCGATTTTTTGAAAGCAGACGGATATAACGTAGAACACTACACAAACGGAGATAATGCCTTACAGCATTTTGAAAAATCCGGTGCAAAACTTGTCATTCTGGACATTATGCTTCCGGGGCTGGACGGTTTTGGTGTTTGCCGGAAAATAAGGAAAATTTCCAATACTCCCATTATTATTGTCAGTGCCAGAACCGAAAAAGATGATAAACTCAGCGGTATTATTCTCGGTGCAGATGATTATATCGAAAAACCCTATGATATTGATATACTGCTTGCAAAAATAAAGGGTATTTTTCAGCGAAGGTATAACTGCGATGTGATCTCTGACGGATTTCTGAAACTCGACAAAAGCAAACACAAAGCATATAAAAATAACACGCCGATCGAGCTTAATCAGAAAGAATTTGATCTTCTTTGCCTGTTGATGGAAAATAACGGAAAAACACTGAATAAGGATTTTCTCTTCAATAAAATATGGGGCTTTGACAGCTTTTCCGAACCTCAAACATTAACAGTACATATCAAATGGCTGCGACAGAAGATAGAAAACGATCCCAAAAAACCCAAACATATTTTAACAGTATGGGGTGTCGGATATCGTTATGAGGGGTGAAGCAGATGAAAGGATTTATCCGACTGCTGATTACTTTGTTAGCTATTATAGCAACTATGATGATCGGAGTAGATTTCATATTAAATCATTTTGATAAGGGCGACGAGGGTCGCCCTTATCGTGTTGAAGCACAGAGAATTGCTTATAAAATAGAAAACAACGAGGATTACAATCTTGCCGATTATAGCTATATTGTTAATGTCGAAAAACTGAATGATGGTTTTACAGAGGATAGGAGTGATTATCTGATAAAGAAAATAGACGGAAAATATTATCGTTTCGATTATCAGCTGCCGTCTGATAACAGTAATACTGTGCTGATTTTCAATATATGCTTTTCAGCTGCATCTGTAATCGTTCTTGGTATTCTCATCTATGTTTATTTTCAAATTATTCGTCCGTTTGAAAGGCTGAGCAATTATCCTTCGGAACTGGCAAAGGGTAATATGACTATTCCACTAAAGGAACAAAAAAACAATTATTTCGGCAAATTTCTTTGGGGACTTGATCTGCTTCGTGAAAATATAGAAGCACGAAAAGCCTCTGAATTTGCTCTGCAAAAGCAGAATAAAACGATGATCCTCTCCCTTTCCCACGACATAAAGACACCGCTTGGCGTAATAGAATTATATACAAAGGCACTGGAAAAAGGGCTATATAATGATGAAGAAAAAAAGAAGGCAATCGCTGTAAGCATATACGATAAATGCGAGGATATAAGAAAATATGTTGACGATATTGCGAAAACGACAGGAGATGAATTCCTTGATATTGAGGTAAATGACGAAGAATTCTATCTTTCCGATTTGATACATAGTATCAAACTATTCTATTCAGACAAACTTTATCTTCTAAAAACAGATTTTATGATAAGTCATTTTTCAGATTGCATACTAAGCGGAGATAAGGAGCGTTCTGTTGAGGTTCTGCAAAATATTATTGAAAATGCCATAAAATATGGCGATGGAAAAAATATAAGCCTATTCTTCTCAAAAGAGGAGGATTGTCAGCTGATACATATTGTAAACACCGGATGCGAACTTTCAGATTCCGAATTGCCATATATTTTTGATAGCTTTTGGCGAGGCTCTAATGTCAGCTCACAAGGCGGCAGCGGTTTGGGATTATATATTTGCAGAACTATTATGAATAAAATGAACGGCAGTATTTATGCCAATATCAAAGAAAACGATATGATCGTTACTGTTGTTTTTGCAATGAAATAATTGATATAGTATTAAATAAGATGTTATAATACAATAAAAATATATAAAGGAATAAGATAAAAAAATGGTAACTATTCAGAACAACAAAAAATTGTATACCTGCACAAAAGAAATTTTGAAATATCGAATAGCAGGCATGCAGATGAAAG
>CADCOE010000015.1 GCA_902802985.1 uncultured Ruminococcus sp.
GTACTAATAGGTCGAGGGCTTGTCCAAGTGAAGCTTGGTTCAAGACAATGCTTCTTGCTTATTCTTTATTCAGTTTTCAGGGTGTGAGCCCTTTTTATGAAAATCCTGTCCGTTTGGACAGGATTTTTTGTTGTATTAAAAATATTCCAGTGATAATTGCTGTCAGCCCTTTCGGGCTGAAACTGCTTGACATCTCAAAAATAAGATGTTACGATAAGAACCGTGGGACACATGGGGTTAGCTCGATGATACTGTACAGGCTGCTGTACTTGGACGAGAACCCTCCCCGCTTCTAAGCGTCAGCGAAGGCGGCGGGAGTATGTCACCTTTGTATTTGATATAATGCTAACATAAATCATCAAAAATGGGGGTATCAATATGAACGCTCCGCTTGCTGACAGACTGCGTCCGCAGTCAATGGATGATATTGCAGGACAGCATCATCTGTTAGATCAGAATAAACCACTTCGTCACATTATAGAGTCGGGGCAGATCCCCAATATGGTTTTTTACGGACCTTCGGGCGTGGGAAAAACGACTCTTGCCTCTATTATTGCTCGGCAGACCAATCGAACGCTTCGTAAGTTGAACGGGACGACTGCTTCCACAGCGGATATTCGTAATATTGTCAATGAACTTTCGGGATTCAGCGGTATGAACGGTATTTTGTTATATCTGGACGAAATTCAGTACTTTAATAAAAAACAACAGCAAACCTTGCTTGAATTTATGGAAAATGGAAGCATTACATTGATCGCTTCGACGACCGAAAATCCCTATTTTTATGTATATAGTGCTATTCTCAGCCGTTCAACCGTTTTTGAGTTTAAGCCGGTGGAAAAAACGGATGTGGTGATTGCCATCCGACGTGCACTTGCTGTTTTGTACAATGAAACAGGCGAAGAAATTGACATTTCAGATCAGGCAGTAGAACATATTGCGTATGCCTGCGGAGGAGATGTCCGAAAGGCAATGAATGCACTGGAACTTGCCGTTATTTCCTCTCCTTTTAACGGACAAAAACGTACTATATCAATGGAAACAGTACAAGAACTGACACAAAAAAGTGCCATAAGATATGACAGAGAAGGCGATGAGCATTATGATCTTCTTTCTGCTTTCCAAAAATCAATGCGTGGTTCAGATCCCGATGCGGCCATTCACTATCTTGCCCGAATATTGGCTGCTGATGATTTACCGTCAGCGTGTCGGCGTTTGATGGTGTGTGCATGTGAGGATGTGGGACTTGCCAATCCTCAGATTATACCCATTGTCAAAGCTGCCATAGACGCCGCTAATATGGTTGGATTGCCCGAAGCACGAATACCACTTGCTGATGCGGTGATATTGGTAGCACAGTCACCCAAGTCGAACTCTGCTTATAAGGCAATCGATCAAGCGATGGCTGATATACAGAAAGGGAAAGGCGGTGGATTTCCACGCCAGCTGCAAAACAAACATTATGATGGTGACGATGCAGAGGTAAAGGGACAGTTCTATCTTTATCCGCACGATTACCCTCATCATTGGACGAAACAGCAGTATTTGCCCGACGACCTGATTGGAACAAAGTATTATATGCCGGGAGATAATAAGTATGAACGAGCCTATCAGGAATATTGGGATAAAATCAAGAAATCTCCCCAATAAAATGCCTTACGTCAGCCTGTTTGACGGTTGGTTCGAAAATAAGAGAGAACATCCTGAACTTTGATAAGGCAATCATCAAAAAGGTGGTAAAAAAATGAAAATAGGAAATGTAGAAATTAACGGTTATGCAGCATTGGCACCTATGGCCGGAGTTTCGGACAGAGCATTCAGAGAGTTATGTGTTGATTTTGGTGCGGGTTATGTGGTAGGAGAGATGGTCAGTTCTAAGGGAGTTACATATCATAATGATAAATCCATCGAATTGCTTGCACTTTCTGAAAAAGAGCGACCTGCTGCCGTTCAATTATTTGGCTACGAACCGCAAATAATGGCAGAAGCCGCCAAAATAGCAATGAAATATGATCCTGATATTATAGATATTAATATGGGTTGTCCTGCACCCAAAATTGCTATGAATGGTTCCGGTTCGGCATTGATGAAAAATCCGCCGCTGTGCGGAGAAATTGTATCGGCTGTCAAAAATGCCGTTTCTGTTCCCGTGACAGTAAAAATACGCAAGGGTTGGGACAAACACTCTATCAATGCAGTGGAAGTTGCACAGATTTGTGAGCAGGCAGGAGCAGATGCGATTACTGTTCACGGAAGAACAAGAGAGCAGCAGTATATGCCGCCGGCTGACTGGGAGATTATTCGTCAGGTCAAAAAAGCTGTGAATATTCCTGTCATCGGTAACGGCGATATTACTACGGCAGTACAAGCAGCTCAAATGTTTGAACAGACAAACTGTGACTTAGTAATGATCGGAAGAGGTGCATTAGGTAATCCTTGGATATTTAAGGAAATTTCTATGCTGATAGGGCACGAAAGACCCACATTGCCGGTATCGACAGCCGAAAAAATATCTGTGATGCTCCGACACGTGCAGAAATTATGCGAATACAAGGGAGAGTATGTTGGTATGCGTGAAGCAAGAAAACACGCAGGATGGTATTTTAAGGGAATGCGTGATGCGGCATCGTTACGGAGAAAAGCAGGGTCAATCGAAAAATTTGATGATTTGGTCGAACTGTGTAAAAGCATAGAGATGTAATTTTTCCTTATGTCATTCCACTGTTTTGATACAATGAAATCATCCCCTACAGAGTACTTTGATGGTACTCTGTAGGGGATGAGTGTTCACAGATAGATCGCCAACAGCAGTTGTTACAGACATACGGGATCCGATGGGGGACGATCACCTGTTGCCGAGCGATGATTTTGAGCTGCTGCCAGTGAATTTGATCTCCTGTTTTCAGCCGGCAGGTATCAAGGCAGCGTTGATCAATCGCACTCACTTTGGTTTCATCCATACATCGTTTGCCGTTTCTATTGGGACAAAAACGACATATTATATCGCACTGGTCTGTTAATGTCAATAATGGATTTTCCGTATCAAGCATTTGGATGGTTTTTATCATTTCCTCGACAAATTTTTTGCTATAGCCTTTCCCGATGAAAAACTGAATACAAAGACTGTGGTGCGGGCGGAGATTATAATTGGATGACTTTATCAAGACGATTGACCAAAATAGTGACGCAGGCAATTTTAGCGGCATCAAAAAGAAGATAGGGGACAACGCACCATAAAAGTGCAGTCATTAATCCGATCGGTTCATTGGAGGAATTGTAAACGTACATAAACCATCCCGTACCAAATGCATAGCATACGAGTAAGCCGAGTACGGAAGAAAGCGTCACGACCCATATTTTTCGTCCGAGCTTGTCACACATAAAACCGACAACCAATGCCGTAAAGATAAACCCAATAATGTATCCTCCGGTGGGACCAAGCAGTACAGCGATACCACCCGAAAAACCGGCAAATACAGGAATTCCTATCAAACCGAGCAAAATATAAAGCAGTACGCTTAATGTTCCCCTTTTCCATCCGAGCAAACCGCCGGCGGCAAAGATACCTAATGTTTGGAGGGTAAATGGAACTTCTGTTGGGATTTGAATTTGAGAACAGACAGTAATAATGGCAGTGAACATAGCAATGTAGACCAGATCCAGCACGTGTTGATTAATCTGTCTGTTAGATTTTTTTTCTTTGATTTCCGATTGATTCATAAGCATCAATATTCCTTTCCTTTATGATTACAGTCAATATTATAATACATTGTGTTTTAATTGTCAACCAATAAAATAAGTGAGGTTAACAATTAATAAAAATATATCCCGTACCGTTCGGGAGAATGGCGGTACGGGATAAGAAACAGGCAAATTAATTTTGTTGGTTAGGAAATAAGGTGGTCTTTTGGCATAAAGCGATGGGAGGATACGACTCCATTACTTCAGTGAATTCTGCCAGAATACAGTTACCTGATGTTATATCTTTGACGGTCGCTTTGGAACCGTCAGCAAATTGGATGCTGTCGGTTGTTTTGGGAAATTGCAGTTGATAGCACTTTTCATAGTTGACACTTTCAGTATAGATAAAACTGTCATCTATTACGATGCCGTAGCAAAGATGGGAATTAGCGTCCATTTGTTTTTGTATCTGCTCGGGGATTTTGAGGGAAACGGCAGTTTGGGCAAGTTCACTGCCGGATTGAGGACATTTGTCATTGAGATCGTCAAAATGGAAAATCAGCAGCTTTTCTTTATCGAGTTTGTACAGCAAAAGACCTGCACGGCCAAAATTGGCGCCATAGCCGAGTTGCTCAGTGATGGATCGATAGGTAGTGTTGGCAGGAACAGCGGCAAGTTGATCAGAGGTGATATTGATAACATCGGTTGTAAAAGAAGGATCTTCTTGAGAAGATGTCTTTTGATCGGATGGCTCATAGTTCAGCAGTTCATAAACACTGCTGACGATCTCTCCTGATACAAGATGCTTGCTGCCGCCGTTAATGCAGGCGGAACCGCTGTGTTTCGCGTTGATGAGCAGATAAATGGTTTCAGCTTTTCCGTCTGAATTCAGATCAGGGATGGAGGCTGTGATATAAACACCGTTTTGGGTTGCCTCTTCCATATCTTCTTGTGTAATGATAGTATTCAACATAGTGTCAGTTTGCTCAACGGCACGCTGTGCCAGCTCTGTCAATTCCTTCATCTGTTTCTCTGTGAGTGAAACGGGAGTATTTTTGATGGAAGCAGTCACGGTATCGCTGTGTTTGTCAGGATTTTCGGATGTGTCAGAAGAACTGTCACCCTTTATTGGGTCATCAGTGGTGTCACTTTTTTCTTTTTCGGTTGTATCGCTATCTGAAGAGGTTTGAGAAGAGGCTTCTTCAGAAGATTGACTCTCAGCGGCAGAGGATGACTGCTGTATTTCCGTACCGAATTCGTTTCCGTCTTCCAACATAGAGATGGGATAGGCACCGCTTGTGGAACCGGGGGAAGAGCATCCATAAAAGGAAGATGTTAAGATCATAGATGATACCAATATCGCAATCACAGTTTTAATTTTCATATCAATAGCCTCCTTTAATTGTTAATGATATTCATCATAGTTTGATAGATGGGTTCGCTGTCAGTAAAATCGTAAACGTTTTTTAAGTGGTCGGATTCGGTAATGATTTGTCCGGTGTTTCCACTGAGATAGATTTCCAATATGTCAAATTTCTCATTGTCCTCTTCCGTAACATAGTAGGGATAAATTTTGATGTAATATCCCCGTGTAGTATCGGAGATTTCTACAGCAGGATTGGTGACGTCCGTATCATTAACATATTGAGTAACAGCGGCAATCAAATTTTCAGCTTTAGAAAGGTTAATCGTCAATGCAGCACCATTGTTTGTAGCTGTAACAGGGTCAAAGTCTTCTTGGGAATCTGTTTCTGTGAAATCACTTTCATCAGAACGGCTGGCGGCATTATTATTAATGATCGTAAGGTCACTGTCTTGGGAGATATTGTCTGAAGCAGCGATATGATCAATACTGTCAATTTTTTCTTCCTCTTGTTGACCACCTTTCTCATCCAGTGTATTTTCTTGTTGGTTTTGAAAAATATGGTCAATATCCTTGGGGGAACCCTGTGAATTTATTTCGGAAAAGGTGTCGGAAGTATTTTTTTCGTAGGATGGTTCGGAAGAAGCAGCGGAAGAAGCCTTTATACTGTTTATCATTGGCGTACTGTCAGAAAAAACGGAGTGATTTAAGCCGGCTATTGTCAATATACCAACAGATACGGCCAGTACGGCGGCAGCCGCTGAAAGTGATGAAATGATGATTTTTCGTTGATGTGCTTTTTTCTGTTTGATAGAAATGTTCATATCAGACAGAAAACTATCGGGAAATGTGTGAGGAAGTATTTCGGTCGGAAAGTCTATATATTCACTGCCGAATTGTTTTACACTGTTTTGAAGCAGTGTTTCAAAATGGTTTTTGCTCAATATCCTCCCTCCTTTAACTTTTGTTTTAAAATATTTTTGGCTCGATGCAGGCGGATTTTGACATTATCTCTGGTGATGCCTAAAGCGGCGGCAATATCTTTGTCACGCATATCACAGTAATACTTCAGTATGATAACATCACCATATTTGCTGTCAAGTTCTTTGATCATTAAAAACAGTTTATGCTGAAGATCGCGGTCCTCGCTGTTGACGGCAAGATCCGGAGTAAAATCATCATTGGTATCAATTTCTTCCGTGCTCACTTCCTTTTTGTGTTTGTTATAAATTTTAAACGCAGCATTTCTTACTGTAATCATTAAATAACTGCGTATTTGCTGACTGTTCATATTTGCCGCCTTTTCAAAATGACGTGCAAATGACAGAAAGGAATCGTGTACGGCATCTTCTGCAGAAGAATTGTCCTTCAATATCTGATAAGCGTAGTGGTACATAATGTCCTTATTGTTGTTATAAATAGTTTCAAAGATTTGTTTTTCCTCGGGGTTGTCAATCATTGACATATATAGTATCAGCAATTTTGTCACCGCCAGTGTTTTATCTTCCGCCATATTAATAATCTTTTAACAGGCAATTTGGTTACAAATATTATACTACATTTTTTCTCTTTTTTCTTTAATAGTTGAAGTAAACTTGATTTTTTGTTGGGATTGCATTATGATAGTGATATCTTCCGTGAGAAAGCACAAAAAATTCAAAACGAGTTTTTGCTTTGTGCCGATTGGTCAATATACGATAAAGTGATGAGGTGTGATTGTGGCTCTGAAAAAAAACGAAATTTATCAAGCAGAAATTATAGATTATACTACCGAGGGAAGCGGTATTTGTAAAATTGACGGAATGGTTGTTTTTGTGCCGAATTCAGCCGTCAAAGATCAGCTGTCGGTTCGCATTTTGAAAGCAAATAAAAAATATGCTTACGGTAAAATAGAAGAAATTTTGATGCCCTCTCCTGATCGTATAGGGGCGGACTGCAATATTTTTCACCAATGCGGCGGCTGTACTTTCAGACATATTAATTATGAAGCCGAATTAGCGTTTAAACAAAAAAGAGTGTTGGATGCACTGACACGCATTGGTGAAGTGGACGGCTTGCGCTTGGGACCGATCATCGGAGCACCTCAGCGTAATCAATACAGAAACAAAGCGCAGCTTCCTGTTACTTATGACAAGGCGGGAAAAATACGTGTAGGTTTCTTTGCGTCAGGAAGTCATCGTGTTATTCCGTTGGATGAATGTATGCTGCAATCGTCAGCGTTTGAACCCGCTATCCGCTATTTTTTGGAATGGGCTAATCGTTTTAATGTAAAACCATATGACGAGAAAACTCATTCCGGTATTTTGCGTCATCTATATCTCAGATACGCTGAAAAGACAGATGAGCTGATGATATGTGTGGTTGCCAATGCCAAAGAACTCAGACACCAAAAACAGTTGGTTGCTATTTTAACTGAAAATATTCCTAATGTCAAAACGATTGTGCTTAATACTAATATGGAAAAAACGAACGTGATTACGGGGAAAATATGTCATACTTTGTATGGCAACGGATATATTACGGATGTTTTATGCGGCTTAAAATTTCGTATTTCACCATTGTCGTTTTATCAGATCAACCGTACACAGGCTGAAAAACTTTATACCATTGCGGCGGAGTATGCCGGATTAAAGCAACACGAAACATTAATGGATTTGTATTGTGGTACGGGTACCATTGGATTGACAATGGCACATCAAGTAAAGCGGCTTATCGGAGTAGAAATCGTTTCGCAGGCCATTCAGGATGCCGGAAAGAATGCCGAATATAATGGCATCACTAATGCCGAATTTATATGCGGTGATGCGGCAACGGCAGCGTTAAGTCTGAAAAAAAGGAAGATCAATGCGGATTGTATCATACTGGATCCGCCCAGAAAAGGATGTGACGCAGCATTGATCGATACCATAGCAGAAATATCGCCGTTAAGAGTAGTATATGTATCCTGTGATCCTGCTACACTGGCACGCGATGTTAAGATTTTTACAAAGAAGGGTTACCATTTAAAAAAGGCAGTACCAGTAGATCTTTTTCCTGGTACACCTCATGTTGAGTGTGTAGTATTGATGACAAGAGAAAAAACAGATCGGAAAAATATCGACGATCATTTAGAATTCACTTGGACTGATAAAGATTTTGGTACAAAAGGCAGTAGGGCTACATATCCCGATATTCAGGCATATATTCTGGATAAGTACGGTTTCAAGGTTTCTCACCTGAACATAGCACAGATAAAAGCGAAATGTGGTATAATCGAGAGGGAGAACTACAATAAGCCTAAGTCGGGAAAAAGTAAGCAGCCAGGCTGTACAAAAGAAAAAGAAGATGCTATAATGGATGCATTCAAGCATTTTCGATTGATATAAGAAAGGTGGAATAGCTCTATGGCAAAAAACAAAAGTCTTAACGCCGCCAAAGCAGCTAAGTATGATGAATTCTATACACAATATGATGTTATACAGGCTGAACTAAATCATTATGAGAAAGATTTTGAGGGAAAAACAGTTCTATGCAACTGTGATGATCCGTTTGAAATTTAGATAGGTTTGCGGTATAATTAATTATCTTGTGAGTGCAATTACCTTTCGTAGAAATGGAGAACGATATGGTCAAAAA
>CADCOE010000016.1 GCA_902802985.1 uncultured Ruminococcus sp.
CACAGGTAAAGCAACAGGCGGTACCAGTCCGTATCAATATGCAGCTTACTATAAGAAATCAAGTTCTTCTACCTGGACAAGAATAAGGGATTACAAAACAACAGCAGCTATGACAGTAAAACCCACAACAGCAACAACTTATACTGTCAGAGTAAAGGTAAAGGACAAGGCAGGCAAAGTAGTGAATAAAGACTTTACTGTCAAGGTGAATAAACCGGAAACAGTTCTTACCAATACTTCAAAAATCAGTGCTACTACCGTATCAGCAGGTTCTTCGCTCAAAATCACTTGTTCAGCAGCGAACGGATCAGCACCGTATTATTACAATGTTGAAAGAATGATGGTTGGCACAGGCACTTGGAAAACTGTAAAGAGTTATGCATCAGTTTCATCTGTCAACGTTTCATTCCCGTCAGCAGGAACGTATTCGGTCAGAGTAACTGTACAGGATATTTCAGGTGAAATGGCTGTTAAGTATTTCAGTGTAAAAGCATCATAATGAACAGCTGATGATTTATCTTTTTAATTAAACAATCGGCGGCAGTATAATGACTGCCGCCGATTGTTTTTGTATCAAACGAGATGATAATAAACGGTATTAAAACTTATCTCTTAAAAGGTTGAGGTGTAAAGATACCGTACACCCTTGCCGAGATTAAGGACGATCAGCCTTCGTGTGAGTTGGGGCAGAGTCGCAATATTAGGAATAAATCTAGGTTATTTACTATAACTATGTGTCGTGTTTAAAATTCACTCTACCGTTGGTTGATGATCTCCCACTCAACCAACGGTATGTAGATTTTAGAGTAAGAATAAGTTATATTGGAAAGCGAAAGGAGGAATACAAAATAGACCAGATCAAAACAGGAAAGTTTATTGCTGAACGCAGAAAGCTAATGCATCTAACTCAAGTGCAGCTGGCAGAAAAATTGAGTATTACCGACAGGGCTGTTTCAAAATGGGAAACAGGAAAATCTATGCCCGATTGTACAATAATACCAGAGTTGTGTGATATACTTCAGATCAGCATAAACGATTTGTTCAACGGGGAGGTTGTAGTGATGGAAAACTATAAGGAAAAATCTGAAAAACTGTTGCTGGAAATGGCAACACAAAAAGAAGAAGCTGATAAAAAGATGTTGTCAATGGAAATTCTGGTCGGAGTTTTTTCCACCATTATTCTGTTGTCATTTATACTAATGGCTTCTTTAGCAGCAATGCAGATATGGTTAAGGATATGTCTGATCGTTGGTGGTTTCATTCTTTTTGTGATAGGAATATTTTTTGCACTGAAAATTGAGCAGACAGCAGGCTATTACCAATGTCAAAAATGCAATCATCAATATGTGCCGACATTCAAAAGTGTATTTTTTGCTCCGCATATTAATCGTACAAGATATATGCGTTGTCCGAAATGCGGAAAAAAATCGTGGAACAAAAAGGTACTCAACAAAGAATAAACATTAAAAAATGGCAACCGCAATCTCACTGAATTTAGACAAATGGGAGTGGAAGATAATTCTTCCACTCCCATTTGTTCATTTAGATATGTTGTGTTTCAATCAATATCATTTTTGTGTGCCTCAGCCATTTTAGCAATGGTACTGCGTTTTAGTATCCGTCCGCCCACAGACACATATTCGTCAGGATTTCCTTCAGCAAGATGTTTAAGCTCTTGATAGCTGAAATTTTGACTTTCAGAGGGAAAATTTTGTTTTGGTGTGTTGTGTTTATATGTGTCAATGACATTTTTTTCCACTATTTGATAAGCATTAAAAACAATAATATAAACAACAAGCACCGGTAAAACCGTTAACGTCAACACAGCATAAATTCCCCACAATGCAGCAGATGGGAGTGGTAAATAGGCAATAATATAAACCACACCGAAGACCAGAAACAGTGACAACAAAATTTTTAAGTGATTGGCAAATCCGCTGATAATCAACCAAATAGAGTTTTTTATCATTTCTTTGAAATTTAATTTTACAGAAACGATCATCACATTAATGGTAAAACTCATCAGTAAAAAGAACAGTGCAGCCACAACACTTAATATGCAACTGACATTAACGATAGGATTTCCTGCAAAATTGTTGTAAAACGAAAATGTGATCCACAACCCTGCACTAATGATATAGACAAAAATAGAATAGATCAAAAAGTACTTTGCGTTTTTTCGCATACCATTATAAAAATCCTTGATAGGCTGAATAGTGCAGTCAGTAGTTACTTTTTTACAGACATCGGAAACAGCTGCCAAAAAAGGTGATAATAAGGGGATACACGTCAACAACACATAAGAACTGACACTCCCTGTAAAACGTATCATCAAAAACAAGATAAAGCCAAAAACAGCAGCGGGTATGCAAAATAATAAATTGACCAAAAGCAGTGCTGGGAAATTTTTAAAATATCGTGTAAAGAAATTGGTTAATCGATAATACTGCAGATAATTTTTAGACATTCAAATTCACTTCCTGAATTTTAAAATTGAAATAACCATGAAAAGCATAGAGAACAAAGCATATCTATCAAAGATGCGACAGCACATAGCCCTAAATACCAAAGCATTGACAGCATATATCGTTTCATTTGAATATGAGGATCATCTCTTACCGTGGATTTCACAAAGCAAGAGGTAAGTTTTAAAGAATTTTTCAAAGCTTCCTGAGCGGCGGAAGCAATCACCAAAGAACAGATAAAGGCTCCGGGCAAAATAATGAAAAGGTTATAGAAAATTCCTTTTAAGCCGTAAGAACTGTAAAGAAACCCCACTGCCAATCCATAGCCATACCCCTTGAATAACGGTACAAGAACCGTAAAAATTCCACCCCATAATGACAGTCCCAGTAAAAAAATGATTAGCAGAAAAATCACCGCAGAAGCAAACGATGCTACAAAAGCGGATAAGAACCCGTTGGTACACCGTATATCATAATTGGTATTGAAAATGAAGTCCAATCTGCCAAGGAGTTCCTTGTCGGCATTTCCGCTGCTGACGGCACCAAAAACAATGCCTCCAAACAAAAGCATACAGAAAAAAATCATCAAAAGATTTTTTCTTACCGTTACTTTGTTGATTTTGAATTTCTCTTTTAGCGGGCTAAACAAGATAATATTCTTCATAAGCATTAACTCTCCTATTTTTCTGCGGGTTCTGATTGTTAATGTTTATGAGGAGATTGACATCAATATGAGCTCTGATTATTGATTTTGATAGAAGCTTTCGGCATATCTTACGCTGTCCATTGCATCAGCGCCATAAAAATCAGCTCCGATCATATCGGCATATTCCTGATTAAGGACCGCACCGCCAACGAGAACTTTAATATTTTTATCGGTTTTGTTCAGCAATTCGATAGTTTCAGCCATTGAGGGGACAGTGGTAGTCATTAAGGCACTCAGACCTACCAAATTACAATGATTGCTGACAGCACATTCAGCAATTTTTTCCGGCGAAACATCTCTGCCAAGATCATAAACGGTAAAACCGTAGCTTTCCATCAACACTTTCACAATGTTTTTTCCAATATCGTGAATATCACCCTTTACTGTAGCAAGAACGATGGACTTGCTTTTGTCACTTTGTTCGACAGAAATTTTTTTCTTGACTTCTTCAAAGGAGGCAGAAGCAGCCTCAGCACTCATCAGTAATTGAGGAAGATAAGCTTTCTTTTGTTCAAAGGCGGTACCTATTTCGTTAAGAGCAGGAATAATATGGTTGTTAATAACATCCAGAGGTTCTGTTGTTTTCAGCAATGCTTTTGTACAGGCAACCGCACTCTCCTTCAATCCCTTTACAATACCGGTATGAAGGTTTTGACTGCCTTCCGATGGTTTTTCGGCTGACGGAGTATGATGATTGTTTTTATCGTTAGATGCATAATTGATATAATCCACACAGCCGTTGTCGAGCATATTCAATGCCCTATAAGCATAATAAGTGTTCATCATTGCAGCCGAGAAGGGATTCATTATTGCACAGTTCAAGCCAGATTGCAGTGCATTGGCATAAAATGTGCTGGTGACGATTTCTCTTTGGGGCAAACCAAAAGAAATATTAGAAATACCCAAGCTGGTTTTCAGCCCCATTTGGCGTATCAATTTTACTGATTCTAAGGTAACGATGGCACTTTCGGGATTAGAAGAAATTGTCAAAGCAAGAGGATCGACAATGATCTCTTTTTTTCTGATACCAAAATCGGCAGCACGTTTCATTATTTTAGCAGCAATTTTGGCACGATCTTTTGCATTATCCGGAATTCCTTTTTCGTCTATTGTCAAAGCGATCAGACTTCCGCCATATCGTTGAACGATCGGAAGAACGTGGTTCATACTATCTTCTGTTCCGTTGACAGAGTTAACCAGCGGCTTTCCGTTATACATTCGCATTGCTTTTTCCAATGTTTCAAAATTAGTGGTATCGATTTGCAGTGGCAAATCACTTACTGCTTGAATAGCCGAAATACACTTTATCATCATTTCGGTTTCATTGATTTCAGGCAGACCTACATTGACATCAAGTATATGTACCCCGGCTTCTGACTGTTTAATCGCCTCGTTAAGAACATAATTCAAATTATTGGTCTTGAGAGCTTCCTTCAGTTTTGGTTTGCCTGTGGGGTTGATACGTTCACCTATCAAAATAGGATCATTTTCAACAATAACAGAATGAGTGTATGAAGATACCATCGTAAGATCTTTTTCTGATGGAAGAACATAGGGAAGATCTTGGGTTTTTTTGATAGTTTTTTGGATAAATTCAGGGGTAGTTCCACAGCATCCGCCAAGGATAGAAGCACCGTTTTGAGCCAGTTGTATCATATAGTCGGAAAAATCTTCCGAACCAATATTATAAACGGTTTTTCCGTCAATCACTTCGGGCAGACCTGCATTGGGATTAACGATGACAGGAGTAGAGGAGTATTTTTGAAACTCTCCGATGATACCTAACATAATATCAGGACCAAGTGAGCAGTTCATACCCAATGCATCGACTCCCAATCCTTCCAGCATAGCGATCATTGCAGCAGGATCCGCACCAGTCATCAACTTGCCTGAGGCGTCATAAACATTTGTCACAAAAACAGGTAAATTGCAATTTTCTTTAACAGCAAGGACGGCAGCTTTGGTTTCATAGCTGTCGTTCATTGTTTCGATCAGGACCAGATCGGCACCGCAGTCAGCAGCTGCACGTACATTTTTAGCGAACAGATCCACCGCATCCTCGAATTTTAATTCGCCCAGCGGTTCCAGTAATTTTCCCGTGGGACCCATATCAAATGCCACATATTTTTCATATTGATTGTCAACCGCTTTTTTGGCACAATCAATACCAGCTCGGATCAGTTCTTCATAGTTACTAAATTTGTCAGCGTTAATACCAAAAGTATTTGTTTTGATAATATTACAGCCTGCATTCAAATATGAACGATGCAGATTGATGATTTTTTCAGGGCAGGTAATATTCCACAATTCAGGTGGTTGACCGGCAGGCAGTCCCATTTCTTGCAAGATCGTTCCTGTACCGCCATCAAAATAAACTCTTTTTTCTTTTATTAAATCGGTTATTTTTTTCATGATTGAACCCCCATAATAGCAGTAATAGATTTCACAGGTGTCATTAAGTAAGAATGGTTTAAAGTAATTCCAAGCAATTCCGAAGCATTTAGTCTATCCAACAGTGGTTTTTGGGTTTTCAAAGACACATCCCCGTATCCCGGACTGAACCTTGGTCGGCAATTATATTCTGTTTGAAGGATATTGGATGCATAATCACAAAACGATTCAACAGCGGCAGAAGAAACAGCGTCCGTAATAAAGTGTTCTGCCTGAGAAGTGACATTTAGTTTAGCCAAAAGTCTGTCCACTCCGATACCGGTAGTGACAGCCATTACAAAAGCCTGATGGCATCCTAAAAGATTTTGATAGAGGTTTCTGCTGACAACATCCATAAACCCGAAATCACATTGATTTATCTGAGATAAATCAATGCTGGTTTTAATATAGGCACATTTATAGGTGATAACATCCATCAATCTGTCGGTGCATAGTGTCACCAAATCGTTCTCAAAGTTTCTGCTGACCTTTAGTCGAGCAGCAAGCTCATTTTTGTTAATAATAATATCTCTTGTATTGGCGGTAAGAATTGTAACGTCGTTATATTTCATTGTACGCTCTCGCTTTAAAATGGATTTTAAGAAAACGGGTTATTCCGTTTAAACATAGTAAAATTATACCATATTGGCACAATGAATGCAATCCATCCATTTCCGTATTCAATTTTATTTGTGATAAGTAGGCTGACAGATCGATATGATTTTTCAGTAAATCAAAGTTTTTGAGGGATAAACAGATGACAAAATAATAAAATGTTTTAATACAGAGAAAATATAAAAAAATCGTTTAAATCAACAAAAAAATAAGAAATTAAACAAAACGCTCTTGCACAATCATAACAAAACAGATCAAACGGTATGAAAAATATCTAAAAAAATTTTGTTTCAGGTAAGATTATTTGCAAAATTGCTTTGAAGAAATTCGCCATAAATTGGTCTGAAAAAAATATGTGTGTTGATATAGACGAAAATGCCGAAAAATGATATTGACAACTTTTTAACAATCTATTATAATAATTAGTGTAATCGGAGATTACCATTGCAATTTGAGAAAAAATTACAAAAAACGGAGGACAAGAACGATGGCTAACACAGAAAAAACAGTCGAAGTTCAGACAACACCAAGCGGTCTTGTAGAAGACCTCGACAGCTTTAATGCAAAGCTTGCTCAAGTAAAAGAAGCACAGAAAATCTTTGCTTCTTATACGCAGGAACAGGTTGATAAAATATTCAAAGCTGCTGCTATCGCTGCCAATCAGGCACGTATACCGCTGGCAAAAATGGCTGTTGAAGAGACAGGTATGGGCGTAGTAGAGGATAAAATTATCAAGAACCACTATGCTTCAGAGTATATTTATAATAAGTATAAATCCACCAAGACATGTGGCGTTATCGAATATGACTCAGCATATGGTCTGAAGAAAATAGCAGAGCCGATTGGTATTATCGGTGCGGTTATTCCGACCACCAACCCCACCTCTACTGCCATTTTTAAGACATTGGTTTCTCTGAAAACCAGAAATGGTATCATTATCAGCCCGCATCCCCGTGCCAAGAAGTCAACGATTGCAGCTGCTAAAATCGTGCTGGATGCTGCTGTTGCAGCAGGTGCACCTGAGAACATTATCGGCTGGATTGATGTTCCGTCTTTGGAACTGACCAATGAATTGATGAGAAACTCGGATACTATTCTGGCAACAGGCGGTCCGGGTATGGTTAAAGCAGCGTATTCCTCAGGAAAGCCGGCTCTCGGTGTTGGTGCTGGTAATACACCTGTTATCATTGACAGTACAGCAGATATTAAACTTGCTGTTAACTCAATTATTCATTCCAAAACATTTGATAATGGTATGATTTGTGCTTCTGAGCAGAGTGTCACCGTTCTTGCAGATATATACGATGCAGTTAAAAAGGAATTCGCTGACAGAGGCTGCTATTTCCTCAATGCGGATGAAACAGAAAAGGTAAGAAAAACTATCATCATTAATGGCGCACTCAATGCTAAGATCGTTGGTCAGAAGGCACATACTATTGCATCTCTTGCCGGTGTAGAAGTTCCTGAAGCTACAAAAATTCTTATCGGTGAAGTTGAGTCTGTTGATATCAGCGAAGAGTTTGCACATGAAAAATTGTCTCCGGTTCTTGCAATGTATAAGGCAGAGACATTTGATGAAGCTATTGATAAAGCAGCACAGCTCGTGGCAGACGGTGGTTATGGTCATACATCATCGCTTTATATTCATCCCGCACAGGCTGAAAAGATCGAAAAGCACTATAATGCGATGAAGACTTGTCGTATATTGATTAATACACCTTCTTCACACGGTGGTATCGGTGATCTTTACAACTTTGCTCTTGCTCCGTCACTCACGCTCGGCTGCGGTTCATGGGGCGGCAACTCCGTATCAGAAAATGTGGGTGTTAAGCACTTGATTAATATCAAAAGCGTTGCCGAGAGGAGAGAAAATATGCTTTGGTTCAGAGCTCCCGAAAAGGTTTACTTCAAGAAAGGCTGTATGCCTGTTGCTCTTGATGAGCTTGGCACAGTAATGCACAAGAAAAAGGCATTTATCGTAACTGACTCGTTCCTTTACAAGAACGGCTATGTAAAGCCCATTGAAGATAAGCTGGATGAAATGGGTATTCAGCATACCTGTTTCTATAATGTTCAGCCTGATCCAACGCTTGCATCCGCTAAGGAGGGTGCTGCTGCTATGGCATTGTTCGAACCGGATGTTATTATCGCACTCGGCGGCGGTTCTGCAATGGACGCAGGCAAGATTATGTGGGTTCTTTATGAACATCCTGAAGCTGACTTTATGGATATGGCAATGCGTTTTATGGACATCCGTAAGAGAATTTATACATTCCCGACAATGGGCGAAAAGGCATACTTTGTCGCTATTCCTACTTCATCGGGTACAGGTTCCGAGGTTACGCCTTTTGCCGTTATCACAGATGAAAAGACAAGCATCAAGTATCCGCTTGCCGATTATGAACTTCTTCCCAATATGGCTATCATTGATGCTGACAATATGATGAACCAGCCCAAGGGACTTACCAGTGCCTCCGGTATCGATGCTTTGACCCACGCACTGGAAGCTTATGCATCTATTATGGCTACAGAGTATACTGATGGTCTTGCTCTTAAAGCAATGAAAAATATCTTTGACTATCTCCCTTCAGCATATGAGAACGGTGCCAATGATCCTGTTGCACGTGAAAAGATGGCAACAGCATCCACAATGGCAGGTATGGCATTTGCTAATGCATTCTTGGGTGTGTGTCACTCTATGGCACACAAGCTCGGAGCATTCCATCATATTCCTCACGGTGTTGCCAATGCGCTTCTTATTACAGAAGTTATGAGATTTAACGCTGATCCTGTACCGCCTAAAATGGGTACTTTCTCCCAGTATCAGTATCCGCATACCCTTGAGAGATATTGTGAATGTGCACACTTCCTGGGTATCAATGGCAAAGATGACTGGGATACACTGGAAAAGTTTATCGCTAAGATCGAAGAACTCAAAGTAGCTTGCGGCATCAAAAAGACGATTGCTGATTACGGTGTAAAAGAGGAAGACTTCCTTGCAACACTCGATGATATGGTAGAAAAAGCATTTGATGACCAGTGCACAGGTGCTAACCCAAGATATCCGCTGATGTCTGAGATCAAGGCTATGTTCCTTAAGGCATACTACGGCAAATAATTACACTTTCTCAAATTTGCAATTTTAATATAAATAAAAGAACGTTGTACACTTGTACAGCGTTCTTTTGTAATATATAGGAGAGTAATGGCTATGGATGAATATAGATGTGTTCTTTGTCCGAGAAACTGCAATGCAGTACGACAAAAGGACAGCGGAAACGGATATTGTAGAATGGGAACCAATCCACGTATTGCACGTGTGGCACCTCATATGTGGGAAGAACCGTGTATTAGTGGCACCAATGGTTCAGGTACCATTTTCTTTTCGGGATGTGTATTGTCGTGTGTTTTTTGTCAAAACAGTAAAATTAGTATGTGTGGCTATGGCAAAGAAATCACCTGCGATGAATTGATAGAGCATATCAAAAAATTGGAAGCGATGGGAGTACATAATGTTAATCTGGTAAGTCCCACTCCATATATAGAAAGCATCATCAGTTGTTTTGAACGTTATAAACCATCCATTCCTGTCGTCTATAATACAGGAGGGTATGAAAAAGCTGAAACATTAAAGCGTCTTGAGGGCATCGTGAATATTTATCTTCCGGATATGAAATATATTCATTCCGAAGTATCAAAAAAATATTCTAATGCGGAAAATTATTTTGAATATGCTTCATCTGCACTAGCAGAAATGGTCAGACAAACAGGAATACCTCAATTTGATCAAAATGGTATAATGAAAAAAGGAACGATTGTACGCCATCTTATTCTTCCCGGACATACCAAAAATTCGATAGCCGTATTAGACTGGTTAAATGAAACATTTGGTAAAAAAATATTGGTCAGTTTAATGGGGCAATACGTGCCGTTGGGAAAAGCAAAGGAATATCCCGAAATTGACAGAAAGCTGACACAGCGTGAATATTATAAAGTGCTGGATTATATGAACAGAACAGAACTGGATGGTTTTGTACAGGAGCTTTCTTCCGCTAAAGAAGAGTATGTTCCTGATTTTGATGTTGAAAAGTTATAAAGCTTTACATCTGTATATTTTGTTAAAGAGAAATATGAATAGGAGATTAATTGTAAAGCTAAAAAACTATTCAATATAGACAGCAGATTTTATGCCTATATTTTCCTCTATTATATAATTGCATCGAAGAATAAAGAAATCTTTATTTTCCGAATAGCTTAACGTTTTGTTTTTAATAGTACCGGAATTGACACTGTAAAGCATAAAGACTTCATATAATGCAGTGCGATGACGTAGGATATTTTCGGCTTGTGAAGTTTTATACTTTACAAGCTGCTTTTCGTATTGATAAAATATTTCCTCTGAAAAGTAAATAGGAAGTGTTTTATCAAAGAGAATAGCCTGATAATTCGTTGTTTGTTTCATATAAGGACTGTTTGGCCGATAGCCCATCATCACAGGAACAATGACACCAAAAGCCGAAAATTGGGCTTTTGTTTGTATAGGATTACCGATTTTAATGTTTTCTGCCTTTTTAGGCAATTTCATTTCGACACTTTTTGAGGTATTGGCATAAATATTTGCTTCAGCATCTACAAAGGAGCTGGTGCCGTTGGTATATTCAATAATACCGCTTACCAAAAGCTGATTTTTTCGAACGCCATCGCCAATTTTAATGGCAGCGCGACCTTTCCTGATTTCCATTCTTGTTACTGTGCCATCTGCCATTGATTTAATATTGCTGGCATCATAGGATTGTTCTTGTTTTGCACCGCTTTCTGCTTTTCCGCTGATGACGACTTCCACATCCGAGCCAAGAATGTTAACGGCGATCCAACTGATTTTTTTATTTTTCACTGCCAATTCTCTTTCCATACTTTCCGTATCAATACTTTTTGACCACTTGCCCTCAGTTAATCCCATTTTTCTGAGTTCTTCCCTGATTTCATATTCGTTAAATTCTGCAGGGGCATCAATTTTAATATTCCA
The DNA here is from genome assembly GCA_902802985.1 of uncultured Ruminococcus sp. Taxonomy (GTDB): domain Bacteria; phylum Bacillota; class Clostridia; order Oscillospirales; family Acutalibacteraceae; genus UBA1213. The sequence goes on from CADCOE010000016.1 coordinate 11,243, forward strand.
TACAAACCCCGACATCATAATGCAAATAGCAATAAATAATATTAATCCTACCAAAAGTCCTGCTCTGTTTTGATATTTTCTGCATAAATACGGTAATCCGTGATATTTTAAAATATGTATTTCATTTCCGTTCTTTTGGGCCAGTTGTTCCAAAATGAGGTAAAGACCTGATTTTGCGCTTGCGGAGAAAGTATTTTTTGTTCCGCCAAGATTCCACATATTGATGCCGTTTTTTGTTGCCAAATTGATAAACCTTTCGGGAAATTTTCCTGTTACCTCAAAATCAACATATCCAAAAATCCATCGCAAAGCATTGACTGTTAGCATAATTATCCCTCACATAATATATCTGATTTCTGTAATAAACCCTTGGATCGTTAAATCACAATCTGTCATACATTTAATGCAAAGTCCCCTTCCTGCAAAGCAAACGATATATTTGCCGGCATTCAATTTGATGCTGGTTTCGCTGTATTCCAGAACACCTCTGCTGCCCTCAAAAATAATCTCACGGTTGCCGTTTATCTCCATATGAACGCCGCTGAGATTAGCAGCAATGACAGGAGCATCTCTTTTGTTTCGTTTTTTCATTGACTCACCCCTGATTTAATTTATGCATCTGCAAATATAAAAATCACTTGATACATATTATTTATCGGGTGATGTTATGACAGGGATAATCAAAATTCATTTAAAAGGAATATTGCTGACGATCATCATAATAACCATAGTGATTGTTTTGTTGGCATATTCAACGTTTACAGCTTCCGGTGTAGCAGAGGGATTAAGTTATGCGGCAAAATATCTGATTCCGTCCTTATTTCCGTTTATGGTTATTTCATCATTTACAATGTACAGTGGAGCGTACAGAACCATCGGAAAATTGTTTTCGCCATTTATCAGTCGATTGTTTCGTTTACCTAAAGCAACATCAGCAGCAATTATATTGAGCTTTGTGGGGGGATTTCCGATAGGAGCAAAATGTACAGCAATGCTGTATTCCTCGGGGCAAATCAATGAAAAACAAGCCAACCAAATGATGACATTTTGTGTATCTTCGGGACCTGCTTTTTTAATAACAGCGGTAGGGACAATTATGCTTGGCAACGGATTTCTTGGTATCATTTTATATATATCACAACTGTTGGCAGCCGTAGTAACGGGTATTATAGTGGGGATATTTTTCGGGGATGAAACAGACCACTGCGGAGAACATTCTGACAGTAAAGGAATTTGTCATTCGCTGATATGTTCTTGTTCTGATGCTGCCTATTCTGTCATTGAGTTAACAGCACTGGTGGTTGTATTTACGATTGCTGTCAAGATAACGGAGCAATCAAAGGTTAACCATATCGTTTTGGAATGGATCAATGCTTTGGGGGCAAACGACAGATTAACAGAAATGATATTACCTGTATTTCTTGAGGTAACGGGAGCGTGCCGCAAAATATGTTCGGGTGGATTTCAGCCGTGGGTTTTGTCATTAGCGGTAGGTTTCGGAGGTTTGTGTGTTCATTTGCAGATATTTCATATTTTGAGGAATATTAAAATCAACAAAAAAATTTTTTTTCTGTTCCGACTGATTAATTCGTTATTTTCATCGGTGATTACGTATGTGATATGTATTTTTTATCAACCGGTATCACAGACGTTTGCGGTGTCGGAAAATACCAATGCGGAGCCGGTTTCAGGTACTTATATAGGTGCTGCTGCATTAATTGTGATGTGTGTTGTTTTTTTGCTTTCGTTCAAGCGTTCCTATTACTCGTATCACAATCATATTTCCAACCAATATTTTCGGTAACATTTTTTTTTCAAAACAATATAATAACTGCAAGGGGGCATTTATATGTGTGGTATTGCAGGCTGGTTTGATAGAAACATACGGCTTGACGAACAAACAGTCACGATTGAAAAAATGTCGGTAACGATGTCAAAAAGAGGTCCCGATGACAGTGGGGTATATGTTCAATCTCCGGTGTGTTTGATACATCGCCGCCTTGCGGTGATTGACGTAAAAAACGGAAAGCAGCCGATGACCAAAAACCATAACAGCAGAACATGTGTCATTGCCTATAATGGAGAGCTTTACAATGCATCGGAGCTTCGGGAAGAATTGAAATTATGTGGTTTTAGCTTTGCCACAAAAAGTGATACGGAGGTAGTTTTGGCTTCATATATGAAATGGGGCAAAGAGTGTGTGGAAAGACTGAATGGTATTTTTGCGTTTGCCGTTTATGATGAAGAACAAAGGACGCTGTTTCTGGCTCGGGATAGGATAGGTGTAAAACCTTTGTTTTACGCTCAATACGATACGGGATTGCTTTTTGCTTCTGAAGTAAAAACGCTGCTTGCCAATCCGTTGATTAAACCGGAAATTAATGAACAAGGATTGTCGGAGCTGTTTTTGATTGGTCCGGGGCGAACGCTTGGACAAGGAATATACAAAGGAATAAAAGAAATACTGCCGGGAGAGTATGCATTTTTTGACGGAAAAAATCTATTCAAAAATCGATATTTTACGCTGCAAGCCCGTGAGCACACCTCCAATGTGCAGCAAAGTATTGACGAAGTAAGAGCTTTGCTGACAGATGCTGTCGAGCGTCAGTTGGTGTCTGATGTGCCTCTCTGTTGTTTTTTATCGGGTGGACTTGATTCCAGTATTATTTCTTATGTTGCCGCTAAGCACCATCAAAACAATGGGATGAAGCCTATCGATACCTATTCTGTTGATTATACGGATAATGAAAAATATTTCCAAAAGAGTTTATTTCAGCCTACCCCGGACAGTGAATTTATCAAGATTATGTCAGATGCCATTGGTTCGGAGCATCACAGTGTCACCATCGATAATTATGATTTGTATAAAGCATTACTGCCGGCGGTTGATGCACGAGATTTTCCCGGAATGGTTGATGTAGACTCCTCTCTTTTATTGTTTTGCAGCAAGATAAAGCAAGATTTTACGGTTGCTTTATCAGGAGAGTGTGCAGATGAATTGTTTGGCGGCTATCCTTGGTATCATAACCGAGATATATTGTTTGAAGACACATTTCCCTGGTCGCGTTCACTGAACGTAAGACATTCTATATTAAAAAATGGATTTTTGCCCAAGGGTGAAGAATATGTTCGTGAACGTTATCTTGATACGTGCCGCCATACAGATAAACTGCCAAACGATTCAAAGCTTGATGCCAGAATGAGAGAAATGTTTTCTTTGAACTTTCATTGGTTTATGCAGACGTTACTTGATAGAAAAGACAGAATGTCAATGTACAATGGATTGGAGGTTCGAGTACCGTTCTGTGATTATCGTATTGTGGAGTATGCTTACAATCTTCCATGGAACATAAAGGCACTCGGCGGTAGAGAAAAGGGAATTGTGCGTGCAGCATTTCGTGGACTTTTGCCTGACAGTATTATTGACAGAAAGAAAAGCCCGTACCCTAAAACGCATAATCCGGTTTATTTTCATTTATGTGCAATGCGGGTAAAGGAAATTATTTCCGATAAGCAATCACCATTGTATGATATTTGGGATAGAAATGGGATAGAATCCATTATTTCCAACCCCGATACGATTGCCTCTCCATGGTATGGTCAGCTAATGAAGGCACCACAAATACTTGCCTATATTATACAAATGGATTACTGGTTCAGAAACAATAAAGTTACCATAGTTTAATCTAAATGAACAAGAAGTCTCCTGCCTCTAAGTATCAGCGTAGACGGCAAGTATGTTACTCTAAGAAATTGTATTTGATAAAAACACTTGACAAATTCGATAAAATATATTAAACTAATATTGGTTAGATGAAGCTAACTATTAGCTTGTCTGACCAATATTTTCAATCATTAGTTAGACAAATCTAACCAAATAAATTTTGTATTAACGGAGGAATATATGAGTTTAGTGATTGTAGGCGGAAATGAATGTATGGTAAGAGAATATATGGAACTTTGTAAGTCATACGACTGTAAAGCAAAGATCTATCCCAAAATGTGCAGAGGACTGCAAAATATTGGAAACCCTGATTTGATGATATTGTTTACAAATACTGTTTCACATAAAATGGTAAAATGTGCACTTGACGGAGCCAAAACTCTCAAAATTCCTGTAGAACGCTCTCACACGAGTTCTAAATCAGCTCTCAAAAACATTCTCGACCGCTATGCTGTATAACAAACTACAGGCAGGATAAACTATTACATATGGGGGTGTGGATATGTCGGAAGAAATGCTTGTGAAATATTGTTCACCAACAATAAGAGGAATAAAGACGGGCAATATGTTTTCATGTCGATTTGCCAATAAAGACGAAGAACATAAAAGCCTTTGCGAAATCAATCAAAAACTGTCTTCCAAAGGCTTGAGAATTATACCTCTAAGAAAGCTTAACGGGTCTACACTGCTTTATGTTTATCGTCCTTCCAAGTTGGGACGTGATTTAAAAGATAAAGAGGCAGAACAAATTCTCAAAGAAAAGGGATATGTCTGTGGAAGTACGAACCGTTATATTGCACAGTTGATACAACGATTAAAGGAAAGCGAAAATTTTCCGCATGAAATAGGTTTGTTTTTAGGATATCCTCCTGAAGATGTATGCGGTTTTATCGAAAATCGGGCAGAGGGATGCAAGTGTGTGGGATGTTGGAAGGTTTATGGCGATGTGGACAAAGCACAGGCAGTTTTTGATAAATATAAGAAATGTACACAGCTTTGTTGTTCATTGATAGCAAAGGGATGTACCATAGAGAAACTAACGGTTTCGTGTTGATTACTGATAAAGAGTCAAATTGACTTTTTATAAAAATTTCAAACCAAGAAAGGATAATAGGATTATGAGTAAAGTAGCAGTAGTATATTGGAGTGGTACAGGAAATACCGAAGCAATGGCAAATGCAGTTTTGAAAGGTGCTAAGGATAACGGTGCGGAAGCAGAACTTTTTACAGCTTCTGATTTTGACGGAAATAAGCTTGACACTTTTGATGCAGTAGCATTCGGTTGCCCGTCGATGGGTTCTGAAGAACTGGAGGACAGCGAGTTTGAACCGATGTTCAGTTCTTTGATTGATAAGCTGAACGGTAAAAAAATCGTCCTATTCGGCTCCTATGGCTGGGGTGACGGTGAATGGATGAGAAATTGGGAAGACAGATGTAAAGAAGCCGGAGCGGTTTTGGTATCAGACAGTGTTATTTGTAATGATGCACCTGATGATGATGCCACTGCTCAGTGTGAAACGCTTGGCGCATCATTGAGCTAAATACTAAAGGGGATTTTTCAGCCAAATTGTAAAATAATAATGGACTTGTTGTGTTTTTGTTGACAAACAGGTTACTTGTCTGTAAAATAAAGGCAGTAATTTATTGCGGATTTGGTTGGAGGAAACAATGAGAATATGGTTTAATCACTGGTTCAGTACTGCTTATCATTTGATTAATCTGATACGCAGCAATGAACCGAAACGTTTTGAATTGATCGGTACAAACAAAAATGCGTATGCTGTTTATCGGCAGGTGTGTGATGAATGGTATATAGAACCCGAAAATATCAGTGCGGATGGTTATATTGATTTTTGTATTGATTTTTGTCGGAAGCATTCGATAGACGTTTTCGTGCCAAGACGATTTCTGACAGAAATAGCGAAAAATGCCCATCGCTTTTATGCGGTGGGTGTCAAACTGTTTGCTAATACCAATGCGGATATAATGACAATTCTCGATGATAAAATTCAGACATATACGTTTTTTACTCATAACGGATTTCATTGTATTCCACCCGTCAGGGTTGTCGAAAGTCTGGATGAGTTTGATGCAGCTTATGAGGAACTTCGTAGTCAAGCTGATCGTATTTGTTATAAACTTATTAAAGATGAGGGAGCCAGAAGCTTCAGGGTGATTGACGACAGAGTAAATACATTATCAGGATTGCTGGAAAGGCCTGGATCAAAAATCAGCCTTTCTTCGGCACGCAAAATATTGGGAGAATATGATTTTTCAATTCCCGTTTTGTTGATGCCATATCTCAGCGGTGTAGAGATCAGTGCTGACTGTCTGAAAACAAAACAGGGAAATATTATTATTCCGCGATTTAAAACAGGCGGCAGATATTCAGAAATTCGCTTTGAAAAATCCGTGATGAATGAGTGTGAAAAAATACTTCGTACTGTTGATTTGAATATGCCGGCTAACATACAATTCAGAATGCATAACGATCAATTATATTTGCTTGAGATCAATCCTAGAATGTCAGGAGGGTTACAGCTTTCTTGTTTGGCATCGGGAATTAACATTCCCAAAATGGCACTGTATCAGCTCCTTGGACAGGGTATCGAGTGGCGTTACCCGAATTTTGAAAGCCGCAGGGTATCTTATATCGAAACTCCTATTTGCTGTTAGTATTACTGTATTCGATACAAAAGCCCTTTGTATGGTCGGTTTTTAAAAAATGATGCGAAATAATTAAGACGCCTGTTATTTACCGCATCTCCAAAGCATATGTTTTTAAAAACATTACTTTGGAGGTGCGGTATGAATTTTATTAAAAAAGTAATTTTGCTTTTGTTCACAGTTATCTTTTGTACAGCTGTTCCGTCGGATGTATCTGCTCTTGCTGATAAAGAAATCACAGCTCCGTCAGCAGTATTGATGGATGCTCAAACAGGAAAGGTTCTTTATCAGAAGAATGCACACGAGGTAAGAGCTTGTGCATCGATAACAAAGGTAATGACGCTGACATTGGTGATGGAAGCCATAGACAGCGGCAAAATATTGTGGTCGGATAAAGTAACAGCGTCAGCACATGCAGCGTCAATGGGTGGGTCAGATATATGGCTCGAGCAGGGAGAAACGATGACGGTGGACGAAATGGTAAAGGCAACGATCGTTGCCAGTGCTAATGATGCGGCAGTAGCTCTTGCAGAGCATATATGTGGTACAGAAGACGAATTTGTGACACAAATGAACCTCAAGGCCAAGCAGCTCGGAATGAAAGAAACAGTATTTAAAAACTGTAACGGATTGGATGAGGATGGTCACGTAACCAGTGCATATGATGTAGCACTGATGTCAAAAGAACTAATAAAGCACAAAAAAATATTAGAGTATAGCTGTATATGGATGGATCATCTCCGGGGAGGAAAAACGCAGTTGGTGAATACCAATAAGCTGCTCAAAACTTATCAGGGTATAACAGGACTCAAAACAGGAACAACATCACAGGCAGGAAGTTGTATCAGTGCGACAGCAGAACGTAACGGTATGGGATTGATCGCTGTTGTTCTCGGAAGCAAAACGGGCAAGGAACGGTTTTCTGATGCTTCAAAGTTGTTGGATTATGGTTTTGCCAATTATACAATGTACACTCCGGAGAAGCCTCAGGAGGCAATAACGGATATACCCGTCAAAAATGGAATGAAACCGTTGGTAAAAACTAATCTAAATATCAATTCCAATGTATTGATTGCCAAGGGAGATAAAGAGAAAATAACTTATGACATATCCTTGCCTAAGGAATTAACAGCACCCGTTCAAAAGGGGGATAAAATAGGCAAAATTATTTATAAAAACAGCGGCAATCAGATCATTGAATATCCGATTACCGCTGCTGATTCCGTTAAGGAGATAACATTTGGTGATATATTCGATATTATCTTCAAAAACCTTATTGGTTCATAAATCCGTAAGTATAATCAAAGTTGCTCAGTTTAAATCCTTCTTCAAAGAGAACGTTGGCATCGTTATATTTGGTATAAAGTGTTTGACCGTTCATAATAACCGCAATCAGCGTATGTCCGCCGATTGTTGCCGAAGCAACAACAGAGGAACCTGCCTCATCAGTAAATCCTGTTTTCATTCCATCACAGTATTCGGAATACAATTCATTGCCGCTGATAATTAGCTTATTGGAATTTTCCCATTCCAAAATAGTCCCGTCCTCGAGCTCCCAACTTGCATATGGCTTTGCGGCAGACTTTTTGACTAAGGGGATTGTTTTAGCATAAGCGGCAAAGCGAGCCAGATTTTCAGCAGTGGTATAGTGGTTATCATCGTGCCATCCATCAGGGGTAACAAAATGAGTGCCGTCTGCTCCCAACTGTTTAGCACAGTCATTGACTAACTCCATAAATATTTTAACTGCTTCTTCATTTTTCAGACTTTTGTCTTGTTTATATATTTTGGCGGCGTTAACAGCTATGGTATAAGCAGCATCATTACCAGATGGCAGCATAAGAGCGTCCATCAGCATCTCGAAAGTCAGTTTCATTCCTTTCTCTAATCCGGCAATGCTGGAGTCTTCTCCGATCAGCTCGATTTCATCTCCAACTGTGATTATAGTCTGAGGATCGGTGATAATGGTGCTGGCTACAATAGCTGTGAGAATTTTAGTAGTACTGGCAGGATAAAGTTTCTGATTACCCTTTCTTTGATATAAAATTTCATCAGCAGTCATATCGTACAGAACCATATATTCCGAAGTAAGCTCCTTTTTGAGCTTTGCTTTTGTTGCGGGAGAAAATTTTTGATCGTTCAAAGTAAAGGTTCTGTTAAAGGAATACTGAGGTGTTGTTGGTGCCGTCGGTTTTTCCTCCTCGGATACTTCTTGTTTCGAAAGGGTGTTGTCAGATTTTAACAGAGAATTTTCCGTTATACTGACCCGAGAAGTAGCTGTATCGGTAGCTTCAGCATTTTTCTTATTGCCTTCAAAAATACCTGTCTGATAAGCCAATGTCATCGTTAAAGATAAGACAGCAACAATACACAAGGCGGATATGATTTTTTTCGCAATATTTTTTTTTCTTTTTTTAGCGATTTTAGCAGAGACAGCTTCTTTTCTTGCACGTGCAGCTTCTGCATAGATTTCTTTGTCTGTTTTGATATGCTTTTTAAACTTAGCATGTGAAGGTTGTTTTTGCTTCGCTGCATATGAACGAGAACGATTTCTGCTATTGATAGATTGTCTGTTATTTTTTTCTATAATATCAGTTAAAGTACCATATCCGTCTGAATGACGACTGTTATTTGTTCTATCACTGTAGGAAAAAATATCTGTATGTTCATGCTCTGCATCACTATTTTTATTGGGTGCCATTTTTAACCTATCCTTTCGGAATGAAAATCATAAAAATCCACATATATATCATTTTACAATAAAATACGGTACTGTCAAGCCAAAGAAGACAGATAAAATCAAAAGATACCTAAAAAAAATTTATACCCAAAATGCCATTAAATTGTCATAAAAGTCAAATCATCGGATAATGTCAAAAAAGATTGTTAAAAAATTAATAAATCCAACAATATTCCTTGCAAAAAGAAAATAAATATTGTAAAATAAATTAGAGATTTTTCTATATTGAATTTCTTTATCAGAATTTTATATAAATTAAGGAGGAAATTGCTTATGTCTATCACTCTTAGCGACAAGCATGTAAAGGAATTTATTTCAAATGAGGAGTATGAAGCAATCGCACCACAAATCAAAGCAGCACATGAACTGCTTCATACTAAAACAGGACTTGGTAATGATTTTACCGGTTGGGTGGATCTTCCTGTTGACTATGACAAGGACGAGTTTGCAAGAATTAAGCAGGCAGCCGAAAAGATCAAAAAGGATACACAAGTATTCGTTGTTATCGGTATAGGCGGCTCTTATCTTGGAGCACGCGCTGCCATTGAGTTCTTGAAATCCCCGAACTATAACGCACTTTCCAAGGATACTCCGGACATCTATTTTACAGGAAACTCCATCAGTTCAACTGCCCTTGCCGAGTTGCTGAAAATCTGTGAAAACAAAGATGTATCCATTAATATGATTTCCAAATCAGGTACTACCACAGAGCCGGCTATCGCTTTCAGAGTATTCAGAGAGCTTCTTGAAAAGAAGTACGGCAAAGAGGGTGCCAAGGAAAGAATTTACTGTACCACCGATAAGGCAAAGGGTACGTTGAAAATGCTGGCAGATCGTGAGGGCTATGAAACATTTGTAGTACCGGACGATGTAGGAGGACGTTATTCCGTTCTGACAGCCGTAGGACTTCTTCCGATTGCCGTTTCAGGGGCCGATATAGATGCATTGATGCATGGTGCAGCCAAAGCTCGTGAAGAACTGTGTGACACTGATCTTTCCAAAAATGACTGCTATAAGTATGCCGCTATCAGAAACATCCTGTATCGAAAGGGTAAATCAATCGAACTGCTTGTTAGTTATGAACCGGCATTTACAATGATGAACGAATGGTGGAAACAGCTATTTGGAGAGAGTGAAGGTAAAAATAATAAGGGATTGTTCCCGGCATCTGTCGTTTTTTCGACTGATCTCCATTCAATGGGACAATTTATTCAGGATGGTACCAGAACAATGTTTGAAACAGTTGTTCAGATAGAGAAACCAAAATATGAAATTGAACTTGGAACAGATCCTGAAAATGTCGACGGACTTAATTTTCTGTCAGGTAAGACGGTTGATTTTGTTAACAAAAAGGCATTTGAAGGTACGGTTCTTGCTCATACTGACGGTTGTGTACCAAATGTTATTCTCAATATGCCCGAAGCCAATGAAACAGAATTGGGCTATTTGATTTATTTCTTTGAAAAGGCTTGTGCTATCAGCGGCTACACACTCGGCATCAATCCATTTAATCAGCCCGGCGTTGAAAGCTACAAGAAAAATATGTTTGCTCTCCTCGGCAAGCCTGGTTATGAGGATCAGAAGGAAGCTTTGGAAGCAAGATTGAAATAATTTTTACAAAGATAACAAAAAGCGTTGACAGTTTGTTTGATTTATTGTAAAATTCTATATAGATAATCAGTAATCCGTTTGACGGTTATTATTAAGGAGGCCAAAATTATGGTAACACTTATCGTAGGTAAAAAAGGTACAGGCAAAACAAAAAAACTCATTAATCTGACAAATGAAGCAGTTGAAAACTCTAACGGCAACGTTATAGTTATCGAGAAAGGCTCAAAGCTTACTTATGATGTAACACATAAGGCAAGATTGATTGACACAGAGCAGTATTCCATAACAGGTTTTGATGCATTTTTCGGTTTCTTGAGCGGTCTTTGTGCAGGTAACTATGACCTTACGGATGTCCTTGTTGACTCGACACTTAAAATTGGTGGTCAGGATTTTGTTCAGTTTGCTGATTTTATTGAAAAAATTAATGTTCTTGCAGCAAAAACAGAAACAAAGTTTACATTCCTTGTTTCTGCCGATGAATCTGAGCTTCCCAAGAGTCTTGATGCAGTAGCTGTCAAGATTTGATTTTAGTTGTTTCGATAAGATAAACCGAATGATGAAAACGGGAGAGCAGATGCTTTCCCGTTTCCTGTTCATTAATGGTGAAAGGCACAGCAATGTAATAAAATTCGGGGTAAAATCAAAAAAACTATTGACAAAATCTGTTTGTATTATTATAATTATCTATGGCATTTTAAAAAATCTGTTGGGGTGAGTTTATGATTCTTGATCTGAAAAAAATTTTTTTGGATGAGAATGAGAACCTTTCTGTAAAAACGATACTTGATCTGTCAGAAACTGATGACGGTTTGACAAGCTCTTTTCCGGCACCTGTTCAGGCTGATATTGACGTTAGCAATCATGCGGGTGTGGTGGTCTTTGAGGCAAGGGTGAGTTTTAAGTATCATTTTAACTGTGATAGATGTTCGGCTCCATCTGACAGAAATTTTGCCTATCAATTCCGTCATATTCTCGTAACCGAGCTTTCTGAAGAAAGCGGTGACGATTATATTGAAGCACCCGACTATAAGCTCGATACTGACGCTCTGCTCAGAGATGATATTCTTTTGGAACTTCCGTCAAAG
>CADCOE010000017.1 GCA_902802985.1 uncultured Ruminococcus sp.
ACCCTTTGTGAAGCGATAGTTAGCACCATTGCGGCTGTCCCAGTTGCCCTTGCCATCGTTGAAGCATACATTAGCATAGCTCTGTGTACCGAGATCGATGGTGTACTTATGAGTATAACCGCTCATTTCGCTGGTTGCTGTCATTGCTTTTCCGGGAGGTGTTGTCCAGTTACCGCTGCCTACCTGATAGTGAACGTAGGGAGTGGAATAGCCCTTGTAGTAAATGACCACCTGATTAAGGTTAACATCATCACCCTTTTCAACCGTGTAGGACATAGATTTAGTAGAAATTGCGGCACCATTATAGAGCATTGTAACAGCTATTGTATAGGTACCTTCTTTATTCGGAGTCCAGCTGGCAGTATTGCCTGAAGCTGTGAGAGTCTGTGATGTACCATTACCACTAATGTTAAAACGGTAAGTTACAGGAATTTTGGAGTTATTGCTGGATACCGTAAAGGTAACGGTTTCACCTGTTTTAACGGTTGTCTTGTTGGCACGAATACCTGTAATTTCCATACTTGCTGCTCCTACAGTAGCCGTTGCCTGTTTAGTGGCATCTGCTGCATCTTTGACTGTTACCGTTACAATATAGGTACCGGGAGTAGTGAATTTAACAGATGCACTTGTGGATGTAGAGAAGTCCTTGATCACAGTTTCGGAACCGCCTATAGAATAAGTGTACTTATACTGATAAGAGCCCTTGCCACCTGCTGCAGAAGCATTAATCGTAACATTTTGATTGATAGGAACTGTGTTGCCACCCAAGATACTGACATTGGCCGTTAACTGTGCAGGAGTGGGGTTATAAGGGGTAATGGTACCATTAGAGAAAGTATAGGTACCTTTATTGAACTTATAATTGGAACCTCCGTTGCTGTCCCACTGATTACTTCCATTATTAAAACATACAGTAGCAAAAGTTTTCTGACCAAGTTTGATGGTGTACTTGTGGGTATAACCGCTTACCTCATTGGTAGCAGTCATTGCATAACCCGGAGCATTTGTCCAGCTGCCACCATCTACCTGATAATGAATATATGGAGTAGAGTAACCTTTGTAGTAAATGGTTATGGTATTCTCTGTAACAGGATCTGACTTTTCTACGGTATAGGAAATCACCTTAGAAGCTACCACTTTTCCATTGTAAAGCAGATTGGCTGTTACGTCAAATGTACCTTCTTTGGTTGGAGTCCAGCTTGCGGAGTTATCGGAATTAGTCGTCAGCATCTGATAGCTGCCGTCTACCTTAATGGTGTAACGGTAGGTAAGATTCATATTGGCATTATTGGGAACTGCTTTGAATTTAACAGTTTCGCCTACTTTTGCCTTTGACTTATCGGCTGTAAGGCTATTGATACTTACAGAGCTGACATAAAGCATTGTGCTTGCCTGTGCAGTTTTGCTGTTTGCATCCTTAACCGTTACCAACACTTTACAGGTAACAGGAGTAACAAAAAGAGTTTCCAGCTGAGTGTTGCTTGAGAAATCTCTGATTACTTTTTCATTGCCATTCTCTACAAAAGAGAACTTATACTGATATGGAGCGGTACCGCCTTCGGCAGAAGCATTAATGAAAATACTTTGACTGGTTGGCATATAGCTGCCACCCTGAATATTCACTTTTGCAGTAAGCGTTGTGGGAGTAGGTTTACTGATTTCTACAATATTACCATTAGAGAAACCAAATGTTCCCTTATTAAACTTGTAGTTCGAACCATTGTTGCTGTCCCAATTGCCACTGCCATTGTTGAAACATACAGTCGCATACGTTGCTGTACCAAGGTTAATCGTGTACTTATGTGTATAACCTGACTGTTCGGTGGTAGCGGTCATCGCATAACCTGGAGCGTTTGTCCAACTGCCGGTACCCGCCTGATAGTGAATATATGGAGTAGAGTAACCTTTATAATAAATAGTTACCTGATTTTCGGTAACATCACTCTTTTCAACCGTATAGGACATTGTCTTGGTTGTGAGAGCTGAACCATTATAAAGCATTGTGACAGTCAGAGTGTATGTACCTTCCTTGCTGGGAGTCCAGCTTGCAGAACCATTGGAAGCAGTCGTCAATGTCTGTGATACACCGTTGCCGCTAATAGCGTATTTATAAGTAACGGGTACACGGTAGTTATTGGACGATGCTGTAAAGGTAACCGTTTCTCCTGCCTTAACAGTTGTTTTGCTTGCCTTAATACCGCTGATGTCAACGATAGCAGCAGTAACAGTGGTTGTTGCTGTGGATGTTTTGCCTGTACTATCCTTAACAGTAACAGTTACAACATAAGTACCTTGTGTAGCAAACTTAACAGGGGTACTTGTCTGGGTAGAAAAGTCCTTAATAGTAGTTTCAACTCCGCTTGTTGTATAAGTATATTTATACTGATAAGGAGCTGTTCCGCCTGTTGCAGAACCGACAATAGTTATATTGTGATTAGTCGGAACCGTATTGCCTCCTGTTACACTCACCTTTGCAGTAAGGTTGGCAGGAGTAGGAGGTGTCACTTTTGTGATAGTTCCGTTGGAATAAGTATATGTGCCCTGTTCAAATTTATAATTCGAACCATTGTTGCTGTCCCAACTATTATTACCATCATTGAAACACACTGTTGCATACGTTGCAGTACCCAAGTCAATCGTATACTTATGGGTATAACCGCTCATTTCACTGGTAGCTATCATCTTGACACCCGGAACAGCTGTCCAGCTGCCGCCAGCCACTTGATAGTGAATATATGGATTAGAGTAGCCCTTGTAGTAAATGATACTTTGATTTTTTGTGATTTCATTCTGAGGTACGGGAAGCGTAATTATTTTAGAAATACCATCAAGTTTAAGATTATTAGCTTCACTTGCAGTATATTCTTTTCCCTTGTTTCTATCAGCAATCTTTACTTCTTTAACCACAAGAGGATTATCGTCTTTCACCAGATCAACTAAATTAACTGTCCAAGTATAATCGCCTAACGTTTGAGATGTAATACCGGGAATGACATTTGCCAAATCATATGCCATTACGCCGTCACTTGCCGTGGTGGTACCATTATAAGAAACGGTTCCGACAGAGTTATCCAGGTTATACGGTGTTACCATTTTTGATATAGTGGCACCAGTTGTGTTGTTTTTAGCAGAAATGGTAAGAGGCGTTTGTACTCTTCTAGCCGAGTTAAGTGTATAACAAAGGAAAAGACCGGATGCATCACTTTGCTTACTGCTAATCAAAACACTTCCTACCTCTTTGAATATGCATCCTCTTTGTGAAAATACTGGTGCATTTTTTACAGCCGATACCGTATTTAATGCATCATACGCAATCCACATATAACCATTGTTGCCATAAGTAGCTCCCCAGGAATTCAGCATCTTGAAAGCACCCATTTCGCCTTCATCGACCTGATTGTTGCTATTAATATCTGTCCAAATGTTATCATTGTAACCAACAATCGTCATTGCATGATTGGTACCACGTGATGCGTGACAATAAACAACCTGTTGACCAACAAAACTGTTGTCAACACCACTTACCGATGATTTTTTAATGGTGGTAGTTGGCATTGTTTCATCGCCAATACAGGCGGCAAATACAAGAATTTCTCCATTAGCAAGAGCCGTTTTGATAACATCCAGTTCTTTTGAGTCTGGCGACTTAACCGGAGTACCTTCGTGTACGGGATATACACTATTTTCATCTTCCTGACTAAAAAATACATGTTTCACAACTCTGTTAGCAGAGGAATTTTCCCATACTTTTCCTGTAGCGTGCCATGAAAGATAATTGGTATCAGGTACTTTTTGTGTTTGAATAGGAACATCTGCTACAGTTGCTGATCCCTGTGTTTCCATAAGCTGGTATGACTTTGGAAAATTAGCTCCGCCTGCTGCTTTTAAAAAATTGTTAATATAACTGGGAGAAAAAGTATTTTGAGCAGTTGTAGTGATATTTTTTGTTTTATTGTGCATATAAGTATACTGGTAGTATACCGTTGCCCAAGAAACACACGCTCCAAGATCCCCTTGATTTCCAACTGCCGGCAGATATTTCGCATTCTGGTTAGTACTGTTATCGACAGCTGTCGGCAGAGCGGCCACAAAGTTAGCTGCTGAATTTTCGTCAGGAACATCTTCGGATCCATTCTCACGTAAAAATCGGAAATATTCCGATACGCTCCCTATTTTTTGTTCTTGGCTGTACTCCTCAGGATCAGAATCTACATAATCTGATTCATCAGCAACAACGTCATATTCTTCTGAATTATCGACTTCCTGTGCCGCAGCAGCTACAGACAGTGCTGCCGGAACTTCTGTAGACAGTACAATCATCGTTGACAACAGTCCAGCAAGAATTTTTTTGAATTTGGGACTCATTCAACCTACCTCCTATTTTTTGGAAACAGCGAAACCCCGCCCCGCAAAATCACATTTTAACATTAACGGGACGGAATTTGCTAAAAAATTTTTACTTTGTAACATTTACTGTAAAGTATTGCTTAACAATTTTGCCATCGCTATCCTTTACCTTAACGCATACATCATACTCGCCTGTTGCACCGGGTTTAATGGTTACTACCTTATTGGTTCTGTAATCCTGCTTGGTAGTCCATTTTGTGCTTGCATGTTTTTTGTAGAAAACAGCGTAAGTGTATTCTTTTGAGCCACCGGTTGCACTTGCTCTCACCTTAAATGTTTCACCAAACTTTACAGAGGTTGCTGAAACAGTAGAGGTATTCTTCAGTTCTGTTTGTACCTTTACTGTAAAGTATTTTTTCTGAATAGTACCGCTTTCATCTTTCACCTTTACACAAACTTCATAAGTTGTTGCAGCTGCCGGCTTGATGGTTACGGCATTATTGGTGCTAAAACCTTGCTTGGTAGTCCATTTTGTGCTGTTTGCTTTCTTATAATAGAATGCATACTTATAAGTACCAACACCACCTTTTGCTGTACATTTTGCGGTTACTTTTCCACCAAGCTTAATGGTTTCTGCCGAGATAGTGGGGGTACTTACAAGCGGATCAACAATCAATATAGATTTGCTTGTAAGAATAGAGATAACACCGTCAGAGAAACTATAGGATCCTTTAGTGAATCTATAATTGGCACCGCCGCGGCTATCCCAGTTACCCTTGCCGTCATTGAAGCATACATTAGTATACGACTCTGAACCGAGATCAATAGTATACTTATGAGTAAAACCAGTCAGTTCATTGGTTGCCGTCATTGCAACACCGGGAACTGCTGTCCATGTACCGTTGCCTACCTGATAATGAATATACGGAGTAGTATAACCTTTATAGTAAATCGTTACTTGGTTGAGAGTAACATTTTCCCCCTTTTCTACGGTATATGTCATTGTCTTGGATGCTACAGTCTTACTGTTGTAAATCAATTCTGCTTTTACAGTGTAAGTACCTTCTTTAGTAGGAGTCCAATTTGCTGTATTGTCAGAATTGGTGGTCAGTGTCTGTGAAATATCGTTGCCGCTTACCGAATAACGATAAGAAAGTGTCACACTATTATCAGTAGGTGTGGCGGTAAATTTAACAGTTTCACCGGTTTTAACTGTGGTTTTATTTGCTGTAAAGCTCTTAATATCCACATTCACTACAACATAAGGTGTGATCTTACCTCCTGTAAAGGTATAAGCACCTTTGTTGAATTTGTAGTTTGCTCCGCCGTTGTTGTCCCAACTGTTGTTGCCATCGTTGAAACAAACATTAGCATATGTTGCTGTACCCAAGTTGATAGTATATTCGTGAGTGAACCCGCTCACTTTATTAGATGAGTTCATTGAGACACCCGGAGCATTCGTCCACGTACCGCTGCCTACCTGATAATGAATAAAGGGATTATTATAACCTTTATAATAAATAGTAACAATGTTATCTGTTACCTCTTCACCCTTTTCTACCGTGTAGGACATAGACTTGTTGGCTACAGATGTATTTTTGTAAAGAAGTTCTGCCTTCACTGTATAGCTGCCTTCCTTGGTAGGTTTCCAGCTAGCAGTGTTGTCAGAGTTAGTAGTAAGAACCTTGGTTTCATTGTTGCCGGTGATAGTATAACGATAAGAAACAGGAATACTTTCATAAGTAGAAGTTGCCTTGAACTTAACAGTTTCACCTGCTTTTACAGTTGTTTTGTCAGCGGTCAGTGTTCCTATGCTGACAGAAGCTGCTGTAACATTAACGGTTGCCTCTGCAGTAGCATCCTTGGCATCTTTAATAGTAACTTTGACGCTATATACACCTGACAATGCGGGTGTAAAGGAAGTACTTGTGTTTGTTGAATAGTCAGAAATAACGGACTCGCTGCCATTTCTGATATAAGTATATCTGTACTGATATGGAGCCGTACCACCTTCAGCAGATGCAGTAATCTTTACCGGTTGATTGATTGGTACATACTGACTGTCAGATACAGCCTTAGCAGAAAGAACAACAACAATAGGCTTATATGGTGTAATAGTACCGTTAGAATATGTGTAGGTACCTTTTTCAAATTTATAGTTAACTCCACCATTGCTGTCCCAGTTTCCACTGCCGTTGTTAAAGCATACGTTCGTATATGTTTCCGTTCCCAATTCAATAGTATACTTATGAGTATATCCTGTCACCTCAGTAGAGGGAGTCATAGCCTTACCGGGAACAGTCGTCCATGTGCCGCTGCCTACCTGATAATGAATATAGGGTGTAGAATAACCTTTGTAGTAAATGGTAACAAGGTTATTTGTTACCACCTCACCCTTTTCTACCGTATAAGACATTGTTTTTGTTGCAATAGCTGTATTATTATAAAGAAGCTTTGCTGTTATAGTATACTGTCCCTCTTTTTCAGGCTTCCAGCTTGCTGTATTATCAGAATTAGTAACAAGTGATTGTGTTGTGCCATTGCCGCTTACACTATAACTGTAAGTAACAGGAATTGCTGTTGTATTGGGGATCGCCTTGAATTTTACAGTTTCGTTGGTTTTGGCTGTTGTTTTATCTGCCATAAAGCTGCTAATCGAAACAGAAGTCACTGTCAGATCTGTCGATGCTTCCGACACCTGATTTTTGACATCTTTAGCAGTCACCTTTACTTTGTAAGAACCTGCAGCAGAAATGGTAAATTCAGCACTTGTATTGGTGCTATAATCCTTAACAACCGTTTCTTTTCCATCTGAGGAAACATATGAATATTTATACTGATAAGGAGCTACACCGCCTGTTGCGGATGCATCCACAGTAAACTTCTGACCAACGGGAACTGTCTTGCCGTCTACAAGATTTATCTTTGCAAACAGTTCGGGTAGTTCATCATCCGACAATGGAACATCATATGTCTTTGCGTCACCATTAAGAGCAGTATCATCAATATTAGTTGCTACATACTCCTTGCCGTTTTTCTTATCGACAATTCTGATATCCTTTACAATAAGACTGCTTGAATTATTACTGCTGTCTCTTGCAGTAACGGACCATCTGTAATTGGCGAGCTTTTCAGGAGTAATGTCTGAAACGACATTGCTGAGATCATATGCCATTGTACCGTCACTTGCAGTACCTGTTCCATTATAAGCATAGCTGCCATATCTGCTGATAGATGACAAGCCATAAGGAATGATACTTGCAGACTTTACTGCATTAGTAGTTTTATCCTTAGCGGTTACAGTGAGATAAGAGTCACTTCTGTTGGAGGTATTAAGTGTATATTTCAGATAAACACCCGAGCAATCACTTTCTTTACCTGTAACAGAAATGCTGGAAACCTCGGTAAAGATACAGCTTCTGTTGTAGAACGTCGGTGCTCCAGCTACCGAAGATTTGGTGTTAAGAGCATCATAAGCAACCCATACATAACCGCTGTTGTCACGAATAGTAACCAGATTATCATAGTTATCATAGGTTCTCCACGGACCAGTACCCCATGAGTTTACAATCTTGAAGGCACCCATCTCGCCGCTGTCGACTTTGTCGTTACCGTTAATATCTGTCCAGATATTGTCATTGTAGCCAACAATCGTCATTTGATGGTTAGCATAGGGGCTGCTCCAACAATAGGCAACATTTTGATTGACAAATCTATTGTCTACGCCTTCTTCGGTTGAAGACTTGATCTTGGTCATTTGCCAGTCACCGATACTGGAGCCAAAGGAGAGAATCTCACCGCGGGCAAGAGCCGCCTTTATCGTATTCAATTCAGAGGAATCGGGAGATGTAATAGGTGTTCCGCTCGATACAGGCAGTACATATCTCGAAAAACTCTGTGTCTGACTGTTACGTGCCGTAAAATAAACGTGTGAAGTCAGTCTGTTGTCCAGTGCATTAGCCCACACATTACCAGTAGCATTCCAGTTAAGATAGTTAGAATTTACGCCTCCTGCTGTTTTGATACCGACATCGGATATTGTAACAGCACCCTGTTTTTTTAAAAATTCATATGATTTGTATGAAAGCGAACCGTTATCTCCACCACTATTGATAAGGTTATATACAAAAGTGGGAGAATAGGTATTTTTCGATGTGGTTGCCACACCTCTTGCTTTATTCATCATATATGTATACTGATAGTATACAGTAGACCACGCCACACAGGAGCCAATACTACCCTGACTTCTGACAGACGGCATATAAATCTTATTTTCATTGGTGCTGTTATCAGCTTCATCGGGAAGCTGAGATGCAAAGTTTGCAGCATTGTTTCCTTCCGGAACATCCTCATCTCCGTTTTCACGCAAGTAATTATAATATTCTACAATGCCCGTTATCTGCTCATCATCATCGAGCATATCAAGAGTCAAGGGATCGATCTTTTTCGGAACAAAAATCTCACCCTCTGCTTCTTCGGAATCATTCTCCTGAACTTCTTCGGAAACTGTTTCGGACTCCAAATCAGTTTCCGGCTCGGCTGCTGATACAGAAAGAGCAACTGGAAGTTCAGTAGATAACATTACTGCGGTTGACAGGAGAGCTGCAAGGATTTTTTTGAACTTTTGATTCATTAAACAATACCTCCTGATTCTTTAATTATTTTTCGTTAGTAACCGATTGTCCCTACTGTCAATCAAACAACATTTAGAATGATTGATAATAGTACAAGACATGATCTGCCACTTTGTTGATGACAAATCGATTTTAATAATATGTCTGTTTTCTCACTCCTTTCCATCATTCGCATCACTTTTTTAACAAAAGCGATATAAAAATCCAAATACTACACATAACACATTATACATTTTTACAGCTACCACAGTCGCAATCAAAACCACTTTGAGGATTACTGCAGCAACCGTAAAAATTACTATATATTGTTAATTATATTATATAATTTATAAACTATTTATTCAAGTATTTTTTCGGATATAAAAAAGATTTTTTCCGATAATTTCCAGTTCAACATACAATGAAACTCTTATCACAATCATATTGATACTTACCGTTCCAGATAAAAATTTTATCCCGATAAAAAATCAGCTGTCAAATTTTTCATTTCACAGCTGACCTATTTATGTATCAGATTTTGGATTTCTTTTTTAGAATTTCATCGATTAAAGCCCTGACAATGTATACATCAATATAGAAAATACCCCCAGAACCATCATAGCACACAAAATAATACTGACAATACGTATGATCAGTTTTCTTTTCTTGAACATTTCTACCAACTCCATTTATGTTTGATTTCTTATACATCATCTTATAACATTCAATCAAAAAATGCAAGTTATTTTCCGAATAATATAATGATCAAAAGATCAAAAATTAATTTCTGATCTTTATTATGTAAAATATTCGACTTGATTTCGTTCTGTTATGAAAAATACATTGACAAAATTCTTTTTTTAAGGGATAATATATGTTGTATTTAATTGATACAACCATTTTGTATCAAAAATAAAGGAGGAATGGAAATGGGCTATACTATTGCTCAGAAAATTATTAAAGCTCACCTTCTCAGCGGTGATATGACTGTCGGCAGTGAGGTCGGCTTGAAAATCGATCAGACGCTGACGCAGGACGCTACAGGTACAATGGCTTATCTTGAATTTGAAGCGATTGGTGTACCAAGAGTAAAAACAGAAAAAAGCGTAGCTTATATTGACCACAATACTCTCCAGACAGGATTTGAAAACGCTGACGATCACCGTTTTATCCAATCTGTTGCCAAAAAACACGGCATTTATTTTTCAAGACCCGGTAATGGCATTTGTCATCAAGTACATCTAGAAAGATTTGGCAAGCCAGGTAAAACATTGATTGGTTCTGACAGCCATACTCCTACAGGCGGCGGTATTGGTATGCTTGCTATTGGTGCTGGCGGTCTTGATGTTGCGGTAGCTATGGGTGGCGGTGCTTATTATATCTCTATGCCAAAAATGGTCAGAATTAACCTCACAGGCAAACTTCAGCCTTGGGTTTCTGCAAAAGATATTATCCTTGAAGTCCTCCGTATTATGTCTGTTAAAGGCGGTGTAGGAAAAATCATCGAATACGGCGGAGAGGGTGTCAAAACTCTCACTGTTCCTGAGAGAGCTACCATCACTAATATGGGTGCCGAACTGGGAGCAACTACATCTGTATTTCCATCAGATGAGATCACCAAAGCGTTTATGGCTGCTCAGGGGCGTGAAGAGGACTGGACAGAGCTTTCTGCCGATACGGATGCCGTTTATGATGAAGTCATTAATATTGATTTGTCAAAACTCGTGCCTATGGCTGCATGTCCCCATAGCCCTGACAATGTTAAAACGATTGAAGAAATCGGTTCCAAGAAGATCGATCAGGTATGTATCGGATCCTGCACGAACTCTTCTTATCTTGATTTGATGAGGGTTGCTGCTATTCTGAAGGGAAAGACTGTCCATCCTGATGTCAGTCTGGCAATCGCTCCCGGTTCCAAACAGGTTTATAATATGCTCGCAAGAAACGGTGCACTCGCCGATATTATCGAAGCAGGTGCAAGAATTTTGGAATGTGCTTGCGGTCCTTGCATCGGTATGGGTCAGTCCCCCAATTCAAAGGGAATCTCGCTGCGTACATTCAATCGTAACTTTGAAGGTCGTTCGGGTACTCGTGACGGTCAGATTTACCTTGTCAGCCCCGAAACTGCTGCTGCTTCTGCACTAACCGGTGTATTTACCGATCCGAGAACACTTGGCGATGCTGTCAATATCCCGCTTCCCGAAAAATTCGAGTATAATGACAATATGGTCATTGCTCCTGCTCCCGTTGAAGAAATGGACAGCGTTGAAATTCTCAGAGGTCCTAACATTAAACCTTATCCCACAACGGCTCCACTGGCGGATAATATTGATGTTCCCTGCTCGCTCAAAGTAGGCGACAATATTACAACGGATCATATTATGCCTGCCGGTGCTAAGATTTTGCCGCTGCGTTCCAACATCCCTGCTATATCCGAACATTGCTTTACTGTATGTGATAAAGATTTCCCGTCTCGTGCAAAACAACTTGGCAGCAGTATTATTGTTGGTGGTGTTAACTATGGTCAGGGTTCTTCTCGTGAACACGCCGCTCTTGCCCCACTTTACCTTGGCGTTAAGGCAGTAGTTGTTAAGTCATTTGCCCGCATTCACAGAGCAAATTTGATCAATGCCGGTATTCTTCCTCTTACTTTCGTCAATGAGTCTGATTATGATAATATCAGCGAGGGAGATGAGCTGTCTATTCCCAATGTCAAACAACTGATCAGTAAAGGTAAGAACCTTGTAATCATCAACAAAACAACTGGCAAGGAAATTCCTGTGGAGTGTGACCTTTCCGGACGTACAAGAGATATTATTATTGCCGGCGGTTTACTCGATTACACTAAGCATAACAGCTGATCATACATACTGTATTCGCACAACACAAAAATATTTCATATGTGTTGATTGTGTTGATAACGTGTGAAGCGTTTTAATTCATTCAGAAAGGCTATTGTTACTATGGAAAAAATTAAAATGGTCACTCCTCTCGTTGAGATGGACGGCGACGAAATGACAAGAATTATTTGGAAAATGATCAAGGATATTCTAATTTTCCCTTATGTTGACCTGAAAACAGAATATTATGACCTTGGTCTTGAGAACAGAGAAAAAACAAAGGATCAGGTTACAGTTGATTCTGCGGAAGCGACTAAAAAATATGGTGTTGCGGTAAAATGTGCTACCATTACACCTAATGCAGAGCGTGTAAAAGAATACAACCTCTCTCAAATGTGGAAATCTCCTAATGGTACTATCAGAGCCATTCTTGATGGTACCGTATTTAGAACTCCTATTCTGGTAAAGGGTATTACACCATATATTTCCACTTGGAAAAAACCCATTACAATCGCTCGTCACGCTTATGGTGATGTCTATAAAAATACAGAAATGGTTGTTGACAGCGGCAGTAAAGCAGAACTGGTTGTAACTGACAAAGACGGCAATGAGACTCGTCAGCTCATTCATAATTTTGCTACTCCCGGTATCATTCAGGGATTGCATAATATTGATAAGAGTATTGCCAGCTTTGCAAGAGCATGCTTCAACTTTGCTCTTGATAAAAAACAAGAACTTTGGTTTGCGACTAAGGATACCATTTCTAAAAAGTATGACCATCGTTTTAAAGATATTTTTAATGAAATTTATGAAAATGAGTATAAAGAAAAATTTGAAACAGCAGGTATCTCTTATTTCTATACACTCATTGATGATGCTGTAGCCAGAGTAGTACGTTCCGATGGTGGTTATATTTGGGCTTGTAAAAACTATGATGGCGATGTTATGTCCGATATGGTAGCTACTGCTTTCGGTTCATTGGCTATGATGACATCCGTACTGGTATCTCCTGATGGAATTTATGAATATGAAGCTGCTCACGGTACAGTTCAGCGTCATTATTATAAACATCTCAAAGGCGAATCAACTTCTACTAACTCCGTTGCCACTCTTTTCGCTTGGACAGGTGCTCTAAGAAAACGCGGCGAACTTGACAATACACCTGACCTTGTTGATTTTGCCGAAAAATTAGAAAAAGCAACGATCACTACCATCGAGGATGGTATTATGACCGGAGATCTCGCTACACTTTCAACACTCGAAAACAAAACTAAGGTTGATACGGAAACCTTCCTCGTTGAAATCAACAAGCGTCTTGTTGAAATGATATAAATTTTCACTTATAAAATCTTTGCTGAACTGAAATTTCCTCTCATTCACAATAGAAAGCAATGGCAAGCGATGGTTAAGAAACCATCGCTTGCTTTGTATTTTAAGCAGAATCGAACCCATTCAAAGATAACCACTTTCGCAGGATCTTTATCCTTGCAGTTGAAGATTAAGCTGTCCTCTGTATTAGAGAACAGCTTTTGTATCCTATTCAGTTTTATTTTTCCGCTAACGTCATCGCACTCGTTTCAGTATAATATATACAAACTATTATGAAACTTTCACTGTAAAATATTTTTTCTGAATTGTGCCCTTACTATCTTTAACTTTAATACATACATCATAAGAAGTAGCTACTGCCGGTTTTATGCTAACTGTTGTATTAGAACTATAGTTCTGTACAGTCGTCCATTTTGTGGAACTTGATTTTTTATAAAACACTGCATATGTATAAACACCTGTACCACCGGATGCTTTTGCCTTTGCTGTTATGGTATTGCCAAGTGTAATAGAGGAAGAAGAAATGGTCGATTGATTAACCAGTATCGGATATGAAACTTTTATAGTAAAATACTTCTTTTCAATCGTTCCTTTACTGTCCTTCACTTTTATGCATACATCATAAGAAGTGGCTACTGCCGGTTTTATACTAACCGTTGTGTTAGAATTATAGTTCTGTACAGTTGTCCATTTTGTAGAACTTGATTTTTTGTAAAATACCGCATATGTGTAAGTACCGGTACCTCCTGTTGCTTTAGCTTGAGCTGTCACTGTTTCACCAAGCATAATGGATTCAGCAGAAAGAGAAGAATTATTTTCAAGAGAGGTGGTCGTTATTTTCTTGGTTGTAACTGAGATGGTAAGTTCACTTGTTATTTTTGTCACTCTGTACGTGTTGGCTGATGTATCAGCAGAAATATCTTTGAGGTTTTTATAGCCGCCTTCTACTGTTACTGTATCTACTTCATATCCATCAGCAACAACAATCTTAAAGTTTACTTGTCCTTCTCCCGTACTGTCAGGATCTCCTGTAGCAGCGTTTCGAGAAACAGTGGTTGTTACATTGGTTTCCGAAGCAGAAGTATAATCCTGTCCATAATACACATTGATAGACGAATGACTGTCAGTAGCAAATGTAACATTATGACCTTTGTCTACTTCTATATTTTGACTGTCATGTCCATCACAGTTCGAAGAAATGGCAGCAGCAATCTTTTTATATTCGATTGCTCCGCAATCTTGACAAGTATAAACCATCTTTCCATCGGTACTTTCTGTAGCATTAGTTATTATTTTTCCACTGTTCCAATTATGTGCAAATGAATTGCTATGACAATGATCAACACTACTGCTTGTTGAAACCGATACAGACGATGAAGAAATATTTGGTTCAGAATATAACAAATAATTAATATTTCTCAAAAGTTTGTCGCTGTAAAGAACTGTGTTACCGTTTTTGACGTCAACAACCGTTCCTGCAGAAAGATAAGTTGTCTGTTTATAATAACTTTGACTGGATGTCGACGGGTTTTCATTCATTGGATTGGTTCCTGCTGCAAATACAGTCGCTCCATTAATTGTCATTGTTCCATCCGAATCAAGCGGAGAATTATCCCCTCCTCTTGCCTGTGAAAATACGGTAATATTGCCTCCGTTAAGATTTAATGCTCCATTTGAATCCAAACCATCCCCCAAAGCATCTACATACACTGAACCGCCATAAATATTCAAGGAATAATTACTATTTCCGCCTCGACCACCGCCTCCGCCGTGATCAAAATCTGGTCGAAACCTATCATCTCGACGAGGATCCGTACCGCTTGAACTTCCGCCTGCTGCATTAATACCGTCATCTGAGGAAACTACATAGTATTTGCCGGAATACATATTAACAACACTCGACTCCAAACCTTCATAGCTTGAATTAATATAAAATTCGGGATCTCTGGATAAACCGTTTTCTGTTCCTAAATTCAGAAGTGTATCGGAATGAACACCATCATCCCCTGTATCAATTCGATAGGTGCCTCCTGTAATCGTTGCATTTGTGTCAGAGTGTATTGCATCGTCCGCTGTATTTAAAGTAAAAGTACCTCCCGAAATCATTAAATTATTGGTGATATTTTCTCTGTCTCCCGAAACTTTTAATCCCTTGCAGCTCATTGTATCACTATTAAAACTACTGTCATTATATCCACCAAGAGTTTTTATGTTAAAGTTGCCGTTGGTAATTTTCAGCGTATCTTCTGCCTGAATACCATCGCCGTCGGCAGTAATGTAAAAGTTGCCGCCATTAATAGTAATAGAACCACTTGAAATGGTATCTGTCGCATCGGGAACAGATTTGATACCATCATTATCAACATCAATGGTAAAATCGCCATTATTGAAAGTGATGCTTCCGTCCGCCGCAATACCGTTATTTACTGCTGTTACATTAAAATTTCCCCCATTGAAAATCTGCGTTGACTCAGCCGCCCCTTTAATACCGTTCTTTGCATTGCCATTTACATTTAGTTTACCGTCACCACAAAATGTAAGGGTAGAACCACTTTTGGCTTTGATAGCAGCTCCTTCAAAATTTTCATTTGTTTCTTCCTCCGCCGCATTTTCATTATCAGTTAATGTAGAAGTTCCTTCAAGATGAATGGTAACATTACTGCCCTTTTTTACAATAACCGGTGCAGTTTCTTTTGCTGACAAACTCAAATCATCAAAAATCAAAACAACGTCCTTGAGATTTTTTGAAACTGTAATATTTCCTGCCGAACACTTTCCGTTGATTTTATACACCCCAGCCGCATTAATGTTTAATGTCGTTCCGCTGATACTGTATCCGCTTCCCGAAACAGTTTCAGTAATCGCACTATTAGAAAATGTCAGCGTAGGATTACTTGCTGCAAATGCTGTCTGTGCTGTCAATGGTATCGCTCCTAATACAAGCAGCTGACTTAATATAGCACTTACAATTCTTTTTTTTAGCATAGAAAAGCCTCCTTCAATTTTTTAATTATTCTGTTTTGATTTTGTATTATACACATCTTTCTTAAAAAAAACTGAAAAATAAACATTATTTTTTTTAAATCCGGAAAAAAATTCAATACATACTTTATTCATTCTTATTTTGTGGTATAATGAAGCTAATACACTAACCGGAGGATCGGATATGAAAATATTGTTGGCAGAAGACGAAATATCATTGTCTAATGCTTTAAAAAAAATTTTGGAGCAGCACCATTATATTGTAGATGTCGTATACGATGGTCGTTCGGCCGTTGAATATGCCGAATGTACAAACTACGATCTCATAGTACTAGATGTGATGCTTCCTAAACTCAATGGATTTGATGCAGTGCGTGAAATCAGAAAGAAAACAATTCATTCTCCCATTTTGATACTCACTGCTCGGACTGCTGTTTCAGATAAAGTGTTGGGATTAAACTTTGGAGCCGATGATTATATGACAAAACCTTTTGACACAGAAGAACTTCTGGCAAGAGTAGCCGCTCTGACAAGAAGAAAGGGCAATGTTATTCTTGACAAGATTACTTTTAAAGATTTATCGCTCAATATCAATTCTGCCATTCTAAGCTGTGGAAATGAATCTGTACAACTCCGTCACAAAGAGTTTGAGGTAATAAAAATACTGATGTATAATCCAACTATGACCGTGACAACGGAAAGTTTGATTGTAAATGTATGGGGAACAGATTCCGAAGCTACCGATAATAATGTTGAGGTATACATATCATTTTTAAGAAAAAAGTTGAAATATCTTCACTCTAAAGTATCCATCAAAAAAATTTCTCGACTGGGATATCGTATGGAGGAAAATCAATGTTAAAAAAATATCGACATCGCTTTATTGCTTTGAATATGGGATTAATCGGACTTGTAATGATAATAACATTTACAGTGATTGGTACAGAAATATGCCGCAACGATTACATCGAATTAAAAAATGTGATGTCTATGGTTCTTAAACCTTGGAATTTATCAGAAGGGGAAAATCCTCCTTCTGATAAAAAACAAACCTCGAAAAAAAATGACGATAAAAAAGATAGTCCTCCCCAACATAAAACGAACGCTAGAAAAGAACGTTATAAAGACGATAATATCACTACCATTTTTTATAATAACAAACAAGATAAAATTTCTGTGTTATCGGAAACCATTTCATTTGAAGGAAATGTTGATCTTGTTGTTCACAAAATTGTCAATGAGCAAGAAAACTTCGGTATACTCAACGCGGAAGGCGTTATTTATTACAAAGAAACCACCGGCAATACGTATAAAATTGCAATAACTGATATTTGGTATTTGCAATCCCGTATTTTAAAAATTATACTTATCTTATCATTGTCGTTGATATTATCAATGATCGTGATTTTATTGATTAGCATTAAATTGTCTCGATTAGCAGCTAAACCAATGGAAAATGCTATTGCAATGGAACGACAATTTGTTTCAGATATATCTCACGATCTAAAAACACCCATCACGGTTATTTTGGCAAACAACAGTATATTGCTTTCCAATCCACAATCTATCATTAATGACAACAGACAATGGCTGGACAGCACTGAATTGTCTGCAAGAGAAATGATGGATATGGTCAGCCAAATGTTAACACTTTCCTCCTTGGAGTCAGTTGAAAATACTGTAACCAAACAATCTGTCAATCTTTCCTCTGTCGCAGAAAAATGTATCCTTCAACTTGAATCACTGGCATACGAAAATGATGTACTGATCGAAGAAAACATCGAAAAAGATATTTTTATTTTATCCGATGAAGAATATGCGAAACGAATTTGTAGTTCTCTTGTCGAAAACGCTTTAAAGTATGAACCTGAAAGGGGAAAATTACAAATTTGTGTCAGCAGTACAAAGAAAAAGGCATTGTTTTCTGTTAGAAATTTTGGCAGCTACATTCCTCCTGAAGATTTACCTCATATCTTTGATCGCTTTTACCGAGGTGATAAAACCAGAAATTATAAAAAAGGTCACGGACTTGGTTTGACAATTATCAAAAGAATGACGGAATTGATTGATGCTAAAATTCAAGTCAACAGCAGTGAGAAAATTGGCACGATTTTTACGGTTATTTTTGATATAACATAAAAGGAAAGCACACAACTGTTTACAAAAAATGGTTGTGTGCTTTTGTATTTTAATATAACCTCTCCATATTGCTTTTTAATTGTTTGAGAATTTCGGATATTTCACAGCTATATTTTTCCTCCATTGTTACTGCAAAAAAATATTTTCCGAAAAAGGTAAGGAAAGAAATCTCGCTCCGAGATCTGAACTGTGCCGATATAACTTCTGAAGTAATAAATTCAAAACATCGAATTTCAAGATTTTCAAATATTTCAAGGCCCCTGCCCATATACTTTGCCATACTTTCCTTTATACACCATACAGCATTAAGAAAAAAAGTTGATTTTCAGTTGACTGCAACATTTTCTGTTCTTCTCCATGAATAAACATCCTGTATTCATCACTAAATTGAACTCCACAATGTATATCTATGCCAATGCTGCTGTTGTTTGACACAGCAGCAGCAGCTAATCCTGCATCGTGTGTAATACTTACACCACAGGACTTTCCGACAATAAACGGTTGTCCATATTCTGTCTTTAATACAGAAATTTCTCGAAAGTTTGATCGCTCTTCTTTTTTGTGTTTGAAATAAGCTGTTTTAAGAGAATATCTACCTGCTTCAAATTCCCTGCATCGACTGCTAACCGCATTTTTGATATATTCTTTTTCCTGTACGGTTAGAATATCGTTTTTCACTTTGGAAGAAAAACTTTGATCGTTATAATTGGTAACTGTCAATGTAATATTTTTCGACATAACTGTTATTTCTGCAGGATAATGAAATAAATGAGTCATAACCACTTTATATCAAATCAAAAACTTTGCGAAAAAGATTTTGCCCATTGCTTTTCAAGGCATAGGTATTCATCATATAGGCAGCAGCGGCTTTGACAACATCGTGAGCAAGCGGCTTGTCAAAATATTCACCTTTTCGTGACTGTCGATAGAACCACTCAATTCTCGAAGTGAGTGCTCCTCCAAAAGTCAGAAGTTGTCCCGGAACTATTATTATGTTTCTGTTCTCAACAATTTTATCAACCGCAGCATAATCATCTTCTTCGGTACGAATACACTCATTGTGCGCCAGCAGCAATACGGTTCCATCCTTCATCGCCTGATGTTCAGAACGCAAAAATTCTCCTCCAACAGTTGTAGCAATTATCATTCCACCCCTAGAAAGACACTCTTTTGTCAGTTTTCTGTCCTCGGAATGAAGAACCTTTATTCCTTTTTCAGACAGTTGGCGAGCTGACTGTTTCCCGGCATTGGTATTATCATACACTAAATCACATACAGCAATATCACTGTATTGATTATCCATTAAATAATTGAGTACCCCAATACCACAGGCTCCTGCTGAGCCTATAAGAGTGATTGGTTGATCTTTAGCAGCACCCAGCGTTTCAGCCGCTTGAATAATTCCTGTTGATGTGTAGGAAGCCTTGCCGCCACAGCCACCATCAGCACAATCAATCCCCAATACATTTTCGGTATACTGATGGAGCATATCGGCAAGCCCCGCATATCTGCCAAAATCAGGAGTTAATTTGAGTTTACCGTCAAGCTCATTTAACAATTCCCCAAGATCAGAAAATACGGAGTCGAGCACTTTTTTATGCTCACTATGTGTCGTATTTGAAATGGCACTAAATGCTTCTTGATCTTTGGGTTGAATAATACATCTGCCTCCTTCAACATAACTATTTTGAAATCCCTCTGGCAATCTGTCTGAAAACTCTGAAAATACATTATCTTTTATCATTTGGTTGATAAAATAATTTTTTAATCCGCTTTCATAACGTCCCAGATAACACAATCTTTCGAATACCGATTTTTCTGATTCTGTCGGATCTACAGTTCTTGTACCTCCATAGCAGTAGTCTGTCCCTTTTTGATTGGATGTTTTTAAACACCATACATAGGCATATTCGTTATCAATCACATAGGTACCTTTTTCATATTCTTTGATTTTGATACTCATACTCTTCTCCGTTTCTTTATCCTTGATTTTGGTTGATCTTGATATGATACCCCAACAGATTTTTGTTGGTTATTTTTCTTCAATGCTATATATTCTGCCAATTTTCTCACTGTTGTGTTCTGCAACAACTCCTTCATAGGAAACTCCATTGCAAAGGCTTTTTCAAGCTCTGTTTGGCACTTGTACAACAGTAAAGAATATCCACCCAGTTGGAAAAAATCCACATCATACGGAATACTTTTTCTCTCAAATAATTTACACCAAACGTTATACACGGTTTGAATATACTCATTTTCAGAAAGAATGTCAGTATTTTCTTTGACTGATGTTATGGTAGAGTTATATAATACACAGTGAAGAAATAATGAATGCTGTTTTTTTGAAAAACAAGGATGGTAACGTTATCTGGAGATATAAAGATCTTACCACAGGAGAAGAATTGTCAATTATTTCTGTTCCCACTCGTGAACTGGCGGAAAATTTTATAAAAATGTCAGCCGATATACCGATGGATATAGAAAACGGTCCACTTTATCGTTTTATGCTCTATGAAATAGGGAAAGAAGAATATATTCTGAATATTTGTATTCATCATATTTTGGCAGATGAAGCTACATTCTGTATGATATTTCACAAAATAATGGATATCTACAGCGGCAAAGAACAGGATTGGAAAGAAAGCAGTGATTTCTTTGACTATATTATACAAAAAGAGAAACAATCCGATGTAGCAGATATTTCGTGGAAAAAACTATCGGAAGGAAAACCATTAGGGACCATTACCGTACCTGAAACTGCCGATTGCGATATTTCCGTTGTTCACAGAAAAATAATGCTCGACAGAAATAGGGTAGAACGACTGCGTAAAATTTGTGCAGACAATAATACGTCATTGTTTGCTGGATTTATGGCAATATTTCTTTATACTCTCAAATTGGTTTCTGATAAACAACGATTTTGGGTTTCAGTACCGATGTCTGATAGAAATGTCGGTTCATTTGAAAATACTTTTGGAATGTTTATTAAAAAAGTGATTGTCGATGTTTCTATACATGATGGACAACCATTAAGTGAAACGCTATCCGTCATACAAAAGGCACTGATAGAAGCATCTTCACAACAAAAAAATTCATTTGCTTCTTATGTTCGTCAAAACGGTATTCAGCAGCTGATGAACGAATTGTATGTGGATACGGTGATGAATTTTATGGATTCTGGTAATGACACAGGATATGGAAAACTGCACTATGTAACCGATAAAAACGATGTAGGTGCCAATAATCTTCAGTTGATGGCAGAATTAACAGAGGAAAGTTGTCAATGTCATTTTTACTTTAACGAAAATGTTTACAGCAAACGAGAAATTGCCTATATAATGCAGGAATGGACAAAATTGTTCCAAAAGCTAACGGACGAACCTTTACTTAATAAACCTTCTGTCAAAATTGCGTCGCTGTATGATAACGGCAATGATAGTGTCATCGGAGCATTTCTGAAAAATGTAGAAAAAACACCGGATGCCGATGCAGTAATTTCTGTTGACGAAACCCTCTCATATCGTCGATTCAAGGAACGGGTTGTTCAGTTTGCCAGTATTCTTTCAGCGAAAGGGATCAAGTATGGAGATGCCGTAGCGGTATATTGTGTACAAAATACGGATACTATCGCAGTTATATATTCACTTTTTATGATAAAAGCAATTTATGTTCCGATAGACAGGGATTTACCGAGTGAGCGTGCCTCGTTTATTATTGAAAATAGTGGCTGTCATTGTATTGTTTCTACTATGGAACTTCCCTATTCTGTTAATGTTCCATATGTTCTTGTGAATAAAAATATTTCCGGATTATTATACAACAAACCATATGCTGACAATATCGAGCGAATTGCCTACATAATGTACACATCAGGTACAACAGGAGAACCGAAAGGTGTACCCATAGAGGAAAGGTATCTTGTTAATATGTGCCGTTGGTATAGTGATACTTTTGATATAGGTATGAAAAGTCGTTCCATAATGGTCAACAATTACAGCTTTGACGGATCTTTGAAAACGATTTTTACACCATTACTGTTCGGAGGTTGTTTGGTTCTCGGACCGGATATTGCATTTGATGTTTCGGGAGCAGTAAAAATTATCAGCAAAGAAAAAGTAACACATCTTGCCGGTGTGCCAAGTTTGCTGAAAGAAATTATTAATTTTTCCGCTAAGAATGAATATAAAGATCTGGAAACAATTCAATGGACAATCAGTGCAGGAGAAAAGTTCAAATGTAATGAAATTCAGCTGTGGAGCGAAAGGAAAAATTTTCATAGTCGTCTTGCTAATATGTACGGTCCGGCAGAATGCAGTTGTATCGTGACCTCGTGCGAGGTGCTACCGCAAGAGCTAAATCAATCAGATATTCCTATCGGAGAACCGATCAATAATAAAAGGCTGTATTTGTTGGATGAAACGGGATATCCGTGTTCGGTAGGAGAAACCGGATATATCTGGATCGCAGGGTTTGGCACTTTCAGCGGATATATAGGTGCCTCAGCGGAAGAACCGCATCTTGTCAAAGATATTATCCATCCTGACGAGTGGATGTATCAAAGCGGTGATATGGGTCGTTTAAGGAATGATGGCAGTATTGTGTATATTGGACGATGTAATCATCAAATAAAAATCAGCGGACAACGTATTGAAGCGGAAGAAATGGAAAGTGTATTAAATGGTTATCCTAATATTTCGGAAAGTATTCTGGTTCTTTTTGAAAATGATCATTATTTACGAACGGTGATGTTTTATTCGACAATTGATCACGTTGAAATGTCATCGGATACACTTAGAGAATACCTTGCAAAATATTTTCATGCAGGGGTGCTGCCAAATCAATTTATTTACCTATCTCAATTTCCATTTAATAAAAATGGAAAAATTGACCGCAGACAACTCAAAGAACTATATAATGTAAACTGAACAACCTCAAATCTCCGATAAATACTGACAGAACGCGTGAAATATGGTATAATAAATGCAAGGAAAAAGC
>CADCOE010000018.1 GCA_902802985.1 uncultured Ruminococcus sp.
ATACTTGGACTTGTCCCAACTGCGGCAAGATTATGCCCAACTATGTTGGCACTTGCGGCTGCGGCGAAGTAAAACCGTTTGACTTCGGTTTTGATGATGCCCCCGCTGCTCCTCTCCCCAACATTACTAATCAAAGTAAGGATGCTCAAAAAATGTCGGCAGAAGATATGTCACAATTCAATGATGTTCAGCCGTCTTTACAGTCATACAATCCACAGGTTCCTGTCAACACTCCCGAATCTCAACAAGATTTCAGCTTTATAAAAAATGACAGTACACCCAAAACACAATCAAATGAATCAAACGCTGCTGTACCAAATGACTTTGAACCCTTAGAGCCGCTCATTTTTGATAATGCGCCACCTCCTGCTCCGATGAGATTTGATGATGCTCCGCCTGCTTCCTTTCAATTCAGCGGAAGTAACTTACCACCGGCTGAACCAATGAAATTTGACAATACCCCTCCTGCTCAGCCGATGAGGGGTAATAACAATCCGCCGGCTCAAACTGCACCTTCTGCTGAACCCAAGAAAAAAACGGAGAAGAAACATAAATTTGGCAAAAAGGCAAAAGAAGAACAGGCTTTCCTCCAAGCACAAGAGGCCGTCAATAATCGCAAAGATGTTCCGAATGACGGAACATGGACTTGTCCCAACTGTGGTAAAGTAATGCCCAAATATGTTGGTACTTGCGGCTGCGGTGAATCACAACCTTTTGAATTTTGAATAATATAACCATTAAGGGTCTGTCGCAAAAGAAAGATTTTTGCGACAGACCCTTATCAGTTTTAAACATAAAATAATACAGAAAGAAGCGGAAAAAGGAAGTTACATTGCTGCAATATCTTTTTCTTCGAGGAGCTGAATTCCATTTTCCGTAAGTATTTTTTCAGCGGCATCGTTATCCGCCACACGGAGGACGACCGAAGCAAATTTTTTGGAAACTGTAATAAAAGCATACATATACTCGATGTTGATGTTGTATCGTGCCAGTATTTTGACAATTTTCGCCAAAGAACCCGGTTCATCCGGAATGGATACACCAACAACCTTTGTAATAGATACAAAGCAGCCTGAGGATTCCAATGCCTCTTTTGCCTTTTCGGGGTCGGTTACGATTAAACGGAAGATACCAAAATCCTGCGTGTCGGCAACGCTCATTGCACGAATGTCAATACCGGCTTTGGCGATAGAATCGGTGATCGTAACAAGTTTGCCTTCTTTGTTTTCTACAAAAATAGATATTTGCTTGATTGCCATAAATAACAGCCTCCTTTTTTGATTTGTTATACGTTAATACCGAGTCTCTTGCGGTTGTCGATCACTCTGACAGCCTTGCCTTCTGAACGAGTAATACTTTTGGGTGCAACAAGATGTACCTTGGGATTAATGCCGAGCATTGCTTTCATCGCATCCTGAAGTTGTTTCTCCTTGTTGGTAATGACCTTTGGCGTATCGGAGAAATCATCCTCTTTCATTTCAACATTAATGTCAAAAGTATCGGTGTTATTGACTCTGTCCACGATGATCTGATAGTTGGGAGCGTAACCACAGTTCAACAGTACTGCTTCTATCTGGCTTGGGAATACGTTGACACCACGAATAATCATCATATCGTCCGAACGTCCGAGTGGTTTCGTCATTCTGATAAAGGTACGTCCACAGGAGCATTTTTCACGGGACAGCACACAAATATCTCTTGTGCGGTAGCGGATCAGCGGAAAAGCCTCCTTGTCCAACGAAGTAAATACCAGTTCGCCTTTCGAACCAACAGGAAGTACCTCGCCGGTGTCTGGGTCAATGATCTCGGCAATAAAATGGTCTTCGTTGATATGCATACCCGATTGTTCCTCGCACTCGAAGGAAACACCGGGACCGCTCAATTCAGTCAGACCATAAATATCATAGGCCTTGATGCCGAGCGATTTTTCAATATCCCGACGCATTTCTTCAGTCCAAGGTTCTGCACCGAAAATACCTGCCTTGAGCTTATTGTCCTCGGGACGATAGCCTTTTTCTTTGAGAGACTCGCCAATATAAGCCGCATAGGAAGGAGTACAGCAAAGGATGGTAGAATTAAGATCCATCATAAACTGTATTTGTCTGTCGGTATTGCCGCTTGACATAGGCAATGTCAGACAGCCAACCTTGTGAGAACCGCCGTGAAGTCCTGCACCGCCTGTAAAAAGTCCATAGCCATAGCATACCTGACAAACATCATCTTCTGTACCGCCTGCCGCAACAACAGCACGGGCACAACATTCTTCCCACATATCTACATCGTTTTGCGTGTAGAACGCAACGACACGTTTGCCGGTTGTTCCCGAGGTGGACTGAATACGGACACAGTTCTTGATGTCAGTGGCCAACAGACCGTAGGGATAGGCTTCTCTCAAGTCATCCTTTTTGAGAAACGGCAGTTTATGAAGATCCTCTGTCCCCCTGATGTCCTCTGGCTTCACACCCTTTTCGTCCATCAGGTCACGATAATACTTTACGTTGTCATAGACATATTTTACCTGTTTGACCAGTTTTTCATCCTGAATTTTTTGGATGTTTTCTACCGGCATTGTTTCGGCTTCAGGTTGATAATATTTTTTCTGCACTAGTATCACTCTTTCGTTTTAGCATTTTTCGTTGAAATCAGATCAGTTATCATAACCAAGGCTGAAAGCTTTTTCGTTGATTTCAATAAAACTCGGTTTTACACATTTAGCGATAGCAGCCTCCCATTTTTCATAAGGAATATCGAAATATTTTGCCAATCTGCCCATCAAAACGATGTTGCAAGCTTTTGCCGATCCTGCTTCGGATGCAAGAGAAAGAGCGTCGATGGCATCAACGTGAACCCCTTTTGCCGTCATCTCATCCAAAACGTTTTCGGGATAAAATTCATTGCCGATGATAACGGGCATCGGGTCGATCTGCTGTGTGTTGACAATGACGGTACCGTCTTTCTTTAAGTTTTTGATATATCTTGCTGCTTCGATTTTTTCAAAGCTGACGATGAAATCCGCCTCTCCTTCTTCAATGACAGGAGAATATACTTTGTCGCCAAACTTAACGTAAGTAACAACAGAACCGCCTCTCTGGCTCATACCATGCACTTCACTTACTTTAACGTCAAAGCCCTCATCTACCAGAAGTCTGCCCAACAGCTTGGAAGCGAGAAGCGAACCCTGACCTCCTACACCTACGATCATAATATTTTTTGTTGCCATTATTCCTCTACCTCACTTTCAAATGCATCAAACGGACAAAGTCCCGCACATACACCACAGCCAATGCACAAAGTGCTGTCAACCACAGCGTGACCATCTCTGAAGGAAATCGCAGGACAGCCGAATTTCATACAACGCTTGCATCCTCTGCATTTTTCGGTATTGACGTGAAGCGGTTTTTTGGGTTTAACATATTTGAGCAGCACACAAGGTCTGCGAGAAATGATAACGGAAGGTTCGTTTTTAGCGAGTTCTTCCTTAACAGCCTTTTCACATTCTCCCAAGTTGTAAGGGTCAACCACTCTGACAGAGCGAATACCGACAGAATGACACAGACTTTCCAGATCTACTTTGCCGGCAGGATCTCCCTTGATATTTCGACCCGTTGTAGGGTTTTGCTGATGACCTGTCATACCCGTGATCGAGTTATCGAGAATGATCACAGTAGAGTTTGACTGGTTATAAGCAATATTGATCAATCCTGTTACACCTGAATGCATAAAAGTAGAGTCACCGATCACACAAACCGTCTGATTTTCCGTTTCACTGCCGCCGGCCTTATTGAAGCCGTGAATACCAGATACGGAAGCACCCATACAAAGAGTCATATCCAAAGCATTCAGCGGAGGCATTGATCCGAGGGTATAACAGCCGATGTCACCAAGTACGGTAATTTTATTTTTGGCAAGAACGTAGTACATACCACGATGCGGACAGCCGGCACACATCATCGGCGGTCTTACAGGAATAGCGGTATCAAGACATACATTTTCCTTTTTTTCCAGTTCAAATGCGGCAGCGACCGTTTTCTGCGAAAACTCTCCGAGGATAGAAAATTTTTCTTTTCCGACAACATTCACACCAATCGTTTTACAGTAATTTTCAATGATCGGATCCAGTTCCTCGATCACATACACTTTGCCGACTTTTGCGGCAAAATCCTGTATCATTTTGACCGGAAGCGGATGAACCATACCCAGTTTCAATACAGATACGCTGTTACCAAACACTTCCTTGACATATTGATAAGAAGTAGAGGACGTAATAATGCCGAAATCATACGTACCGTTGCCTTCTTCTATTCTGTTAAGGGGAGAAGTTTCGGCATATTCGATGAGTTTATCGGTTCTTTCTTCAACAAAAGGATGACGGGCGATCGCATTGGCAGGAGCCATAATGTATTTGCGTGGATTTTTCTGATATGGTTTTTCTGTTTCCGTTCTTTCTCCTTTTTTTACAATGCTTTGGGAGTGTGCCACACGAGTACACATTTTAATCAATACGGGTGTGTCAAACTGTTCGGAGATCTCGTAGGCAATTTTAGCAAAATCAAGAGCTTCCTGTGAATCTGATGGTTCCAACATCGGGATCTTTGCGGCAATCGCATAATGACGGGAGTCCTGTTCATTCTGTGAAGAATGCATACCGGGGTCATCGGCAACGCAGATGACCATACCGGCATTGACACCTGTGTAAGACATTGTAAACAAGGGGTCAGCAGCCACGTTCAAACCAACGTGTTTCATACAACAGGCAGATCGTTTTCCTCTGAGGGAAGCACCAAAAGCAGTTTCGGCAGCCACTTTTTCGTTGGGTGCCCACTCGCAATAGACATCGTCAAATTTTGCAAATTCCTCGGTAATCTCCGTACTGGGAGTACCGGGATAGCTTGATATAACGGAACATCCGGCCTCGTAAAGTCCACGTGCCAGTGCAGCGTTACCTATCATCAATTCTTTCATTTTGATATACCACCTTTTGTGTATAGGATTTATTTTTAGTCAGTGTGGGCCATTTTCCTGTTACGGATGGTCAAAGGGCAGTTGCACTGCCTGACGCTTATTGATTTCTCAAGTCCACAATTCTTTTTGCCTTTCCCTGAAAACGTTCAATCGTTTTGGGAGCAACAAGTGTCACTCTGGTTCTCAAACCGAGAACAGACTGCATTTTAGCTTCAATGTGTTTTTTAAGGTCACTTAGACGCTGATAGTTTTCAAGAAGTTCAGCATTGTCGAGTTCCACCTTAATTTCCAAATTGTCCTTGAAGTGTTCACGAGTAATGACGAGCATATAATGCGGAGCAATATCCTTGATGCTGATAAGAATATTTTCAATCTGAGTGGGAAATACATTGACACCCTTGATGATCAGCATATCATCGGTTCTGCCCATTGTTTTTGCCATTCTTGCGTGAGTCCTTCCACAAGAACAGGGTTCATAGCTGATTTTGGTAATATCCTTGGTTCTGTAGCGGAGAACAGGCATACCTCTTCTGGTAAGGGTCGTAATGACCAGTTCACCAACCTCTCCTTCTTCAAGTTTTTTTCCTGTTTCGGTATCGATAATTTCAGGGAGGAAGTGATCTTCAGCAAAGTGCATACCGTTTCTGGCTTCACAGTCACCCGATACACCGGGACCTCCCAACTCTGTCATACCATAGTTATCGGAAACACGGATATTGAAATTAGCTTCAATCTGTGAACGCATTGCCGGTGTACACGGTTCTGACCCGAGAATACCGAGTCTGAGCGAATAATCGGATAACGGATAACCGGCTTCTTTGACAGCCTCAGACAGATAAAGCGCATAAGACGGTGTTGCGACCAGACCGGTAACACCGTAGTCACGCATCATCATCAACTGCTTTTCGGTATTGCCGGAAGAAGCGGGGATAACGGTCGCACCGATATTTTCCAGACCGTAGTGAAGTCCCAACGCTCCGGTAAACAAACCGTAGCCGAAACTGATCTGAATAACATCCTCTTCGGTAACACCGCCTGCTGCCGCAACACGGGCAACCAGATCTGCCCAGATCCGGATGTCCTCACGAGTATAAACACCAACGGTCGGCTTGCCGGTCGTACCTGAAGAAGCGTGAATACGAATAATATCCTTCATTGGAACCGCCATTAGGCCGAAAGGATAATGGTCACGAAAATCATCCTTTGTCGTAAACGGAATGTACTCAATATCTGAAAGAGTTTTTATTTTCGAGCCGTCAAACACACCTGCGTCGGTCAAACGCTGATGATAGAGAGGCACGTTGTCATAGCAGTACTTTACTGTCTGTTTCAAGCGTTCTAATTGAATAGCCTCAATTTGATCTCTTGGAAGAGTTTCAATGTCTTTTTGAAACATCATTGTCATCATTTCCTTTTTTTAGTTTTAGTTTTAGCAGCGGCGGTTTTTTTAACAGCAGATGTCTTTGTATCCTCATCCTCATTAATCGACTTTTTGGAGGACACTGTCACTTTTTTGTTGTAGCAGGCAAAGATCCGGTCCGTTCTTTCGATGTCCTTTGCCGGAGCAATCAAAGCAATGACCGGAGTAATCACAATACCGATCAGCATAGCGAGCATACCGGCATTGATGGGAGACTTAAAATAGTCCAGTACAGCATTCCCGAATTGAACATTTGTCAGGTTGCATACAAAGGATGCTACGGAAATACCGATACCAATGACAAAGTTGATCCATACAGCTATTTTCGGTACTCTCTTCATATAAAGTCCGTACATAAACGGAGCAAGAAAAGCACCTGCCAAAGCGCCCCACGAAACACCCATCATCTGAGAGATGAACAAAACGGGTGAGCTTGCCTGAATAATAGCAATAACAGCTGAAACAGCAATAAAGAATACAATGAATACTCTCATCCAAAGAACTTTTTTCTTTTCGCTCATTGCTTTTTTGGAGCAGAAAACAGGATCGATAAAGTCGATGGTCAGTACTGAGCTGGAAGTAAGAACCAGACTGGAAAGAGTACTCATAGAAGCGGAAAGTACAAGAATAACTACAATGCCAATGAGTATCGGGGAAAGATTTTCAAGCATTGCAGGAATAACGGCATCATAACCTCCTTCCGGTTTCACTCCGTCAGCACTCATTTTTCCAAACAGTCTGCCGAAGCCTCCGAGGAAATAACAGCCGCCTGCCACGATAATGGCAAAGATGGTGGATACAATCGTACCCGTGCTGATAGACTTTTCAGATTTGATGGCATAAAATTTTTGTACCATCTGCGGAAGTCCCCACGTACCCAAAGAGGTGAGGATCACTACGCCAATCAGTCCAAAAATATCGGGACCGAAGAATGAAGTATAAGCTCCGTTAAAAGTGCTTCCCGAAGCGGTGGTAGCAGTTTGTTGTGAAAGAAGAGCGATCGTTTCTGTCAGACCGCCGTTAATATTCATTACAGCAGCGATAACAGCAATAATCCCCCCCAGCATAATAATACCCTGAATGAAGTCATTGATAGCGGTTGCCATATAGCCGCCCAAAACAACATACACACCGGTCAATGCCGCCATTGCGATCACACAGTAGGTATACGGAATACCAAATGCCATCTCAAACAATCGGGAAAGTCCGTTATACAAAGAAGCCGTATACGGAATAAGAAAGATGAAGATGATAATAGAGGCAGCAATTTTCAATGCCTTGGAATGATATCGTTTGAAGAAAAAGTCGGGCATTGTGGCAGAATTCAAATGCTGTGTCATAACACGGGTGCGTCTTCCCAGGACGTTCCACGCCAGAAGAGAACCGATAAAGGCGTTTCCCAGTCCGATCCAAGTAGAGGCAAGACCGAAACGCCAGCCAAACTGTCCCGCATAACCTACAAAGATAACAGCGGAAAAGTAGGAGGTGCCGAATGCAAACGCTGTCAGCCACGGCCCTACGGAGCGGTTGCCCAAGACGAACCCGTCAACATTCGTCGTTTGTTTACGACAGTAGATACCTACTCCGATCATAATGGCAAAGAAAATGACCAGGAACAGGATTTTGATGAACATATCCATTTTATTGTGTCTCCTTCATTTTATTTTTTTAAAGGAAATATTATTTGAATAATATGTGTTATATTTGAAATTACTTTGTCAGACTCCAACAGAGAATTTTTGATAACAACATATTCATTCAGCGAAAGTAAATGAGGTAAGAACGATGGTTATTGATTTTCATACGCATATTTATCCCGATAAAATAGCAGCACGCACCATAGAAGCATTGACACAATCCGCTCAAGGAGTGTACGCTTATACGGATGGCACCTTGAGCGGATTATTGGAAAGTATGGAACAGGCAGAAATCGACAAATCTGTGATCCTTCCTGTGGCAACCCGCAAGGGACAATTCGATACGATCAATCAATTTGCAATGAATATCAATCAAACCTATTCAAACCTTGTATCCTTCGGAGGAATACATCCTGATGACGAAAACATCGAAGAAAAACTGTCGTTTTTGAAGAATAACGGCATTAAGGGCATCAAAATTCATCCGGATTATACGGGGATCTTCATTGACGATGAAAGATATATTCGTATTTTATCAGAATGTGCCCGTCTGGGACTGAAAGTGGTAACACACGCAGGAGTAGATCCGGCGTTTGACGTCATACACTGTCCGCCTGACAAAGGAAGAGCCGTTCTGGACAAGGTTTGTGCTTTGACAGGGGTAAAAGAACCGTTTCTTGTATTTGCGCACCTTGGCGGAATGTATGTCTACAAGGACGTAGAGAAATATCTGCTGGGCAGCAACTGCTATATTGACATCAGCTGTTCTTTTTCCTCGCTGAAAAGCTTTTGTGACACAGATGATGAAGAAGTGATCCGGGTCATCAAAGCCCACGGAGCAGACAAAATCCTGTTTGCAACAGACAGTCCGTGGAACGGTCAGAAATCCTACCTCGAACATTTCAGATCATTATCGGAACTCAGCGACAACGAAAAAGACTTGATTTTATACAAGAATGCGGAAAAAATACTTTCATAGTTAACAAAATTATTCATCGTCAAGAATGATTATTATGTAAAACACTTATTTATTATAAGACTTTACAACATTAAAGTCAATCGAATTTTATGACATCGGTATGGAATGCCATTGCCAAATTTTATAATTGTTATTTATGCAAAATGCTGTCTATAACATCAATAACAGGGACTGCCGCAAAAGAAAGATTTTTTGCGGCAGTCCCTGTTTATGACATAAGCAAGCACGGCTGCCTGTGATCCGACAGCCGTGCTTGTTCTCTTCCTTTTTCCATAGAAAAGATCACCATTTGAAAGAACTCGTTTTCTGATACGATGATCTGATCAACCATTTACATTTTTTCAAGACTATTCTTCGTTATCCTGCAATGCCGCAAAACCTGTTGCACCGGTACGTACTTTGACTATATTTTCTACATTATAAATGAAGATCTTACCATCACCGATATGTCCTGTATAAAGGGCCTTGACGGCAGTATCTACAACCGTCTGTACCGGTATTTTGCATACAACGATCTCTACCTGAACTTTGGG
Source organism: uncultured Ruminococcus sp. (assembly GCA_902802985.1). Taxonomy (GTDB): domain Bacteria; phylum Bacillota; class Clostridia; order Oscillospirales; family Acutalibacteraceae; genus UBA1213. The sequence continues at coordinate 9,532 of CADCOE010000018.1, forward strand.
CAGCAGGTTCATTTCAACCTCAACCCCTCTGTAATACTTTGTTTGTCCCTTCTGTACACCGCATCCCAATACCTGTGTGACAGTCATACCGGTAATGCCGATTTCGGTCAGTGCTGTATTAAGTGTTTCAAACTTACTCTGTTTAGTAATAATCTCTATTTTAGTAAATTTCACACCGTCAGAGGTAGCTGCTTCAGATTTAGCTGCCGCTACCGTCACAGGAACTGCTTCTGAGGCAGGCACTAATTCTTCTCCTGTTTCGTCATCCTTGGCACCACCGAGAACCTGTGGAACGGCAGGCATAAAGTCAGCATAGGAACTTGCCAGACCGTGCTCTGTTGCATCCAGTCCTCTGAGTTCTTCTTCTCTGGAAGCACGAAGTCCGATCGTATGCTTCAGAACATAAAATACACCAAACATTACCACTGCTGTAAATGAACCGACGCCAAGAACGCCGAGAGCCTGAACTCCAAGCTGTGTAAAGCCACCGCCGTAGAACAAGCCGAGAGAACCTTCATTTTTAGAAAACAGTCCTACTGCCAATGTACCCCATATACCATTCGCACCGTGAACGGCAATCGCACCAACAGGGTCATCTATTTTCAGCTTCTTATCTATGAACTCAACAACGACAACGACCAAGATACCTGCTACCAGACCGATGACAGAGGCACCAATAATATCCACATTGGAACAGCCTGCTGTTACAGCGACCAATCCTGCCAGAGAACCGTTGAGCGACATAGATACATCCGGCTTACCATCCTTGACCCAAGTATAAATCATTGTAGCACAGGTAGCAACAGCGGGAGATACCGTAGTCGTAGCAAAAATCTGTGCCAACTGGTCAATTCCTGTGGCAGCCGCACCGTTAAATCCATACCAGCCGAACCACAAAATAAATACGCCCAATGCGCCAAGTGTCAAACTATGACCGGGGATTGCACGAGGTTTGCCGTCCTTGCTGTACTTACCGATACGGGGACCAAGCATAGCAGCTCCGATGATGGACGATATACCGCCAACCATATGGATGGCACAGGAACCTGCAAAATCGACAAATCCCAGCTGTGCCAGCCAACCCTGAGAGTTCCATATCCAACCTGCCTCTACCGGATAAACAACAAGACTGATGATACCGCTGTAAAGACAATACGTGATAAATTTAGTACGCTCTGCCATAGCACCCGATACGATCGTGGCTGCTGTGGCACAGAAAACCAGATTAAAAACGAACACTGACCACGGGAAGTTATTAAAATCGGTAAAAATATCCAAATTAGGAATACCGATAATTCCCATAAAATAATCCTCGGACATCATCAGTCCGAAACCAAGCAGAATAAACATAACCGTACCGATACAGAAGTCCATCAGGTTCTTCATAATAATGTTTCCTGCGTTTTTCGCTCTTGTAAATCCTGTTTCTACCATTGCAAAGCCGCACTGCATAAAAAACACCAGTGATGCTCCGATCAAAAACCATATGGCTATGGTAAACGAGTTCGCCTGTTCTACCGCTGAGGCGACAGCATTCTGTAGATTTGCATCCATTTTTTTATCCCTCCAAAAAATAATAAGGCGTATAAACTGTTCTGTAGTTAACAAAACAGAATACACGCCTTTGTGTTAATATAGTAAAATGTCAAAAGACATTTTTACACCCGATATTTCATTATACGCTGAACAGCATTGTACCGTATGACGGATATGGCCAGAGTTTTGCAGACATATTAGACTCCATCTCATCGGCAACGGCACGAAGCTCCTGCATTGCACTAAGCACATTATCTTTATAGTACATTGCATTTTCTGCATAATCCTCAATTTCCTTGGCTCCCATCACTGCCTTGTCAAGAGCATCAATTTTCTTGGTAAAGCACAGCAGCAGATTGGAAAGCTTTTTAACCAGCTCGGTTTCCGGAGAAACAGCAAGCTCAGGATCAACAGATTGAATGAGATTGGCAGCTTCTGCAAGCTCTCTGATATAAGAGGCGACCGCAGGAATAATATCCTTCTTTGCCATATCAAGGGCAGTGAGTGCCTCAATGTTGAGAAGCTTGGAGTAGTTTTCAAGAAGAATTTCACTTCTGGAACGAAGTTCTACTTCTGAATAAATACCGTGTTTGCTAAACAGCTCTACGTTCTCCTTTGAGCAATAGAGCGGCATAACATCGGGAAGGGTACGATAATTTTTCAGTCCTCTTCTCTCTGCCTCTGCTACCCACTCGTCAGAATAGTTGTCCCCGTTGAAGATAATTCTCTTGTGTTCGGTGATGGTCTTTTTGACAAGTTCTTCCGCTGCTGCCTTTACATCCTCTGCCTTTTCCAGTTCATCGGCAAAGTCAGCAAGAACATCCGCAACGATCGTATTAAGAATGGTATTGGTACAACCGATATTCTCGGAAGAACCAAGCATTCTAAACTCAAATTTGTTGCCCGTAAAGGCAAACGGCGATGTACGGTTACGATCCGAAGTATCCTTAGTGAAGTTCGGGATGGCATCTACATTCGTATCCATCACTACTTTGGATTTTCTCTCGTAGTTTTCACCGCTGATGACGGATTTAAGCACTTCTGTCAGATCATCACCGAGGTACATTGACAAGATGGCAGGCGGTGCCTCATTAGCTCCCAGACGGTGATCGTTGCCTGCACTGGCAACAGCAATTCTGAGCAAATCCTGATGCTCGTCAACTGCACGTACAACAGCTGCCAAAAATACTAAAAACAGTGTATTTTCACGGGGGTTCTTGGACGGGTCAAGAAGATTTTTGCCTGTATTGGTTGAAATCGCCCAGTTATTATGCTTACCTGAACCATTCACACCGGCAAAAGGTTTTTCGTGGAGAAGGCAAACAAGACCGTGCTTTTCTGCAATTCTCTTCATCAGTTCCATTGTGAGCTGGTTGTGATCGGTCGCAATATTGGATGTATCAAATACAGGTGCCAGTTCGTGCTGAGCCGGTGCTACTTCGTTATGCTTTGTTTTGGAAAGAATACCGTGCTTCCAAAGTTCTTCGTCCAATTCCTTCATATAAGCAGAAACACGGGGTTTAATGGAGCCGAAATAGTGATCATCCAGTTCCTGTCCCTTCGGCGGTCTTGCACCAAACAAGGTTCTTCCGCAGTAAATCAAATCTTTACGCTGCTTGTACACCGATTTATCAATCAGGAAATATTCCTGCTCAGCACCTACCGTGGTATTAACTCTGGTCGTAGTGGTATCGCCGAATACTCTGAGCACTCTGACTGCCTGTTTGCTCATTACTTCCATAGAACGAAGCAGTGGTGTTTTTTTATCCAGAATCTCACCTGTATAGGAACAGAATGCTGTCGGAATACAGAGGGAGCCATCTTTGATAAACGCATAAGAGGTCGGATCCCACGCCGTATAGCCTCTTGCCTCAAATGTTGCACGGATACCGCCCGACGGGAAGCTTGAGGCATCCGGTTCACCTTTGATCAGTTCTTTACCCGAAAAAGACATAATAACTTTTCCATCATTGGTCGGTGAAATAAAACCGTCATGCTTTTCTGCGGTAACACCCGTCATTGGCTGAAACCAATGGGTAAAGTGAGTAGCACCGTTTTCGATTGCCCACTCTTTCATAGAATGTGCCACTACATTGGCGACATTCAAATCCAGTGACTTACCTTCTTCAATGGTTTTTTTCAAAGCCTTATAGGTATCTTTTGGAAGACGTTCTTTCATTGTTGCATCATTAAAAACAAGGCTTCCGAAAATTTCAGGTACATTAGGCATAGTACAAACTCCCCATTCTTTGTGATTTTGATAAAACCAGAAAAAGGTGCCGTAGGTTCCTTTTTCAGTCAACCTACAGCACCTTTGCTGTCGTTGATGAAATTATATCTCATCCTTTTTGATAAGTCAATACTTTTTTTGCGTTTTTTTTCATTTCATTACTTATGTCAAATTTTGATGGATGGTTGATAGTTTATCGTTAATTTTTATGCTATATCCTCCCCATCCACCAAAACGCTGCTCCTTCTGTATCAATATGTCCCTGTATTATGTAAATTGACAATTCAACGCCATTGTAATATAATTTGGGAGAGAGAAAAAAAGAAGGATCGGGACGGCAAATCAATCGGGAGGTTGCTATGAGCAGTGAAAAATATTTTTTCAGCATTAACTTACTAATCAAAAGTGACTCACACCTTGAAAAATCCATTACATCCATTTTATCGAATGAAGCGTTTTTTAAGGATCATATCCAGCTGCTGCTGATCAATTCTGTGGGCAGCGACTTCACCCACGAAATATGCAGCAAATATATTGCTATGTATCCCGAAAATATTCATTTTGTCGATACTGTAGGCAAAAGTAATGCCGACGGTTATAACGATGCCCGTCCTATCTGCTCGGGACAGTATATTTCTTTTATTGATAATTACGGCGAATACTCTAAAAACACCTTTCCCGAACTGTATAAGCTCATCAAAAACGGCAAGATCCCCGTTGTTTGTATCCAGCCGCTGATCTCTCCGCCCGGTGAACCGGTACGGCAGTACGTCAGCGACATCAAACAGGGAATTGTACGGCTGAGAGATACTCCCGACCGCTTTATACTGATGCCGGGATGCTATTTCTTCAACAGAAAAGTTATTAAGAATATTTTCTTTGATCCCAAGCTGGTCTTTCACGGTGAAACAAAATTTATCACTGATACCCTGCTCAAAACTTATTCATACATATTTATTGAAAAGGTAAATTATACCTCCAGCAATGCCTCGGAACTGGACTTTTTCCGCTATGAACCGCAATACAGCAGAACCTACTATATCAAATCTGTCAACGATTTTATCATTCCTATGCTTAAAAGCTATTTCGGTTCGGTACTGGTACAGTCCATTATGATGTATCTGATCAACATTAAATTTTCACTTAACGCCGATGACAGATATAAAAATGTGATCATCGGAAGATATGTAGATGAATTTATCCACAGTATTGCCGACGCCCTGCAATACATTGATGATACCATCATTATGAGCAAAAGATTGTGCCGAATATGCGGACTGGATCCCGAGGTACCATTTCGCTTTCTGCGTTTGAAGTACGATGATCCCGATTTGAAACCTGTACTCACCGCTTCTGTCAAAAACGAACCGATCGAACGCTCTTTTTACAAAATGAACGGGCACTCTTATAAGCTTCGCCTCGAAAATGAATTTGTCGCCAGTGTCAACAAAGTCCCCATCCAACGTTCTAAAGATATTACAGCAGAAATTGTCGCTATTAATTATGATGCCGAAGGACTGTATGTGGACGCTTATATGGAAGGCTGCGGCTGTCTTGACGAAAATGATTACACCATTTATACTGTCATCAACCGAAAGCGGTATGAGGTCATCCGTTCCAAGGTCTATACCCTCCGAAAATTTTTTGATATACCGTTTCTGAATAAATATTCTTTCCGCTTTTTCATTCCTGTGAGCAGCGGAAAACAGATTGACACCGCCTTTCTCATTATGAAGATCGGAGAGCTTTCCTTACGGTTGAACTTAGGCTTCCATCACACCTTTTCCCGCCTGTCCGGTGAATTGGAAAACAGCTATTGGCGCTTCAATGACCGTGTGATGACATACGACCACAAAACCAGCTCTATTATCATCAGACGTGCCACCGACAGTCTGATCGCCCTGTACGAAAATAAATATCTGAATGAAATAGCAAAAGAGTTATCCATTGCTGAAACCCTGCATTACCGTCAAATGCGAAAAGCCGTCCGCTATGCGATGTCTGACAAGCGTGTCAAAAATATGATGTTTTATGATGAAATGGGCATTAATTGCAACGGCAATTTATTATTTCGCTATTTTACCAAATACCAAAAAAGCGATATGATTCATACTTACTTTTCTGTACAGAACGATTCTGTGGAGCAGGCGTTTCTGTTTAATAAAGAGTATGAAAATGTGCTTGAAACCGGCTCCAAAAAATCTAAAATTATGGCAATGGCAAGTGATGTTATTATTGCAACAGACTGTGACGTATATGAAGCGCTGGCGTTTACCCCCCACGATATACTCTATTGCAAAGATCTGCTGAATGCCAAAATCATCTCTATCAAAAATTTCTTTCTGACATATGATACCGCACAATTCGACAATCGACTCAGAGATAATACACAGGCTGTTTTCTGTTCTTCCGAACAGGAAAAAGAACGGCTGGTAAGAGAAATTTACGATTATGACCCCTCAATGATCAAGGTGCTGGGCTATCCTATACTGGACTCTGTCAAGGATCATAAAGAAAAATTAATTTTGATCGCTCCCGGTGACAGAAAGCAGTTTTATATCTATGAAAATGCCCACTACTATCATTTTTCGGACAGCCGTTTCTTTAAAACGTACAATTCCATTTTGACCGATGTCGATTTGTTGAATGCAATGAAAGCGTCAGGATATAAAATTGCTGTACTGATGCCACGTACCATTAAAAAATACATTAAAATGTTTACGGCAGATGAAGAGGTCGTTACCCTATACGAATATACCGAAGAAAACGAAATCAAGTTGATAGAACGTGCCGCTGTCCTGCTGACGGACTATTCCGAGCTGCAATATCGTTTTGCTTACCTTAACAAACCTGTGGTTTACTTTTATCCGCAAAATCTTCCCATTCAGCAGGAATACAAAGAACAAAAAATTTCTAAAAACGGCTTTGGCGAAATTGTGTATAACATTGATCAGCTAAAAGAATTTCTCATCAGAAATGCCAAACGCAACTTTATGCAGCCGCTGCGATTTGAACGTCGCTGTCAGGAATTTTTCCGCTATATGGACGGGGATAACTGCGGCAGAATTATGAATGAGATTGTTAACAGTTTCTTTCCCGACATTCCGTCAACATAAAAGTCTATCGTTTTTCCACTATCAATAACACCTTATTTCCATTATGGGAAATAAGGTGTTATTACTTTTATCAGGAAGTAACGCAAAAAAAGATAAAGGTATAATCCTCCAATGTTTCAACATTGATCATATATTTTATCGGAGATGTCGTTGTACTTTCCCAAAAAGTGTTAAATTTTTCCATCACGTATGTATAATCTGATGATACTCCATCATTTTTGATCATTTTATAATGAATTTTTGTACCGTCATTCACAATATCATTGATGATGGTATATAAAGCATCATCACATGTTGCCATATACTGACCAAAATGAGTCTTGTCATATTCCTCAGTGCAATAATAATAATTGGTATCAATATCCTGAACGATAGTTTCGGGCACATACAAATCATTCCATTCGTGATTAGCCTTTAAAATTCCCGCAGGTACATTAAAATAAATATAAAGTGGATATGCTATATCTTCATCCGTTTCCACCGCTTCATCGTCCCACGTCACATCGACAAAATAAGTTCGTCCATCCAGTTCAATCGTATTCCACGAGTGACCGCCTGAACCGCTGCCATCATCTGCTGTGCCGGATACCTTGCCGATTTTGAAGCCACACATTGTACCCAGCATATAAAAAGCATCTGAATAACCCTGACAATTTGCCTTACCATCCAGAAATACTCCCAATGCTGTACAAAACCGCTTAACTTCACCTTTCATTTCACCCGTATAGTATTCACAGCTATTCATAATATAATCGTGAATATACAATTCTTTTCTGAGCTGCGTCGGCTCCTGTTTTGCCTGTTCTGCCACGGCAACCGCCTTATCATACAAAGTCATTTCTTCTTCGGTCAGTTTAGACTTATCACCGCTAAGGTAAGCATCCGCTATTCTGGTTCCGGGGTAATAGGTAATTTTATATGTTATCTGCCGTTCATCACCATATGAAAAATGGGTATCAGACTCGATATAAGCGAAATCTCCCATTTGCAGTATTTCCTCATGTGCCATTTTGAAGCCGTTGACAAAATAGACAGGAACTTCTTCCATTCGTTTGTCAATACAAGCTTTAAAATACTGATAAAACGACTCTACGCTATCTACAGGTTCTACACTGTCCCAAAAGTCATCCTTACTTTCTTCTTCACTGCTTTCTTCCATCGAATCATCACTATAGGACACATCCCAAGAGTATTCACTGTTTTGGGATAACACAGATGACTCTGACTGAAAAAAAGTATTCGGTTTGATCGTCACACAACCTGTCGATGCAGACATTACAGAAGCCGCTGCTGCCAATGACACTAAACATACCATAGCCTTTTTCATCCATCAACACCTCTTTTATGTCACTGATCTATTTAGTGGGATCCTTATTAATACGATTATATTACAAAAATAAGGTCTTTTCAATTATTTTTTATGGCAATGAAAACAGTACTTTCACGCAGCAAAAACAACCGCATCATTCCGTCTTTCATCGGTATGATACGGTTGTCTTGAGAGGATATAAAACAACGTACTTTCTTTAGCTGTGAACTACTCATTGTTGAAAGCCCATAGGCTTCCTGCTTCATTGTTCCCGTGACCTGCTAAATCCACAGGCATAAATTTAGGCTGAACCGTCCCTACTGTATTGTTATGATAACAAAAAAGCTATGCTTTTGTCACCCTTTGAACCGTCTTACGTCGATGGGACTGCGGTTGGCATTTTTTCAATCGCTTGACAAACACGATGGCAGATATGAAGATACTCATCGGTAAGGTCGGAAATTTCTTCATATTTTTCTGCAGTCACTGCCAGCCGATTGACGACTGTATCCATAAACTTCTTTTCCACTTCTTTGTAGTTGCCCTCCTTCTTAAACATCAAAAGCAACTCTAATACAACGATGTTTTTTTCTTGTGGTGACGCCAGTTTTACTATATTGTCCAACACTGTTTCCAACGGTTCACTGGTATCGGGAAGATGATTTGGCATCATCATTTCGTGACAATATACAGCAATGGACTCCATTTCATCAAATTCAAATTCTCCGTCTGCCATCGCAGCGTAAGCACACAAACTCAAAAAAAGTTCCTTTTCCTTCTCGCCTAATTGGTTTAAAAACATAAAAGCGTTACCTCCCCAAAAATAATATGATGATCCATCTATATTTTATCATTAATAATGATGGTTTGCAATATAACTTGATCGAAAAACAATTTTACACCGCTCCGAAAGCATTTTAAAATTCGGCACCTATACTATTTAAATCGGGTACAAAATAGTCTCGGTTATAACGATGATGATTGGTATGTAAAAGGCTTGTCCCAACAAAGACAAGCCTTTTTTTACCGATAAAACGATCAATCCTGACCGGGAACCTTAGGAAGAGAGTTAATGCCTACAGCAAGCTCTTCATCTGTCGGGATATAGTCAGACATTTCACCGTCGTTATACTTCTGATAAGCTACCAAGTCAAAGTAACCTGTACCGGTCAATCCAAAGAGAATGGTTTTTTCTTCTCCTGTTTCTCTGCACTTCAATGCTTCGTCAATGGCAACACGAATAGCGTGTGAACTTTCAGGAGCCGGCAGAATTCCTTCTATACGAGCAAATTGTTCTGCTGCTTCAAATACGGAAGTCTGTTCTACTGAAACTGCCTCCATATATCCATCGTGATACAACTGGCTGAGTGTAGAGGACATACCGTGGAATCTCAGACCTCCTGCGTGGTTGGCAGAGGGAATAAAGTTTGAACCCAATGTATACATTTTCGCCAGCGGACAAATCATACCTGTATCACAGAAATCATAAGCAAACTTACCTCTGGTAAAGCTCGGACAGGATGCCGGCTCTACGGCAATAAAGCGATAATCCTGCTCGCCACGAAGCTTTTCACCCATAAATGGAGCAATCAGTCCGCCGAGATTGGAGCCGCCGCCTGCACAGCCGATAATAATATCGGGCTTAATGCCGTATTTGTCCAGAGCCGCTTTTGTTTCCAGACCGATCACAGACTGATGTAAAAGTACCTGATTGAGTACAGAACCAAGTACATACCGATAACCGGGATGGGAAGTAGCTACTTCCACTGCCTCTGAAATCGCACATCCCAAGCTGCCCGTCGTACCGGGATGCTCCTGAAGAATTTTTTTGCCTACATTGGTAGTTTCTGACGGTGAAGGAGTTACCTCCGCACCGTAAGTACGCATTACTTCACGTCTGAATGGCTTTTGCTCATAGCTGACCTTTACCATATATACTTTACAGTCCAGTCCCAGATAAGCACAAGCCATTGAAAGAGCAGTACCCCACTGACCGGCTCCTGTTTCAGTGGTGACACCCTTGAGTCCCTGTTTCTTGGCATAATAAGCCTGCGCGATCGCAGAGTTAAGTTTATGGCTGCCGCTGGTATTGTTTCCTTCAAATTTGTAATAGATCTTAGCAGGCGTACCCAGTGCCTTTTCCAAGCAGTAAGCACGCACCAATGGGGCAGGACGATACATTTTGTAAAAATCACGGATCTCCTGCGGAATGTCAATATACGCTGTATCGTTATCCAGTTCCTGAGCCACCAACTCCTCACAGAAAATACCGCTCATTTCTTCTGCGGTAAGCGGCTTGCCTGTTCCGGGATTTAACAGAGGAGCAGGTTTATTTTTCATATCAGCCCGAAGGTTATACCATTTTTCGGGGATCTCGGATTCATCGAGGTATATTTTGTATGGGATCTTTGTTTCACTCATTGTTAATATCTCCTTTTCAGAAAATGATAGAGAAGTGGAACCGGGTACAGGAAAGTTCATTATTCAGGCATTCATTTGACCTATAAAACAAAAACCTGTCCCAAAGCATCAACTGCCGGGACAGGAATAATCCTGCGGTGCCACCCTGCTTGACACACTGCTGTGTCCTCTCGGTGCGTACTGACATACGCTGACATTTGATTACGGAACGTCTCACTCCGTCTTGCGTACTCCATAAAACGTTTCTGCTCGCCCTCAGAAGTCCATTCAGTTATGTTTTTCCTACCGCAATTTCACCCTCTGCGGTTCTCTTGAAAGAAAGTGACAAAACCTACTCACTCTTCCTCATCGGTTTATAGGTATTTTATAACACCCAAATGGAATTGTCAATAGTTTTTATAAATATTTCTCAATATATTTCATCAATATGATGATCAACTATGATGCTCGACTTTTTGAAAGCTTTGCAGTGTTTGTGGACATCAGAATTCCGATACATAAACCAAAAAGCACAGATAAAGCTTTAATTAACACAAAAAATTATAAATTATTTACATCTTTTGACTTTACACATCGAATAAAAAGTGCTAAAATGATAGTCGGTACAGTGTCTCACACTGTTTGAATTTTTTGTCATATTAACAAAAAAGGAGGATTATTCCCATGGCAAGAAAAATGAAAACAATGGACGGCAATAATGCCGCTGCTCATGTAGCCTATGCGTTTACAGAAGTAGCAGGCATTTATCCGATTACTCCGTCAAGCCCGATGGCTGACTACGTTGATCAGTGGTCTGCTCAGGGTCTGAAAAACATCTTCGGTACAACCGTAAAGGTTCAGGAGATGCAGTCAGAAGCAGGCGCTGCCGGTACCGTTCACGGTGCCCTTAATGCCGGTGCTCTTACCACCACCTTTACTGCTTCTCAGGGTCTTCTTCTGATGATCCCCAATATGTACAAAATTGCCGGTGAACTTCTTCCGGGCGTATTCCACGTATCCGCTCGCTGCGTAGCTTCACACGCACTTAACATCTTCGGTGATCATTCCGACGTTTATGCCTGTCGTCAGACCGGCTTCGCTATGCTCGCAGAAACCAACCCCCAGGAAGTAATGGATCTCGCTCCTGTTGCTCATCTGGCAGCTATCGAAGGCAGAGTTCCGTTTATTAACTTCTTTGACGGTTTCAGAACCTCACATGAGATCCAGAAAATTCAGATTTGGGATTACAATGATCTGGCAGAAATGTGTGATATGGATGCTGTGAAAGCTTTCAGAAAGAGAGCTTTAAATCCTGAACGTCCCGTAATGCGTGGTTCTCACGAAAACGGCGATATTTTCTTCCAGCACAGAGAAGCCTGCAACAAGTATTATGACGCTATCCCCGAAATCGTTGAAAAGTACATGAACAAAATCAACGAAAAAATCGGTACAGATTATCAGCTCTTCAACTACTACGGTGCACAGGATGCTGAGCGTGTTATCATCGCTATGGGTTCTATCTGTGACGTTGCAGAAGAAGTAATCGACTATATGAACGCTAACGGCGAAAAAGTAGGTCTTGTTAAAGTAAGACTTTATCGTCCGTTCAGAGCTGACAAGCTTGTGGAAGCTATTCCTGCTACCGTTAAGAAGATCGCTGTTCTCGACAGAACAAAGGAACCCGGTGCTCTTGGCGAGCCGCTCTTCCTTGATGTGATCGCTGCTTTGGCTGCTCAGGGCAGAACCGGTATGACTGTTGTTGGCGGCCGTTACGGTCTTGGTTCCAAAGATACTCCTCCGTCAAGCGTATTCGCTGTATATGAGGAGCTTGCTAAGGACGAACCAAAAACGCTCTTTACACTCGGTATCAACGATGACGTTACCAACCTCTCACTGGAAGAGAAACCGTCACCGAACACAGCTGCTGAGGGTACCATCGAATGCAAGTTCTGGGGTCTTGGCGGTGACGGTACCGTTGGTGCTAACAAGAACTCCATTAAAATTATCGGTGACTACACACAGAAATATGTACAGGCTTACTTCCAGTACGACTCCAAGAAAACAGGCGGCGTAACCATTTCTCATCTGCGTTTCGGTGATAAGCCTATCAAGAGCCCGTACTATATCAATAAGGCTGACTTCGTTGCCTGTCATAATCCTTCCTATATCCTCAAGGGCTATAAGATGGTTCAGGACGTTAAGCCCGGCGGTGTATTCCTCATCAACTGCCAGTGGAGCGCAGAAGATCTGAACACTCATCTTAACGCTGAAACGAAACAGTATATTGCTAAAAACAACATTCAGCTCTATACCGTTAATGCCATCGACCTCGCTGCTCAGATTGGTATGGGTAAGCGTACTAACACGATCCTTCAGGCTGCCTTCTTTGCACTGGCAAAGGTAATGCCGATCGACGAAGCTGTACAGCATATGAAGGATGCTGCCACAAAGTCCTACCTCAAGAAAGGTCAGGATGTTGTTGATATGAACCACAAGGCAATCGATGCCGGTGTTACTGCATTCGTTAAAGTTGACGTCCCTGCTGAGTGGGCTGACGCTGCTGACGATACCGCCGCTTCTGAACTTTGCGGCAAGGAAAAGACCGTAAAGATGGTCAAGAATATTCTTGAACCCGTTGACAAAATGGACGGTGATTCTCTGCCGGTATCGGCATTCCTTGATCACGCTGACGGTACTTTCGAGCTTGGTGCTTCTGCATACGAAAAACGTGGTGTTGCTGTAATGGTTCCCGAGTGGAACGAAGCTACCTGTGCTAAATGTAACAAATGTTCCTTCGTTTGTCCACACGCAACAATCAGACCGTTTGCACTGACAGAAGAAGAAGCTGCTGCTGCTCCTTCCAACATCAAGATCGCACCTAAGCCGATCGTTAAAACAGATTACAAATACACACTGGCAATTTCACCGATGGATTGTATGGGATGCAGCGTCTGCGTAGGCGTTTGTCCGACAAATTCCCTCAAAATGGTTGCCCGTGAAACACAGGATGATATGCAGAAGGTATTCGATTACTGTGTTGCGAACGTGAGCGAGAAACCCGAAACAACAGCTAACCTCAATGTAATCGGCAGCCAGTATAAACAGCCGCTTCTTGAGTTCTCAGGCTCTTGTGCAGGCTGTGCAGAAACTTCTTATGCACGTTTGATCACACAGCTCTTCGGTGACAGAATGTACATTTCCAATGCAACAGGCTGCTCATCTATCTGGGGCGGTCCTGCTGCTACTTCTCCGTACACTGTTAATAAGGACGGTCACGGTCCGGCTTGGGCTAACTCTCTGTTTGAAGATAATGCAGAGCACGGCTATGGTATGTATCTTGGTCAGAAAGCAGTTCGTGAAAGACTCATTGAAGAACTCACCACGATCGCTGAGAGTGACAAAGCAAATGATGACCTTAAAGCTGCTATTGCTAAGTTCCTCGAAACAAAGGATAACGGCGAAACTAACGGTGATGCTGCAAAGGCTGTTGTAGCAGAACTTGAAAAGCTCGATTGCGATTGTGCTGTAAGAGCTGATATTCTTGAAAATCAGGAATTCCTGGCTAAGAAGTCCGTATGGATCTTCGGCGGCGACGGTTGGGCATACGACATTGGTTTCGGCGGTGTTGACCATGTTCTCGCAGCCGGCGACGACATCAACATTATGGTATTCGATACCGAAGTTTATTCTAACACAGGCGGTCAGGCTTCCAAGGCTTCACAGATCGGTCAGGTAGCACAGTTCGCTGCAGCAGGTAAGGCAATCGCTAAGAAGAGCCTTGCAGACATTGCTATGTCCTATGGCTACATCTATGTAGCGCAGATCGCTATGGGTGCTGATCAGAACCAGACGCTCAAAGCTATCAAGGAAGCGGAAGCTTATCCGGGTCCATCACTCATTATCGGTTACGCTCCTTGTGAGATGCACTCCATCAAGGGTGGTATGAAGAATTGTCAGGCTGAAATGAAGAAGGCAGTAGAGTGCGGTTACTGGAATATGTTCCGTTACAATCCGCTGCTCAAGGCAGAGGGTAAAAACCCGTTCCAGCTCGACAGCAAGGAGCCTAAGACATCTTATCGTGACTTTATTATGAATGAGGCACGTTATAGTGCATTGACCCGTTCCTTCCCCGACAGAGCAGAAGAACTCTTCAAGAAAGCAGAAGAAAAGTCTGTCGACAGATATGAAGAGCTCAAACTCCGTTCGGAATGATTTTTACGGTATCACAGTCATATCAAATAAACATCATCTGATATAATGAAGCGTCCCACGATTGAATATCATCAATCGTGGGACGCTTTTTATTCGGACAATATCACAAAAATTAAGTTCCGTTTTCCGTTATCACCCGGTTGTTGGCTCGTGTAATGACTACACACTGCATTCCCATTGCTGTATATGCATCATTCACGGCAGCTTTGCTGTAACTTATGTTTTTATTTTGCATTGGATCATTGAAATAATAATATTCCTCATCATAGCCAACCAATACCAAACAATGTTCCGGTGCGTACCACTGAATTAATTTTCCGTTATACATCCAAGAAGACGAAGGACGTACCACATCCATATTTTCACTTGCCCAGATCACAACGGGAACATTTTTATTAATGTACTGCTCACATAATTCATCTACCGTTTTACCATACACTGCATATGCCTGACAATCATCACGATCTGATAAGGCACGGTTCATCGCCTCTGCAATAACAGGAGCATAACAGCCAAATCCGCTGTCATCTCTCGGATTGCCGCAATAGCTGAGATCGGGGTCAAACGGATAATATGTCATCGTCAAACAATGATCAAAAAATTCCTCCGGGGTAATAGCCATTCCTGCATAATTGAGTGCCATTACTGCGGAAATTCCTTCGCAGCCCGTCGGATAATCAGGCAGCTGACAGACATAAGGCACATCAAGCAATTTAGAGGACGAAGAATACACTTTATATCCGTCTCCCGAAACAATGACACCGTTTTCAGTTGTTTCTCCCTCATTGACAGATATACTGCTTTCTTCTGCCACTTCTTCTGATGATGTACTGCTCTGTATCGATACTTGATTTTGAGATTGGTCACTGTTTGATACTGATGCATCATTATGAGATGGTGCTGTACTGAGTGAGGACAGCTCTTTCTGTGATGGAGCGGTGATAGGAACCGATGTTTCCTCACTTTGTACCACACTAACATTAGCTCTCTCTGCAGCATCCGCACCATCCCCTGCTGCCCCATTGCCGAACAGAACTACCATCATCCAACCCATTAGTATCACTAATATTGACATTAATATAATAAAAACCTTTTTAATAAGGCTCACCCCCGTGATTTCGAACATCTGAAATAATCGTATACGGTTAGCATACCACATTGATGAACTATCCATTGTCTAAACAGTGGATTTCCTGTTGATTGAATATCATTTTTATGATTATCTTTATAATGCCTGTTACCGTCAACTATTCGGAAAGATACCATCATCGCTCCCGTTTTTTCTTTTCTCTCAGTTCACGGAAAAAATCCGACAATAATTTGGCACATTCTTCTTCCAATACTCCGCCGACGTATTCCGGTTTATGGTTGTAAGGCAGATCAAACAAATTAATAACTGATCGGCACGAACCTGCCTTATAGTCATACGAACCGAATACTACTCTCTTAATACGGGAATTGATAATGGCCCCCGCACACATCGGGCACGGCTCAAGTGTGACATATAATTCGCATTGCCACAGTCTCCATCCTCCCAAACGCCTACAGGCGGTATCTATTGCCATCAATTCGGCATGATAGAGAGCATTTTTCCCCGTTTCCCGACGATTATAACCCATACCGACAATTTCTCCGTCTTTTGTCACAACGGCTCCTATCGGCACTTCGTTAATGGCATAGGCTTGCATCGCTTGTTCTATCGCTGCACGCATTAATATTTCATCATTTGTCATTGTTACCACCGCTTAAAAAATCTTTTGAATGACTGCTAAAAGCATTAACAATATCAACGACGGATTGCCGACAGATACCGTGATTTTCGTTGCCGTGTCCAGAACACATGCCCGTCTGCGGTACCGGAACAAATGCACTTTTCCGATAGCCAATATCAATGCGGCAATCAACATCATCAATGCCGATATACCAACCGCCGTGTACAGAAAAGTATTGTAGGTATCGAGTGAAAATATATGATATGCCATTGATGCCGAAACAGAAAAAGCGTTGTTCAGAAAATGAATAATAATACACGGCAGCAGTCTGCCGCTTGTTTTACGGACAGAGGCAAAGATCATACCTGCCAAAAAGGCAAACAACATTCCCGAGAAACCGGAATGCAGCAACGCAAACAACAATGAGCTTACTGCTGCGGCAAACCCTTCTCCTCCACGGACCAGCATACCGCAAAATATTCCCCTGAACGCCACTTCCTCACACACCGCCGGCACAACTGCCATTGTCAAAAATATCAACAGCACTGTCATCGGGTCAGAAGAAAAATACGCCGCTTCGTGCGAACCGAGCCACGGCATTATCTGACACAACAACCCAATCAGGAAATTGAGTACTACACAAAGTCCAAATCCCCATATGACCATTAAAGTACAAGCGAGATGGTTGTATCGGTGTTTGTATTTTCGCATATTTTTTCGCCAGCCACCCTGCTGCTGTGAACAAACAAATGTCGGAATGAGTATCGTCAGAACAGACGAAATCATAAGAAAAAGCAATAAAAGGATAGTATCGTTCCGATCAACTATACCGTCGATCAGAACTCCTGCTCCCATCTGCATTGCCAGAATAATGATACATGCAAACGAAACATAGGTAACACTTCGTCTGACCGCTTTTTCCTGCACCGCAGTGCTGTTTTCATTGATATTAACAACACGAATCGCCATACATTACTCCGTTATTATATCCGAAGCAGCCAACATTGCCGCCAATCGTCCCGTGTGAAAATTCAGTGAACCCTGCATCCACACTGCGTACGGTTCACGAATAGGGGCGTCAGCCGAAAGTTCAATGGATGAACCGAGAGTAAATGCACCTGCCGCCATAATTACCTTGCTGTCATATCCCGGCATATCCCAAGGTTCGGGCGTTACAAAAGAGTCGATCGGTGATGCTTTCTGCACCCCTTGACAGAACTGAACCAGACGCCGCTCATTACCCAAAAGAATTGCCTGAATAATATCTCCTCTTATCTCATTATAACGCGGAGTCACTTCAAATCCCAGCAATTCATACAAAGCAGCAGTGAATATGGCAGTCTTGACAGCCTCTCCCGTTACGTGCGGCGCACTGAACGCACCCATAAACAATTCACGGTTATTGCCAAGCGTACAGCCAATTTCCTTGCCTGTACCGGGTGTCGTCAGCCGGTAACTGCACGCTTCAACAAGGTCGTGCCTGCCGGCAATATAACCGCCTGTGGGAGCAATTCCTCCTCCGGGATTTTTAATCAGTGAACCTGCCATCAGATCGACGCCCATCTCCCCCGGTGTCGTTTTTTCCACAAATTCGCCATAGCAATTATCCAGCATAACAAGGCAGCCGGGAGCCAGATCATGAGCCAGATCGGTAATTTCTTTAATTTCGGTGTTGGTCAGCGTGGGACGCAGTGAATAGCCTCTGGAACGCTGAATATAAACCATTTTTGTTTCCGGTTTAATTCGTTCTTTCATTGCTTCCAGATCCACTCTGCCGTCATCCATCAGATCAATTTGTTCATAATGAATGCCGAATTCTTTGAGGGAACCGCTGCTCTCTCCTCCGATACCGATAACCCCCTGCAAAGTATCATACGGCAGACCTGTTACAGAAATCATTGTATCTCCCGGACGCAGCACACCGAACAGAGCAACCGTCAGCGTATGTGTACCACTGGCAAAGTGATGTCTTACCAAGGCATCCTCTGTATCCAGCACATAAGAAAAAACTTCGTCCAATGCATCACGGCCTCTGTCACCGTAGCCGTAACCTGTAGAAGCGGTAAAGCAGCTTTCACTGACTCTTGCTTTCTGAAACGCTTTCAACATTTTATGCTGATTATACTCGGCAATTTCATCGGCTCTTTCAAGGTACGGACGGCACAGTTCCATCGCCTGATCTGCCGCCTTTAAAATCTTTTCATCTATCTCATAAAACGTTTTTTCCATTCCGTTCTCCTTTGTCATCGTTGCATCAAATCATTATAGCAACGTTTGGCAACCATCCAATTGATTGGCTCCCCTCAAAGCGTTTTATTGACGCTCGATCATTACGAAACGTCCTATATTCTGAAAACCTGATGTTTGATAAAAATGTTCGTTTTTATCGGGATCACGCATTAATAAAATGCGGCGGCTGCCACAGTGTGCTGCCAGCTCGGCAACACAAAATGTCCCTATGCCTTTTTTCCGGTAAACATTATCCGTTGCCACTGCTCCGATCACAGCACAGCTTGCCGTCAATGCGGTGGTCATTGCAAAAGAAATGCATTTTTCGTGATCCATTACCGCAATGCACCCGGCAGTATGGTGTCGAAGTTTGTGAGATACATCCAACAGAAAATCTTCCAGGCACGGCACAGCAAAACCATTTCCACGGCAATGCCAAAGCAGCTGATGTACTTTATTCAGTGGAGACTGTTCATCAAAAACATACGAGTACGGACATTGTGTAGGAACTGCCGCTTTTTGACGTTCCATCACTATTCCCTCCGAATAAGCCATATCGGGAAAGATCACTTTTTCCGACAGCACACTGCCAAATCCCGTTATGGATAAAAATTCTCTTAATTCATCCACATCACTGCTGTCTGTCAACAACACAGTAACGTCATTATTCCATTTAGCAATGGCCGCTGACGGCAAACCGTCGGTATACTGTATCCAGAAATACACATCGGGAAACCCTTGTCCATAGCTGTCCCACAAGCAGCCAATACGACAGGCATATATGTTCGCCCTGCCGCAAAGCAAAATAAAATCTTTTTCTTCCTGACCGGTAACATACTTGATCATTGGTTCAGAATTTTTTCCGCAACCGCTTTGACAACAGCATAAACGGCTTCAGCATCCTCTACAGAGATCAAACTACTGGATGCGTGAAGATAGCGGCACGGAACCGATACTGCTATTGTACGGACGCCGCCCCGGGAAGAATGAATGACACCTGCATCATTGCCGCCTGCGATCATTGTTTTGGTCTGTGCTTTCACACCCTGTTCCTTTGCCGCCTGCATTGCCATTTGATAATATTGCTTATCATAAATAGTTGCTCTGTCCATAAACGATACCACGGCACCGTTGCCAACACAGCACACCTTTTTTTCATTGTCGGCATAAGGAATATCCGCAGCAGTAGTCGCTTCCACCACGATCGCACTGTCGGGATTAATAGTAAATGCTGCCGCTTTCGCTCCTCTCAGACCTACTTCCTCCTGTACGACAAAGCTGAACCATATGTCATAAGCGAGTTCACTTCGTATCAGTTCTATCAACACCAGGCAGCCGAAACGGTCATCAATCGCTTTTGATAATATTCTGCCGCTGCTGTTTTCATATAGTGCATCAAACATAATACTGTCACCAAGCGAAACATATTGCTGCGCATCGGCCTTATCTTTTGCTCCGATGTCAATTTGCAAAGAATGAATCGGAGGATTTTTTTTGCGTTCGTCAGCCTTTAAAACGTGTATAGGACAAGCATTGACAACACCGCTGATTTTATTTTTCCCGATACGTACCTGTTTAGCAAATGCTGCACTGTCATTCACTCCGCCCACAGCGGCAAACTTCAAACATCCGTTCTCCAATATATCAGTTACGATAAAGCCTACTTCGTCCATATGAGCCGAGATCAAAAGCTTTTGTTTTGGCGTCTGTCTGCCCTTTTTGAACACGAGAATATTGCCCATTTTATCAACAGTAATATCATCCGTATAAGGCTTGATCTCGTTAAGTATCACATCACGTACTTCTCCTTCATCCCCCGAGATACCATCCGCAATACATAATTTTTTAAGCAATTCATAGTCCAGCATTGACAGCACCTCCCTCGGCAACATAAGCTGCCAATAATTCCGCCACTTTTTCCATATCGTGAAGCGACACCATTTCCACTTGTGTATGCATATTTTTTTCAGGAACAGAAATAACACCTGTCGGGATCCCGCTGCGTGCTGCTGCTATTTTATCAGCATTGGTACCCGTTGCTCCGCCTGTTACTTCATAGTCGCATTCCATTCCTATGCGTTTGGCTGTTTCCATTATTTTGTCGGTGACAGCCTTAGACAGCACCGGTGAAATACTGATAATAGCACCGCAGCCAATTTTACCGCTTTTCTCTGACGGTACACCGTCCTGATCGGCAAAACCGACATCCACTACTACCGCTTCATTGGGCGACAATGCATACGCTGCTGCTGCCGCACCTGTTTCGCTTGTTTCCTCTTGTACAGAAAATACCAGCGACAATTTACAAGGCATCGTTTGATGGAGCCCCATTGCTTTCAATTTGCGGGCACAAGCGATCAGTACGGCACAACCTGCACGATTATCCAAAGCGGATATGGCAATATTGCCATTCAGCAACTCTCTCCACTCACTTCTGACCAGAACGCTGTCTCCCAAAGAAATGATCTTCCTGACCTCATCCGCCGCAAGACCTGTATCGATCCAAATACTGTCCTTAGAAAGCTCGTCATCACCCTTTGAAAGATGCGGCGGCATCGTACAGATAATACCTGTGACCGTTTCTTTTCCCAATACACTGACAGCACTTCCCGGCAAAGTCCGCAGATCAATTCCTCCCACAGGCTCGGCCTTAATGAAACCCTCGTTATTGATATAGCTGACAATCAATCCAATTCTATCGGCGTGAGCATCCAGCATAATATGTTTTTCAGCTAATTCGTCACCCATTACAGCGATAATATTACCTGCTTTGTCACAGGTCACTTCGGCCGTTCCGCTGAGCAATTCCCGAACGATTTCATACATTTCTGTTTCCTGACCTGACATTCCCCTATCAACGCAGAGCCGCTTTATAATTTCTTTCATCTTATCCCCCTATCATATGCCATATCTTTTTGGTTGCGATCACTTCAGTTCATTGACAATACGCTTAAAGTGCAGGCCTTTTTCTGCAAAGTTTCGATACATATCAAAACTGGCACTGGCAGGTGACATTGATACAATATCCCCACTGACAGCATTTTCCCTTGCCGCTCTGACGGCTTCCTCCATAGTGTTGACTCTGATGATAACAGGATTGCCTTCACAATAGGTCGGGGCTGCTTTCGTTGCCGCTTCAATTTTATCCGCCGTTGCCCCCAGCAAAATCAATACTTTCACCTTTTCAGGAATGACTGTACCCATCTCGTCATAAGGGATTTTTTTATCATAACCGCCCGCAATCAAAATAATTTTACGGTCATAGAGAGATAATGTTCCTTTTACGGTTCGGGTCGGACTGGTACCGATCGCATCATTGTAATACTTTACACCGTCAAGCTCTCTTACCAGCTCTGCACGATGTTCTACACCGCCGAACGTCTGTGCCACTTGTTGGATAGTTTCCGGTTTGACCATCCCCCATACTGCTGTAATAGCAGCAAGGTAGTTTTCTATATTATGCAGTCCGGGTATTTTAATATCAGAAACATTCATAACAGCCGTTTCTTTGCCGTAATCGTTCATCATCACTGTACCGTCCTCGGTGAGATAGGCTCCGTTGCTGCTCTTGGCACGGCGTGTAAACCAACAGGTTTGTCCACGGGTATATTCTTCAAATGATTTTGCAATATCATTATCAAGATTGAGTATGGCACGTCCGAATGCATTCTGATGAAGAACAATATTTTTCTTGGCATCAATATATTCCTGCATATCTTTATGAATATCAAGATGATTGGGCGCCAAATTCGTCACAACGGCAATATCAGGACTTTTTCGCATAGAGATCAGCTGAAAGCTGGACAACTCCACTACAGCAATATCGTCAGGCGATATGCTTTCAATTTCAGGCAAAAGCGGCTTACCGATATTACCACCAAGATGAACATTATATCCCTCTGCCTTAAGCAATTCAGAGATGATGGTGGTTGTGGTTGTTTTGCCGTCGCTGCCTGTTACGGCAATCGTCCTGCACGGACACAGATCAAAAAACACTTCCATTTCACTGGTGACTGCCGTTCCCTGACGCCGCAGCTGTACCAATTCATCCATATAATATCTCATACCCGGTGTTCTGAACACAATATCTGCATTCAGATCTTTGAGATAGTCCTCACCCAATCTCAGTGTGGCACCATATGCTATGGCTTTATCGGCATTTTCGCCCAATACTTCCCGTTCTCTTTTGTCACAGGCAAGCACATTAGCTCCGTATTTTTTAAAAATCCGTATCAAGGGCAGATTACTGCCGCCGATCCCACAAAATGCAACAGTCTTTCCGCAGCACGACTCTAAAAATCTTTTTATATTACTTTCCATCTTAACGATTACCTCTTTTCGCTATAAAATCCTTGTTATTATATTCCAAGTGACATACTCCCCCACCTATAGAGGTGGGGGCTTCTCGCTCAAGTATGGTAACCCATACAGTATCAACGAGCTATCCCCGTGTG